>NZ_JBPYUI010000015.1:0-143888 GCF_051858335.1 Klebsiella sp. K47
CATCCTGCCGGATGGGCTTTTTGCGTTTCTGTCGTCCGGCCAGCGTGCCGGTATGTCTCCCCGGTGGCGCTGCGCTTACCGGGGCTACGGATCCTCGGCCACCTGCTGGCCGAGGGGACATCAATGCCGCAAAGTTACCGACGTCAATCGTAGTCTGCTTCAGCCTGCTGCTCATACATCAAATTCAATAACGGATACGGTTGCCCCAGATCGTCCGTTTCAGAGCGCCCTGTCACCCTAAAACCCATCTTCTGATAAAACCCGACCGCTTGTTCATTCTGCTCATTTACATTGGTCGTCAGCTTCGGCGTTAACGACAGCGCATGCTCAATCAGCAACTTCCCCACGCCACAGCCGCGGACATCCGGATCGACGAACAGCGCATCCATATGATCTCCGGTCAGCAGCATAAAGGCGATCGGCTGGTCTTCCGTATTAACCGCCACCCACAGCGGAGCCTCCGGTAAAAATGCGCGTACCATCTCCTCCAGCTCCTTTCGATACGCTTTTGTCAGAAAATCATGCGTGGCGTCGACCGACCGACACCAGATCGCAGTCAGTTTATCCCCTTCATCAGGCCGGGAACGGCGGATGTTAATAACCATACTTTCTCCTTTTCTACATTCTTATATTCTAACTCAACAAGCGCCGTGAAATTTTCTCACCGTGAACATGCAGACTCGACATTCACCCGATTCCTGGTTATCTTCAGCTATCTGGATGTCTAAACGTTTATACGTATGCTATGAGGTAATACAGTTATGCCAATTCGGGTGCAGGACGAGCTGCCAGCCGTCAATTTCTTGCGCAATGAAAACGTCTTCGTAATGACGACAACACGTGCAACGACTCAGGAAATCCGCCCCCTGAAGGTGTTAATCCTCAACCTGATGCCGAAGAAAATCGAGACGGAAAATCAGTTCCTGCGTCTGCTATCAAACTCTCCGCTGCAGGTGGATATCCAGTTATTACGTATCGATGCGCGCGAGTCGCGTAATACCCCTGCGGAGCATCTGAATAACTTTTACTGTAATTTCGATGAGATCTGCGATCAGAACTTTGACGGCCTGATTGTTACCGGCGCTCCTTTAGGCCTGGTTGAGTTTAACGATGTTGCTTACTGGCCGCAGATCAAACAGGTGCTGGAGTGGGCCAAGGATCACGTCACTTCGACGCTGTTCGTCTGTTGGGCGGTTCAGGCCGCGCTGAATATTCTGTACGGCATTCCCAAGCAGACCCGCGCCGAAAAGATTTCCGGCGTCTATGAACACCATATTCTTCATCCGCACGCCTTACTGACCCGCGGTTTCGACGACTCTTTCCTGGCCCCGCACTCACGCTATGCTGATTTTCCGGCCGGACTTATTCGCGACTATACCGATCTTGAGATCCTCGCGGAGACGGAAGAGGGCGATGCGTATTTGTTCGCCAGCAAAGATAAGCGCATCGCCTTTGTCACCGGCCACCCGGAGTACGATGCCAATACCCTGGCAAGTGAATATTTCCGCGATGTGGAAGCCGGTTTGAACCCTGAGATACCTCATAACTATTTCCCACAAAACGACCCGCAGAACAAACCGCGCGCCACCTGGCGCAGCCACGGCAATCTGCTGTTCGCTAACTGGCTTAACTATTACGTCTACCAGATTACGCCATACGATCTGCGTCATATGAATCCGACGCTGGAATAATACTCTACGTGAGACGATCCTAAAGCGTTTCAGCATTTTGCCTCTGGCACCTTCGGGTGCCTTTTTTATTTCCGAAATTCACTTCATACACGATGATAACTTTAATTTCATTGTTATCAATGTGTTAATGATAATTTAAAATTAAAATGGAAATTGTTTTTGATTTTGGAAATTAATTGAGTAGTCTTAATTGTGCTGAGCGAAAACTGCACAACGATCTTTCGCTCGCTTCCAGCGGATCAACCAAGAGGAGCAGCACAATGACGCAGCAGGCGACAATCACCGATGAACTGGCCTTTAGTCAGCCCTATGGCGAGCAGGAGAAGCAGATCTTAACGCCTGAGGCGGTAGAATTTCTGACGGAACTGGTGAGCCGCTTTACGCCGGCGCGCAATAAGCTGCTGGCCGCGCGTTTGCAGCAACAGCAGGCTATTGACGACGGGCAGCTTCCGGATTTTATTTCGGAAACTGCTTCCATTAGAAATGGCGACTGGACTATTCGCGGTATCCCGGCTGATTTGCAGGATCGCCGCGTGGAAATCACCGGCCCCGTCGAGCGCAAGATGGTCATTAACGCGCTGAATGCCAACGTCAAAGTCTTTATGGCGGACTTTGAGGATTCGCTGGCGCCTGACTGGCGCAAAGTCATTGATGGTCAAATCAACCTGCGCGATGCCGTGAACGGAACCATCAGCTACACCAACGAGGCCGGCAAAATCTATCAGTTGCAGCCCAATCCCGCTGTGCTGGTATGCCGTGTGCGCGGCCTGCATCTGCCGGAAAAGCATGTGACCTGGCGTAATGAGGCCATCCCCGGCAGCCTGTTCGATTTTGCGCTCTATTTCTTTCATAACTACCAGGCGCTGCTGGCGAAAGGAAGTGGTCCCTACTTCTATCTGCCAAAAACACAGGCCTGGCAGGAGGCGGCATGGTGGAACGATGTCTTCAGTTTTACGGAAGATCGCTTTGACCTGCCGCGCGGCACCATCAAGGCCACGCTGCTGATTGAGACGCTGCCAGCGGTGTTCCAGATGGATGAGATCCTGCATGCGCTGCGCGACCATATTGTTGGCCTGAACTGCGGCCGCTGGGATTACATCTTCAGCTATATCAAGACGCTGAAAAACCATCCGGATCGCGTACTGCCGGACCGGCAGGTGGTGACGATGGATAAACCCTTCCTCAGCGCCTACTCACGCTTGTTGATTAAGACCTGCCACAAACGCGGCGCGTTTGCGATGGGCGGTATGGCGGCGTTTATCCCGAGCAAAGATACCGAACGTAACCGCCAGGTGCTGAGTAAAGTCACCGCCGATAAAGAGCTGGAGGCCAACAACGGTCACGATGGGACCTGGATCGCCCACCCGGGCCTGGCGGATACCGCCATGGCGGTGTTTGACCGCGTGCTGGGCGATAAGCCGAATCAGCTCTCGGTCACCCGGAGCGAGGATGCGCCAATTACCGCTGAACAACTGCTGGCTCCCTGCGAGGGCGAACGCACGGAAGCCGGAATGCGCGCCAACATTCGCGTGGCGGTGCAGTACATCGAAGCGTGGATCTCCGGCAACGGCTGCGTACCGATTTATGGCCTGATGGAAGACGCCGCAACGGCCGAGATCTCGCGCACCTCTATCTGGCAGTGGATCCATCATCAGAAAACCCTGAACGACGGTACCCCAGTCACTAAGGCGCTGTTCCGCCAGTGGCTGGCGGAAGAGCTGATGGTGATTCAGGAGGAGCTGGGAGAGCACCGCTTCAGCCACGGCCGCTTTGACGATGCGGCGCGACTGATGGAGCAGATCACCACCTCCGACGAGCTAATTGATTTTCTGACATTGCCGGGCTACCGCATGCTGGCCTAATCGCCAGATGGTGTGGTTCGCCATTTAGTCCTTCACCTATGAGCCTGGGGAGCCAGGAAATTATATGGAGCATCTGCACATGAAAACCCGTACCCAACAAATCGAAGAATTAAACAAAGAATGGACGAACCCGCGCTGGGAAGGCATTACCCGTCCCTACAGCGCGGAAGAGGTGGTGAAGTTACGCGGCTCGGTGAATCCGGAATGCACGCTGGCGCAGCTTGGCGCGGCGAAACTATGGCGTCTGCTGCACGGGGAGGCGAAAAAAGGGTACGTCAACAGTCTCGGCGCGCTGACCGGCGGCCAGGCCTTGCAGCAGGCGAAGGCGGGTATCGAAGCCATTTATCTCTCCGGCTGGCAGGTGGCGGCGGATGCTAACCTGGCGTCCAGCATGTATCCGGATCAATCGCTGTATCCGGCCAACTCGGTACCGGCGGTGGTGGATCGGATCAACAACACCTTCCGCCGCGCCGATCAGATCCAGTGGTCAGCGGGAATTGAACCGAACGATCCGCGCTTTATCGACTACTTCCTGCCGATCGTGGCGGATGCGGAGGCCGGTTTTGGCGGCGTCCTGAACGCCTTTGAGCTGATGAAATCGATGATTGAAGCCGGTGCAGCGGCTGTTCACTTCGAAGATCAGCTGGCATCGGTGAAGAAGTGCGGCCATATGGGCGGTAAAGTGCTGGTTCCGACTCAGGAGGCGATTCAGAAGCTGGTGGCGGCGCGTCTGGCGGCCGACGTGATGGGGGTCCCGACGCTGGTCATCGCCCGTACCGATGCCGACGCCGCGGATTTAATTACCTCAGACTGCGATCCGTACGATCGTGAGTTTATTACCGGGGATCGCACCAGCGAAGGGTTCTTCCGCACCCACGCCGGGATCGAGCAGGCGATCAGCCGCGGGCTGGCCTACGCGCCGTATGCGGATCTGGTGTGGTGTGAAACGTCGAAACCGGATCTCGAGCAGGCGCGCCGCTTTGCCGAGGCTATCCATGCGCGTTTCCCGGGCAAACTGCTGGCCTATAACTGCTCGCCGTCGTTTAACTGGAAGAAAAATCTCGATGATAAAACCATCGCCAGCTTCCAGCAGCAGTTGTCGGACATGGGATACAAATACCAGTTTATTACCCTCGCGGGGATCCACAGCATGTGGTTCAACATGTTCGACCTCGCCCATGCCTACGCTCAGGGTGAGGGGATGCGCCACTATGTTGAGAAAGTGCAGCAGCCGGAATTCGCCGCCGGGCCGGAAGGCTACACCTTCGTCTCGCATCAGCAGGAAGTGGGCACCGGCTACTTCGACAAGGTCACCACCATTATCCAGGGCGGTACCTCGTCGGTAACGGCGCTGACCGGCTCGACCGAAGAAGATCAGTTTTAAGCCATGCCCGGTGGCGCG
Source organism: Klebsiella sp. K47 (assembly GCF_051858335.1). Taxonomy (NCBI): domain Bacteria; kingdom Pseudomonadati; phylum Pseudomonadota; class Gammaproteobacteria; order Enterobacterales; family Enterobacteriaceae; genus Klebsiella; species Klebsiella sp. K47. Next base: position 4,956 of record NZ_JBPYUI010000015.1, read on the forward strand.
ACGCTGACCGGGCCTGCAAGAGGACGCAGGCCGGATAAGCGAGCGCGCCATCCGGCATGACGTAGCGCCGGATGGGGGAAAGCGATGACGCGTGGTCTGGAATTACTGATTGCCCAAACGATATTGCAGGGATTTGACGCGCAGTATGGGCGTTTTCTTGAAGTCACTTCCGGCGCGCAGCAGCGCTTTGAACAGGCTGACTGGCACGCCGTGCAGCAGGCGATGAAGCAGCGGATCCATCTCTACGATCACCACGTGGGCCTGGTAGTAGAGCAGCTGCGCTGCATCACCGAAGGGAAAAGCACCGACGTCGATTTTCTTCTGCGGGTGAAACAGCAGTACACCCAACTTTTACCGGATTACCCTCGCTTTGAAATTGCTGAGAGCTTTTTCAATTCGGTCTATTGCCGCCTGTTTGACCACCGCTCGCTGACCCCCGAGCGGCTCTTTATTTTCAGCTCGCAGCCCGAGCGACCCTTTCGTACCCTCCCGCGACCGCTGGCGAAAGATTTCTTTCCGGAACGCGGTTGGTCGCACCTGCTGGGTAAAGTACTGTCCGATCTGCCGCTGCGGCTACCGTGGCAAAACAAAGCGCGGGATATCGGCTATATCATTGCCAGTCTGCAGGAGGCGCTGGGGGAGGAACTGCTCGCCACCTGTCATCTGCAGGTCGCCAATGAGCTGTTCTACCGCAATAAAGCCGCCTGGCTGGTGGGCAAACTGGTCATGCCGATGGCGACGCTGCCTTTTTTGCTGCCGATCCACCGCAGCGAAGAGGGTGAGCTGTTTGTTGACACCTGCCTCACAACCCATGCCGAAGCGAGTATCGTTTTTGGCTTCGCGCGTTCCTATTTTATGGTTTATGCGCCGTTGCCCGGCGCCCTGGTGGAATGGCTGCGCGAGATCTTGCCGGGTAAAACGACGGCCGAGCTGTACATGGCGATTGGCTGTCAGAAGCATGCCAAAACCGAAAGCTATCGCGAATATCTACACTACATTACTCGCTGCGATGAGCAGTTTATTGAAGCGCCGGGTATTCGCGGGATGGTGATGCTGGTGTTTACCCTGCCGGGCTTTGACCGGGTGTTTAAGGTGATCAAGGACCGCTTCGCGCCGCAGAAAGAGATGACCGCCGCCCATGTGCGGGCTTGCTATCAGCTGGTAAAGGAGCATGACCGCGTCGGGCGGATGGCGGACACCCAGGAGTTTGAAAATTTCGTGCTGGATAAACGGCAAATCGCGCCGGCGCTGCTGGCGCTGCTGCAGGCGGAAGCGGGGAACAAACTCACCGATCTCGGCGACCGCATAGTCATCAGCCATCTCTATATTGAACGGCGAATGGTGCCGCTCAACCTGTGGCTGGAGCAGGTTAACGGCCAGGCATTGCGTGATGCGGTAGAAGAGTATGGCAATGCTATCCGCCAGCTGGCCGCCGCCAACATCTTTCCCGGCGATATGTTATTTAAAAACTTCGGCGTCACCCGCCATGGCCGGGTGGTGTTCTACGACTATGATGAAATCTGCTATATGACGGAAGTGAATTTTCGCGAGATCCCGCCGCCGCGCTATCCGGAGGATGAGCTGGCCAGCGAGCCGTGGTACAGCGTTTCGCCTGGCGATGTGTTTCCGGAGGAGTTCCGCCACTGGCTGTGCGCCGACCCGCGCATTGGGCCACTGTTTGAAGAGATGCATGCCGACCTGCTGCGCGCCGACTACTGGCGCGCACTGCAGATGCGGATTAAAAACGGCCATGTGGAAGATGTCTACGCCTACCGGCGCAAGCAGCGTTTTAGCGTGCGCTATGGCGCCGACAGTAGACCGGATAAGGCGTTTACGCCGCCATCCGGCAAGGTGCGCCGATCTGCCTGATGGCGCTACGCTTATCAGGCCTACTTAAAATGCCCCTCTGGGGCATTTTTTTATTTAACCCCGCCATACGCCAGCGTCACTTCCTTCGCCGCCTTGATCACCAGCGCGCCCAGCTCAGTCACCCGATCATCGGTCATACGCGAGATGGGGCCTGAGATGGAGATTGCCGCGAACGGTTCGCGATGTTCATCGTAAATGCAGGCGGCGACGCAGCGCAGGCCGAGCGCGTGCTCCTCATCATCGAAAGAGTAGCCCCGCTTGCGGGTCTGGGCTAAATCTTCCTTCAGATGCAGCGGGGAGACCAGCGTGGCATGCGTATAGGCATGCAGCCCTTTACGGTGCAGCAGACTGGTGACCTGCTCTTCGCTCAGCTGCGCGAGAAACGCCTTCCCGGCGCCGGAAGCGTGCATCGGCAGTTTACCGCCGATTGGCGCCGACATCCGCATCAGCTGGGTGCACTGCACCTGATCGATAATGATCGCCTGGTGGTCGCTCTGGTCGAGCACCGCCAGATTCACCGTTTCACCGGAATCTTCCATCAGCTGGCGCAGGATCGGGTGGACAATGGCCAGCAGATTGCGGCTTTGTAGAAAGCTGCTGCCGACCACGAAAGCATGCGCCCCGACGGCCCAGTGACCCAGCTCGCCAACCTGGCGGACGAAGCCCAGCTGTTGCATGGTGGTCAGCAGACGGTGAGTCGTGGAGTTGGGCAGACCCGCCTGCTGCGCCAGTTCGGTCAGCGCGACGCTGCTGTGGGACTCGGCAATCCATTCGAGTAATTTCAGGCCGCGGGTCAGCGACTGAACCTGACCGCCAGCCTGCTGGGCAGTGGCAGCCGCGGGTTTTCTGCCGCGTTTCGCGGGAATGGGGGTAGTGGCCATCGCGAACTCCTTTTTCTGTATCGTGGAAATAATTTTCGTTTTATTTGGCAATAATGCAATCACAACCGGACTCATCGGAGGAGTGAAGCTGAACATGTCTCATATTGCCCGTTGTTGTCTTTTCCGCTCCGGTGGTTTATGCCAGTATGGTTTGTTGGCTATTTGGCCTGAGTCGAGCGTTGTCGGGAGCAAGTGTGAGCAGCAAAGTTGAGCAACTGCATCAGCAGTTAAAAGAACGTATTCTGGTTCTGGATGGGGGCATGGGCACCATGATCCAGGGCTATCGTCTGAGTGAGCAGGACTTTCGCGGTGAGCGCTTTGCTGACTGGCCGTGCGACCTGAAAGGCAACAACGACCTGCTGGTGCTCAGCAAACCCGAAGTGATCCGCGAGATCCACGACGCCTATTTCGAGGCCGGCGCGGATATCATTGAGACCAACACCTTTAACTCGACGACCATCGCGATGGCGGATTACCAGATGGAATCCCTGTCGGCCGAGATCAACTTTGCCGCGGCGAAGCTGGCCCGCGCCAGCGCCGACGCCTGGACGGCCCGCACGCCGGAAAAACCGCGCTATGTCGCGGGCGTGCTTGGCCCGACCAACCGCACCGCCTCTATCTCGCCTGATGTGAACGATCCGGCGTTCCGTAATATTACCTTTGACCAGCTGGTGGCCGCCTATCGCGAATCCACCCGGGCGCTGGTGGAAGGCGGCGTGGATCTGATCCTGATTGAAACGGTGTTTGATACTCTGAACGCTAAAGCGGCCATCTATGCGGTGAAAGAGGAGCTGGAGGCGTTAGGCGTTGACCTACCGCTGATGATCTCCGGGACCATTACCGATGCCTCTGGCCGCACGCTTTCCGGACAGACCACCGAAGCCTTTTATAACTCGCTGCGTCACGCCGAAGCCTTATCGTTTGGTCTGAACTGCGCCCTCGGGCCGGACGAGCTGCGGCAGTACGTCCAGGAGCTGTCGCGCATTGCCGAATGCTACGTCACCGCGCACCCGAACGCCGGCCTGCCCAACGCCTTCGGCGAATACGATCTGGACGCCGACACCATGGCGACGCAAATTCGCGAATGGGCGGAAGCCGGTTTCCTCAATATCGTTGGCGGCTGCTGCGGTACCACCCCGGAGCATATCGCCGCCATGAGCCGGGCGGTAGCGGGCCTGCCGCCGCGTCAGTTGCCGGAAATTGCGGTGGCCTGCCGCCTCGCCGGCCTGGAGCCGTTGAATATCGGCGACGATAGCCTGTTCGTTAACGTCGGTGAACGAACTAACGTCACCGGCTCGGCGAAATTTAAGCGGCTGATTAAAGAAGAGAAGTACAGCGAAGCGCTGGACGTTGCGCGTCAGCAGGTGGAAAGCGGCGCGCAGATTATCGATATCAACATGGACGAGGGGATGCTCGACGCGGAAGCGGCGATGGTGCGTTTCCTTAACCTGATTGCCGGCGAGCCGGACATTGCCCGCGTGCCGATCATGATCGACTCCTCCAAGTGGGAAGTCATTGAAAAGGGCCTGAAATGTATTCAGGGCAAAGGCATCGTTAACTCGATTTCGATGAAAGAGGGCGTCGAATCCTTTATCCACCATGCGAAACTGGTTCGCCGCTACGGCGCCGCGGTGGTGGTGATGGCTTTCGACGAGGTTGGTCAGGCCGACACCCGCGAACGTAAAATTGAGATTTGCCGTCGCGCCTACAAAATCCTCACCGAAGAGGTCGGCTTTCCGCCGGAAGATATTATCTTCGACCCCAATATCTTTGCCGTCGCCACCGGTATCGAAGAGCATAACAACTACGCACAGGACTTTATCGGCGCCTGCGAAGACATCAAACGCGAGCTGCCGCATGCGCTGATCTCCGGCGGGGTCTCCAACGTCTCCTTCTCCTTCCGCGGTAATGACCCGGTACGTGAGGCGATCCACGCCGTATTCCTCTACTACGCGATCCGCAACGGCATGGACATGGGGATCGTCAACGCCGGTCAGCTGGCCATCTATGATGACCTCCCGCGCGAGCTGCGCGACGCGGTCGAAGACGTGATCCTCAACCGCCGCGATGACAGTACCGAACGGTTACTTGAGCTGGCGGAAAAATATCGCGGCAGCAAAGCGGACGACGGCGCGAATGCCCAGCAGGCGGAGTGGCGCACCTGGGAAGTAAAAAAACGCCTCGAATATTCGCTGGTTAAGGGCATTACCGAATTTATCGAACAGGACACCGAAGAAGCGCGTCAGCAGGCCGCCCGCCCGATTGAGGTCATTGAAGGGCCGCTGATGGACGGCATGAACGTGGTCGGCGATCTGTTCGGCGAAGGCAAAATGTTCCTGCCGCAGGTGGTGAAATCCGCCCGTGTAATGAAACAGGCGGTGGCCTACCTTGAGCCGTTTATTGAAGCCAGTAAAGAGCAGGGCTCCAGTAACGGCAAAATGGTGATTGCCACGGTAAAAGGCGACGTTCATGACATTGGCAAAAACATCGTCGGGGTGGTGCTGCAGTGCAATAACTACGAAATCATCGATCTTGGCGTGATGGTCCCGGCGGATAAAATTCTCAAAACGGCCAAAGAGGTAAACGCGGATCTAATTGGTCTTTCCGGGCTGATTACCCCATCGCTGGACGAGATGGTTAACGTGGCGAAAGAGATGGAGCGCCAGGGCTTTACCATCCCGCTGCTGATAGGCGGCGCGACCACCTCGAAAGCGCATACGGCGGTGAAAATCGAGCAGAACTACAGCGGCCCGACCGTTTACGTACAGAACGCCTCGCGCACCGTCGGCGTGGTGTCTGCGCTGCTCTCGGACACGCAGCGCGACGAGTTTGTCGCCCGCACGCGCAAAGAGTATGAAACGGTGCGTATCCAGCATGGGCGTAAAAAACCGCGTACGCCGCCGGTGACCCTTGCCGCCGCGCGGGAAAACGATCTGGCCTTTGACTGGGAGAGCTACACGCCGCCGGTGGCTCATCGTCTGGGAGTACAGACGGTGGAAGCCAGTATCGAGACTCTGCGCAACTACATCGACTGGACGCCGTTCTTCATGACCTGGTCGCTGGCGGGTAAATATCCGCGCATTCTGGAAGATGAAGTGGTAGGGGAAGAGGCGCAGCGCCTGTTCAAAGATGCTAACGAGCTGCTGGATAAGCTGAGCGCAGAGAAAACCCTGAACCCGCGCGGCGTGGTGGGTCTGTTCCCGGCCAACCGCGTGGGCGACGATATTGAAATCTATCGCGATGAAACCCGCACCCACGTGCTGACGGTGAGCCATCATCTGCGCCAGCAGACGGAGAAGGTTGGCTTCGCCAACTACTGCCTCGCCGATTTTGTCGCGCCGAAGCTGAGCGGCAAGGCGGACTACATCGGCGCCTTCGCCGTGACCGGCGGCCTGGAAGAGGACGCGCTGGCGGACGCCTATGAAGCGCAGCATGATGACTATAACAAGATCATGATTAAAGCCATCGCCGATCGTCTGGCGGAGGCCTTTGCCGAGTATTTGCATGAGAAAGTGCGCAAGGTTTACTGGGGATATGCGGCCAATGAGAACCTCAGCAATGAGGAGCTTATTCGCGAGAACTACCAGGGGATCCGACCGGCGCCGGGATATCCGGCCTGTCCGGAGCATACCGAAAAGGGGACCATCTGGCAGCTACTGGACGTCGAAGCCCATACCGGCATGAAGCTCACCGAATCGTTCGCCATGTGGCCGGGCGCATCGGTTTCCGGCTGGTACTTCAGCCATCCGGACAGCAAGTACTTCGCCGTGGCGCAGATCCAGCGCGATCAGGTCGAAGATTACGCGCTGCGTAAAGGAATGACGCCGGCGGAGGTCGAGCGCTGGTTAGCGCCTAATCTGGGCTATGATGCGGACTAGTCGTCATCTTTCCTTACAACAAACAAGGCGCTCTGTGAGCGCCTTGTCTCTTTATTGAGGTTAACCCCTTATACTGAGATAGGTTCCTGAACTTCGGAAAACCTATAACGATAAGGAGAAGCTGATTCCGTGTTAACTCTGCTACACCTGTTGTCCGCGGTTGCTCTGCTGGTGTGGGGCACGCATATCGTGCGTACCGGGGTGATGCGCGTCTATGGCGCTCGCCTGCGTACCGTTCTCAGTAGCAGCGTAGAGAAAAAGCCGCTCGCCTTCTGCGCGGGTCTTGGCGTGACTGCGCTGGTGCAAAGCAGTAACGCCACCACCATGCTGGTGACCTCATTTGTCGCCCAGGATTTAGTGGGTCTGATGCCAGCGCTGGTGATGGTGCTGGGGGCCGACGTCGGGACGGCGCTGATGGCGAGGGTGTTGACCTTCGACCTGTCGTGGCTGTCGCCGTTGTTGATATTTATCGGGGTGATTTTCTTCCTCGGCCGCAAGCAGACCCGCGCCGGGCAGCTTGGACGGGTGGGGATTGGTCTGGGGCTGATCCTGTTGGCCCTCGAGCTGATTGTCCAGGCCGTACACCCCATAACCCAGGCGAACGGCGTGCAGGTGATTTTCGCCTCGCTGACCGGCGATATCATGCTGGATGCCTTGATTGGCGCCGTATTTGCAATCATTAGCTACTCCAGCCTGGCGGCGGTGCTGTTAACGGCGACGCTGACCGCGGCGGGAGCGATCTCTTTCCCGGTGGCGCTGTGTCTGGTGATTGGCGCCAACCTGGGATCGGGGCTGCTGGCGATGCTTAACAACAGCGCGGCGAACGCGGCGGCGCGCCGGGTGGCGCTGGGCAGCCTGCTGTTTAAGCTGGTGGGGAGCCTGATTATTCTGCCGTTCGTCCATCCGCTGGCCGCGGCGATGCACAAGCTGCCGTTGGCCGAGTCCGAGCTGGTTATCTACTTCCACGTCTTTTACAACCTGCTGCGCTGCATCGCGATGGTGCCCTTTGCCGGACCGATGGCGAAGCTGTGCCAGCGTCTGATCCGCGATGAGCCCGAGCTGGATAACCATCTCAAACCCAAGCATCTCGACCCGTCGGCGCTGGACACCCCGGCGCTGGCGCTGGCCAATGCCGCGCGTGAGACGCTGCGTATTGGTGACGCGATGGAGCAGATGCTGGAGAGCCTGCACAAGGTGATGCATGGCGAACCGCGTCAGGAGAAAGAGCTGCGCCGTATGGCGGATGATATCAACGTACTTTACACCGCTATTAAGCTCTATCTGGCGCGAATGCCAAAGGATGAGCTGGCGGAAGAGGAATCCCGGCGCTGGGCGGAAATTATTGAGATGTCGTTAAACCTCGAACAGGCGTCCGATATCGTCGAGCGAATGGGCAGCGAGATCGCCGATAAATCGCTGGCGGCGCGGCGCGCCTTCTCGGTAGAAGGGTTAAAGGAGCTGGACGCCCTGTACGATCTGCTGCTCAGCAACCTGCAGCTGGCGATGTCGGTCTTCTTCTCCAGCGATGTGCCCAGCGCCCGCCGCCTGCGGCGCAGCAAACACCGGTTCCGCATTCTTAACCGCCGCTACTCGCATGCGCACGTTGACCGTCTGCATCAGCAGAACGTGCAGAGCATCGAAACCAGTACGTTGCACCTGGCGCTGCTGGGGGATATGAAGCGTCTGAACAGCCTGTTCTGCTCGGTGGCTTACAGCGTGATGGAGCAGCCGGATGAAGACGACGAACGGGATGACTACTAAGACGGGTTATTTTCCCCGTTTATGTCGCTTCTTTTGTGGCGCGATAGCCCTCCCGGGAGGTGGCTGACGCCTTTCCCGGGAGGGAGACACTAGCTTCTGGCAAACGCCGAGGCTTCTGCCACCAGCGCATTATCCGGCCGTACGCCGGTATAAAGGGCGAACTGCTCGACGGCTTGCAGGGCAATAACTTCCGCACCGCTGATGGTTTGCTTACCCCGTTGTTGCGCCAGGCGGATCAGCGGAGTTTCCGCCGGCAACGCGACCACGTCAAACACGACGCTGGCCTGGGCCACCATGGCCTCGCTGAACGCCAGCGTGTTGCTTTCCGCTCCCCCCGCCATGCCCAGCGGTGTGACATTGACCAGAATCTCGGCTGCGATCCCTTCGGGCAGGGGCTGCCACTGAAAGCCATACTGTTTTGCCAGCGCCAGGCCGCGCTGGCGATTGCGGGCCGCAATGATCACGTCGCGGAAACCGGCATCACGGAAGGCGGCAATGACGGCTTTCCCCATGCCGCCGCTACCCTGAATCATCACTCTGGCGTTGGTATCGAGCCGATGGCTGGCGATCAGGCTTTTGACCGCGATGTAATCGGTGTTTAGCCCGGTTAACTTCCCGTCGTCGTTGACGATGGTGTTGACGGAGTCGATGACTTTTGCTGACGGATCGATCGCGTCAAGAAACGGTATGCAGCTCTCTTTAAACGGCATGGAGACCGCACAGCCGCGGATACCCAATGCGCGAACCCCTTTTACCGCCGCCTCAATATCCTTAGTCGTAAAGGCTTTGTAGAGGTAGTTCAATCCCAGCTTGTCATACAGATAGTTATGAAAGCGGGTGCCGAAGTTGCCGGGGCGACCCGCCAGGGAGATGCACAGCAGCGTATCGCGGTTAATCATGCGTAATATCCTCCGCGTGGGCCAGCAGATACGCTTCAGCCTCCTGGGACCAGATCCCATGGTGACGCGCCACAATCGCTGCCAGTTCGGGATCGGCGATCTCGCCCAGCGGCGTGAGCGGGAAGGCTTTTCCGGTATACACCAGCTTTTTTCCCCCGCCGACGGCAGGCAGATCGAGGGTGGTTTCGCCCGCGGCGTTCAGGCCGAGAATATGGGTGACCACTTTCGCCGTCTGGACCTTTTTCGCCTGCATCAGCGCCACCGCGGCGCGCATATCGTCAGTATTACCGCCGGAGGTGCCGACGTAGTGGGTGAAGGCGTAGTGCACGTCGTAGAAGTTGATCGGGGCGCTGAATTGCTTATCCTGGGGGCCAGCAAAGAAGTTCAGGCAGCCGTCCGGAGCCAGCAACGAGGAGGCCAGGGTGATCAGCTGTTCGTTTGGCACAAACACGAAGATATCGTCGAAGCCATGGCCGCCGCTGAGCGCCAGCAGCGTATCGCGACTGGCCTCATGGCCGTCGAGGTAGTGGATCAGCGTCTGCGGCTCAGAGGGGTAATGACGGCGGGCGTAGCTGAGCTTCGGCTTATTGGTATCGGTCACTACCAGTAGTGAAGGATTGATGGGGCCGTGCAGCGCATAGTCGATAGCCAGCAGCCCCATCGGCCCCGTCCCGCCCAGGATCAGAGTGTGTCCCTGAGGACGGATCCCCATCACGTGGTTGTAACTCCCCTCCTGCAGATGATAATTGGCGTTGAAAGCGCCAATGACGCAGGAGAGCGGCTCCACCAGCGATCCTTCAAACCAGGTATCCCCCTCCCAGGTGAGCAGGCAATCCTGCGCCATCACCTCATTGGGGATCACCACATGGGTGGCTTCGCCACCGATCCATGGGAATGAGTAGCCGGGGCAGTCGGGTCGGTCGGGCAACTGCAGGTTGGCCTGGATCACGTAGCGCTGCCCTGGCTGAAACTTATGCTGCCACTTTTTACCGACGGCAAGGATTTCGCCGCAGAATTCATGACCGATAATAATGGGCCTGGTGGCCACATCATCTGGCACCTTTTTATGATCGGCACCCTGATTGGCCTCTTTCCATGAGGAAAGACACAGGCTGTCCGTGACCACCCGGGCGAGGATCTCATCGTCCTGCATCGCCGGGAGGGTAAAGGTTTCCAGGCGCAGGTCTCGTTTGCCATACAGGCGCAGGGCCGTTGTTGTTTGCATAAACCACCTCATCCCCTTCATCTTTCGGGGCTATGTTGTTGACGTCACCCCGGCATCGCCGGGGCGGAATAATCAGGACAGAAAGCCGAGGGCGTTGCCGATAATGCCTAAGCCGAAAAGGGCGAAAATCAGCCAGACCGGATTCACTTTCTTGTTCAGCAGACGCACCATCAGTAGCGTCAGGCCCAGCGCCAGCAGGCCGGGGCAGAGCTGATCGAGGATGTTCTGGACGGTCATCGTGACGGTGGCGCCGTCTGCACCGGGCGTTTGGGAAACCACCAGCGGCACATTGATGGTGGTCCATTTGGTCACCAGCACCCCCATGACAAACAGGCCGAGAATGGAGGCGCCTTCAGTCAGCTTCTGCAGCAGGTTACCGCCCATATCGCTGACGATATTGACCCCTTTACGGAAGCCCAGTTGCAGGCCGTACCACTTCATTGCCAGCCGCACTGCATTGAAAATAAAGAAAAATAACAAAGGTCCCAGAATGTTGCCGGAGAGGGCCAGCGAGGCGCCAAGGGCCGCAGTAATCGGCCGCAGCGTGCCCCAGACCAGCGGGTCGCCGACGCCGGCCAGCGGGCCCATCAGACCCACTTTGATGCCGTTGATAGCGCCATCGTCAATGGCCGCGCCGTTAGCCCGGGCCTCCTCCATGGCGGCGGTGACGCCGATCACCGGGCCACACACCGCCGGCGTGGTATTAAAGAACACCAGATGACGCTTCAGCGCCGCGACCTGATCGGCTTTGAGCGGATACAGGCGTTTGATCGCCGGGATCATGTCGTAGCAAAACCCCAGGCCATGAATACGTTCGAAGTTAAAGGAGGCCTGCTGGAGGTTGGAGCGGAGAAACATGCTCACCAGGTCGCCTTGCGTGATTTTTTTCTGTTTCATTTTCGGCTCCATTAGTCGTCAAGCTGGTCAAGGGCGGGGGCAGAGGGGGCAGTGGAGGCGGCGGGTTCAGCCTTACGCCACTGTGGATTGAGCTGGATGTAGATCAGCGCGATGATGACGCCCACGCCGCCGAAGGCCAGCAGGCTGAAGTCGAGATAACCCCCGGCGAGAAAACCGAGGAAAAAGAAGGGCATCAGGTATTTCACGCCCATCATTCGCAGCACCATCGCGTAGCCCACGACGACAATGAAACCACCGGCAATCTGCAGGCCGCGGGTGACGAATTCCGGGATCGCGCTGAGCATACTGCTGACCATATCCGCGCTAACGAACAGCGAGACCACCAGCGCCGGGATTGCCACGCGCAGTGCCTGCACCCCCAGTGCGGAGACATGCAGCAGGTCGATGGTGCGAAAGCGCGCCTCCTCGGCCGCTTTGTCCGCGGCGTGCTGGAACACCACGGTAATGGTACGGGCGAAAACGGTCAGCACCTGCCCGGCGGCGGCCACCGGCAGAGCAATGGCGATACCGGTGGCAATGCTCTGGTGGCCCACAATCACCAGAATGGCGGAGATAATGCTGGCCAGCGCCGAATCTGGCGACTGCGCTGCCCCCACGTTCATCCAGCCGAGGGCGATCAGCTCCAGCGTACCGCCGAGCATAACCCCGGTTTTTAAATCGCCCAGGATGAGGCCAATCACGGTACAGGCGATAAGGGGCCGATGGGTCTGAAATTCATCCAGCACGCTGCCCATTCCGGCAATACAGGAAAAAATAAATATGGCTATTATCTGTAGGGTACTAATTTCCATAATTTATGACCTTTAAGGTGTGAGTCATCCTGCCTGCTACGGCATATCACAACAGGCGCTATTTTTTATTCGCAGAAAGCTGTTTCGTTAATTTTGTCGAGAATATTGACTGACGGATCTGATGCGACCACGCGTAAATCGAGTTTTACGCCCAGTTTATCGAGTTCACGGAATGCCTGAATATCCTGCGGATCCAAAGAAACGGCTTTGGTTAGCTGTTTTTTACCGGGTCGCCAGGCCATGCCACCAATATTTAACGTGGCGATCTGCACGCCCTGGCGCACCATCGTTAAAACATCGTGTGGATTGGTAAATAAATAAAAGACGGTCTCGTCCTGATATTGCGGGTTATGATAGACCGCAACCGCTTTTTCCAGACTGACAACGTTTACCTTCATGCCTGGCGGAGCCGCCTGGCGCAACAGGGTCCGGCGAACCTCATCGTTAAATACATCGTCATTGCAGATAATTATCCGCTGGGCGTTGGCGACTTTTGACCACACGGTGGTGACCTGGCCATGAATCAGTCGGTCATCAATACGGGCGAGGGTAATTTGCATCAGAACTCCTCCTCAACGGTTTCTGGCTGCTGCCAGACCACACAGCACTGACTGGCGATGGCCTGCAGATGCTGGCATAAGTCATCGGCGCTCAGGGTATACTGGTTATCCACCAGCTCGAGCGCCAGCGGCAGCGACAGGCCGCTAATCACCCGGATCTGCGGGTGACGCATTGCCAGCCCGGCTGCGGCATTCCATGGGCTTCCGCACTGCAAATCTACCGCGATTACCCACTCCTCATCGGTGTGGGCGCTTACTAACTTTTCCAGGTTAATGGCGATATCCGCCGCGTTTTCGCCGGGGACAAACGCGACGGCGCTGACGTTAACCTCGCCGTAGACCATGCATACCGAATCAAGCATGGCCCCGGCCAGCTGGCCGTGGGCGCAGAAGATAGCGTGAACCATACTGCCTCCTTAACCGCGCGTTTTTCCGCCGGCAATGTTAGTGGTGACTCCGGTGATGTAGCTGGCGCGCGCTGACAAGAGATAGCAAACAAAATCAGCGACTTCTGAGAGTTTTCCTGCCCGCCCGATGGGAATGGCGTTTTTGGTATATCCCTCGCGAAGTTGCTCGACGGTGATATTGCGCGTCCAGGCCAGCGCCTCTTCATATTCCGGTGTCCGCAGACCGGTTTTTTCGAGGATCCCCGGCGCAACGCCGACCACGCGGATCCCATATTTACCCAATTCTTTGGACCAGGAGCGGGTAAAGCTGTTGAGCGCGGCCTTGGTCGCGGCGTAGCAGCTTTGACCTTCAGAGCCTTCCAGGCCGCTCTCCGAAGAGACATTGACAATCACACCGGCGCGCTGTTTGACCATTTGACGCGCCACCGCCTGCGACATGAAAAACACCCCTTTCTGGTTGATATTGACCATTTTTTCAAAAGCGGCTTCGTTTAATTCATAGCGGCCGGCCGGTGCTTTTTCGTCGACTAATAAACGCGGGAAATTCACGCCAGCGTTATTGACCAAACCATCAATACGCGACCAGCGCTGAATAATGGCATCGATAGTCTGTTGCACCTCTGTCGCGCTGGAAATATCCGTCGGCCAGAAGTGATAATTATCGCCATTGTGATGACGATCGCCGCCATGAATATCAATCATCTGGACATGAGCACCTTGTGATAATAATTCATCGACAATGGCCAGCCCAATTCCCGAGGCGCCGCCGGTCACGATAATGACGTTATCTTTTAAATTTAACCAAGTATTCATTATTCACTCCCATTTCTTTAGATAAAGGGATCCCCCGCAGCGGGTGCTGCGTGAAATCATATCCTGTGTGTTATTTCAGTAATAACTCAGCCGTTTCTCTGTTTGTCACCAGACAATTAATATAGCGTCCGTGCAATGCGCCAAGAATGCCAGAGTATTTCTCTTCCCCCATGGCGATGCCGATGGAATAGCGAGCCTGGCGCAGCTTCGCCATTTCGATCGACAGGGTTTTTTCGCTCATATTGGTATCGACTAACCCGCCGTTAATATCGTAGAAACGCGAACAGATATCCCCGGCGACGTGGCGGGCGTTGAGATCGTCGCTCTCTTCGCTGCCGTAGAAGGCGTGCCAGTTTGCGCCGTCGCGAATGGCCGGTGAACCAATACCCACCAGCGCCACATCCAGGCTGTCCCAGTAGGATGAGATGGTTTTAAAGTGCTGGGACTGCATGATGCCGTTGCGGATCAGCGGGTTATCCAGCAGGGCTGGAAAATCGGCAAGGTGGGATTCCGCTTTCAGTCTGGCTGCCGCGCCGTAGGTTAAGGTGTTCACATGGTAGCGGCTCTCCAGTTTACCGGAAGGTCCACCGATGATGGGGACGCAGATCACCTGGCGTGACTGGCTGGCCTGCGGCAGGTTCTCCACCAGCGAACGCACGGCGCGGCCCCATGAAAAACCGATGATATCGCCTGGCTCCAGCAACCGATCGACAAGCAGGGCGCCATGCTGGCCCATCGCACTCAGCTGTTCTTCTTCCAGCAGCCCATCGCTGCTGGCAACCACCGCCTCTTTCAGGCCAAATTTTTGCTTGAGCTGTTGCTCGAGCCACAGGTTTTCATTGTAGTCATAGTTGATGGCGATGGTAACAATGCCCTGCTCGCGGCCGCGCTTCAGCAGGCGACTGATGGTGGTGCGATAGATCCCCAGCTCGCGAGCAATTTGCGCCTGAGTCATATCCTGCTCGTAATAGAGCTGGGCGATTTTGACAATCAGCCGGATATCGTCACTGTTTTCCATGGTCATCTGCAGGCTCCTGCACATTTGTGCAAATCGCGGGTTTGTGCTGTTGATCTGATATAACCCTATTAGAGCCACCGTTTAAAGCGATTTTCTTTTATTTCATCACCCTAATCTGGCGAATAATCTTGCACATTTGCGTTATCAATAGCGGGTTGTTGGCACCTTTGTGCATTGCACGCTAAATCGCTGATTCTGTGATATTTCATCATGCAAAGTTGCCAGGCGTTGAGCGGGACACTTTTGTGAAAAAAGGCGTAGTCGATCACACCTTGCTCCGGAGGGCGCAAAGGCACATCTTTTTTCTCGCCCACAAGGTAGGGTATATTTCGCTTTTACAGGAGAATCTATGCTGCCCGACTCATCAACCCGATTAAATAAATACATCAGCGAAAGCGGCATCTGCTCGCGTCGCGAAGCGGACCGCTTTATTGAACAAGGCAACGTCTTTATCAATGGCAAGCGCGCCACCATTGGCGATCAGGTGAAGCCTGGCGATTTAGTCAAAGTTAACGGACGGTTGATTGAGCCGCGTGAAGCGGATGATCTGGTGCTGATTGCGCTGAATAAGCCGGTCGGCATTGTGAGCACCACGGAAGACGGCGAGCGCGACAACATTGTCGATTTCGTCAACCACAGCAAGCGTATCTTCCCTATTGGCCGTCTGGATAAAGATTCTCAGGGGCTGATCTTCCTCACCAACCATGGCGATCTGGTGAACAAGATCCTGCGCGCCGGCAACGACCATGAAAAAGAGTATCTGGTCACGGTCGATAAGCCGGTGACCGATGAGTTCATTCGCGGGATGGGCGCGGGGGTACCGATTCTCGGGACGGTGACGAAAAAATGTAAAGTGAAGAAAGAGGCGCCGTTCGTTTTCCGCATCACTCTGGTGCAGGGGCTGAATCGCCAGATCCGTCGTATGTGCGAGCACTTTGGCTATGAAGTGACGAAGCTTGAGCGTACGCGGATCATGAACGTCAGCCTGACGGGGATCCCCTTGGGTGAATGGCGTGATCTAACCGATGACGAGCTGATCGACCTGTTCAAGCTGATTGAAAACTCCTCTTCCGAAGCGAAGCCGAAAGCCAGGCCGAAGGCCAAAGCGGCGACTCCCGGCATCAAGCGCCCGGTGGTGAAGATGGAAAATAGCAACGATAAGGGCCGCCCGGCTGGTAACGGGAAACGTTTCACCCAGCCGGGACGTAAAAAGAAAGGGCGTTAACGCCTGCCGCGGGTCGGCGTATTCGCCGACCAGGAAAAGGTCGCTTCCTTATCCGTTTTATAAGCCTGCTGTTTTCTCACCTGGCGGGCTTTCTTCGCTTCCGCTTCACGCTGCGCCATCAGCTTATCGATATATTCCTTTTTCACGCTGTTCGTTTCCGCATTGCTCAGCGGGCGGCCATGCGCAATACGCGCGCGGTCAAGCAGCGTTTTCAATTCGCGCTGTTCGCGCTCGGTCATCTCTTTTTGTGTAATACGGGGGAGTGCCATGGTGGTGCCCTCAGTCAGACCAGAGCACCCAGTGTACGGCAATGAATATTTTACTGATAGCCTGTATGGCAACTAAAGCAGGCACACGCCCGGGCCTGCGCCCGGACGTATCACGCTCAGCGCTTGTCGGCTTTTTTGGCGATGGGCTTTCCTGACCAGTACCCGGCCAGCAGCGAACCGGACAGGTTATGCCAGACGGAGAACAGCGCGCCTGGCAGCGCCGCCAGCGGGCCGAAGTAAATTTTACCCAGCGCGGCCGCCAGGCCGGAGTTCTGCATCCCCACCTCGATCGCCAGCGTACGGCAGGTGGATTCATCAAAACCAAACAGACGTCCGCCCCAGTACCCGCCAAGCAGACCAATAGTGTTATGCAGGATCACCGCGATAATCACCACCAGGCCGACGGAGGCGATATGGGCGGCGGAACCCGCCACCACCGCGCTGATGATCGCCAGAATGCACACCATCGAGAAGGCGGGCAGGAACGGCTCTACCGCTTTCACCACCTTCGGCAACAGATGATGGACAATCAGTCCCAGCGCGATAGGAATGACCACAATCTGTAGAATGCTGAGCAACATGCCCATGACGTCGACCTGAATATGCGCGTCGACGTACAGACGGGTGAGCAGCGGTGTCGCCACGACGCCGACGAGGGTGGAGACCGAGGAGATGGTCACCGACAGCGCCACATCCCCTTTGGCAAGAAAGATCATCACGTTGGAGGCGGTTCCGCTGGCGACGCTGCCGACCAGCACCATCCCGGCGGAAAGCTCCGGCGGCATATGAAACAGCAGCGCCAGCAGCCAGGCGGCGAGCGGCATCACCAGATAGTGCAGAAATATCCCCGCAGCGACCGGCGCCGGACGCGACAGGACGCGTTTGAAATCCTCCAGCTTCAGATGCACGCCCATACCGAACATGATCAGCATCAGCAGGGTGGTGACCCATGGGCCAATTGGGGTGAAGGTAGTGGGAGTGTAATAGGCCAGAACGGAGAGCAGCAGTGCCCATAACGGGAACAGCCGCGTCAGAGTTGCGAGCATGTTGTGTTCCTTGCGATACGCGAACCGGGCCGCGCCATCCCGATGGGCGGCGAGCAGGTTAGCTGGTTGTGTTGATGTTGTTATAAAAAAGCCGGGTTCGAGCCCGGCTATAGGTATTGTTTATCGTGCTAAGGAATTTTATTCAAACAAATTATGATGCAGCTTCTGCACAACCTTCTCCGCATCGTCGCCCGGCACCAGGAAGCACAGGTTGTGGCTGGAGGCGCCATAGCAGATCATGCGGATGTTAAACGGCTCGAGGACGCCAAAGACCTCTTTGCCGACGCCGCAGGCTTTCGACAGCTCATTGCCAATCAGGGCGACCAGCGCCAGATTTTCTTCCACTTCCACGCGGCACAGCGAAGAGAGCTCGGTCAGCAGCGCCTGGGTCAGCAGGGTATCGCCCGCAGAGGTCGAGCCGGTGGTGTCCATGGTCAGGGCCACGCTCACTTCGGAGGTGGTGATCAAATCAACTGAGATGTTATGGCGCGCCAGAATACCGAACACTTCGGCGAGGAAGCCGCGGGAGTGCAGCATATTCAGGCTGTGCAGCGTCAGCAGCGTTTGCCGGCGACGCAGCGCCAGCGCGCGGAACAGCGGCGGGTTCTCGGTGGTTTTACACACCAGCGTACCGCCCGCTTTAGGCTCTTTACTGGAGCCGACAAACACCGGGATATCGCTGCGCACGGCAGGCAGCAGGGTCGCCGGATGCAGCACTTTGGCGCCAAAGGTGGCCATTTCCGCTGCCTCTTCAAAGGCGATGACGTCGATGCGTTTCGCCGCCGGCGCGACGCGCGGGTCGGTAGTATAGATCCCCGGGACATCGGTCCAGATATCGACGCGGGTGGCATTCAGCGCTTCGCCGAGCAGAGCGGCGGTATAATCGCTGCCGCCGCGGCCGAGGGTGGTGGTGCGGCCTTTCGCTTCGCTGCCGATAAAGCCCTGGGTCACCACCAGGCCTTCCGCCAGGCGCGGCGCCAGCTGCTGCTGGGTCAGTTCGGCGACGGCGGCGATGTCCGGTTCGGCGCGGCCAAAGCGATCGTTAGTGCGCAGCACTTTACGGGCGTCAAACCACTGCGCCTGAATACCGCGTTCACGCAGAATTTCCACAAACAGCAGGGTGGACATCAGTTCGCCATGGCTGACCAGTTCGTCAGTCAGGGCGGTTGAGGAGGCGAGCGCGGCGGCTTCCGCCAGCGTCGTGATATTTTCCAGCAAGCGCTCAATCTCTTCGCGGATCACGTTGGGATAACGCAAACGCTCCAGAATATTGAACTGGATCTGACGCAGAGCGTCCAGCTGGGAAAAACGTTCGGTGGGTTCCAGCCCTCCCGCTAAGGCCACCAGAATGTTGGTCACGCCGGCAGAGGCGGAGAGCACAACAATACGGGTATTGGCATCGAGCAGCGCCACATCGATGCTGCGGTTCATTGCGTCAAAATCAGCAACGCTGGTGCCGCCAAATTTGGCGACGACTAGATCTGTCATAACAACCTCGTGTCAGGGGGCCTGACTTATTAAAACGATTCCTGAGCACCGATCCTGGCAGGGGCTGGACGCCGCCGGATCGCAACAAAATGTCTTAATAAGCCAGGCCAAATTATTCAGCCATGGCACAAGGGAAGAGCGATAAACAGGGTGGCGCAGAGTGATAAACAACTACGATGTCACCCAGAAGTGCTCCACCTTGTAGACCCGACTCACCGCTTTGGGCGCTGAGGTGTTCGGGTATGAAACGCCCGACTGCGAACGTTTCTGGTGACAACCCAGGGGATTCAGCCCCTGTGGCCGGCGAGGAGCGTGACCAGACGCTCTTTCACCTCGGCGTTGCTCCCCCTCACGTATCTTCCCCGGACTGGTTCCTCCAATACGGTTACCTGGGCAACGCACCTCTTCTGGCAATTACTGACGTCTTTCACCTGGCCGGGGGAACAGGGACATTATATCCCCCGCGAATACCCTTTCGCTGTAGCGTGAAATGCGCGAGCAATAGATACCTACCAATACGTAAGCACTGCGGATATATAAAGGCTTAACGCCAGCTATGTCAACGCTGCGGTTATGCGGATTTTTCATGCCTCTGCGGCTAACAGAAAAAAGCCTTATGATAGCTATACTAATGGGGCTTTTTACTCCGTTTTGACCCGATTCCTGACCGGCGTCAGGGTCAAGTCACAAAAATCATCACAATTTTCCGTCACCGGCGCTACAATCGACCGAAGTCACAATCTCAAATCAGAAGAGTATTGCTAATGAAAAACATCAACCCAACGCAGACCTCTGCCTGGCAGGCATTACAGAAACACTTCGACGAAATGAAAGATGTCACTATCAGCGAGCTTTTCGCCAAAGATAGCGACCGTTTTTCTAAATTTTCCGCGACGTTCGACGATCTGATGCTGGTGGACTTCTCCAAAAACCGCATCACTGAAGAGACGCTGGCTAAACTGCAGGATCTGGCGAAAGAGACTGACCTGGCGGGCGCTATCAAGTCGATGTTCTCAGGTGAGAAGATCAACCGCACCGAAGACCGCGCGGTACTGCACGTCGCGCTGCGTAACCGCAGCAATACGCCGATTGTGGTTGATGGCAAAGATGTGATGCCGGAAGTGAACGCTGTGCTGGAGAAGATGAAAACCTTCTCCGAAGCGATTATCTCCGGTAGCTGGAAAGGCTACACCGGCAAACCGATCACCGACGTGGTTAACATCGGTATCGGCGGCTCCGACCTCGGTCCTTTCATGGTGACCGAGGCGCTGCGTCCGTATAAAAACCACCTCAACATGCACTTTGTCTCTAACGTCGATGGCACCCATATCGCCGAAGTGCTGAAGAACGTGAATCCGGAAACGACTCTGTTCCTGGTGGCGTCCAAGACTTTCACTACCCAGGAAACCATGACCAACGCCCACAGCGCGCGCGACTGGTTCCTGGCAACCGCGGGCGACGACAAGCACGTGGCGAAACACTTCGCCGCGCTTTCCACCAACGCGAAAGCGGTTGGCGAGTTCGGCATCGACACCGCCAACATGTTCGAATTCTGGGACTGGGTTGGCGGCCGTTACTCCCTGTGGTCGGCGATTGGTCTGTCCATCATTCTCTCCGTGGGCTTCGACAACTTCGTTGAGCTGCTGTCCGGCGCGCATGCGATGGATAAGCACTTCTCCACCACTCCGGCGGAGAAAAACCTGCCGGTGCTGCTGGCTCTGATCGGCATCTGGTACAACAACTTCTTCGGTGCGGAAACCGAAGCGATTCTGCCGTACGACCAGTACATGCACCGCTTTGCCGCTTACTTCCAGCAGGGCAACATGGAGTCCAACGGTAAGTATGTTGACCGTAACGGCCACGCGGTAGACTACCAGACTGGCCCAATCATCTGGGGTGAGCCGGGCACCAACGGTCAGCACGCGTTCTACCAGCTGATCCACCAGGGCACCAAAATGGTACCGTGCGATTTCATCGCTCCGGCTATCACCCACAACCCGCTGTCTGACCACCATCAGAAACTGCTGTCTAACTTCTTCGCCCAGACCGAGGCCCTGGCCTTTGGTAAATCCCGCGAAGTGGTTGAGCAGGAATATCGCGATCAGGGTAAAGACCCGGCGACCCTGGAGCACGTGGTGCCGTTCAAAGTGTTCGAAGGTAACCGCCCGACTAACTCCATCCTGCTGCGTGAGATCACCCCGTTCAGCCTCGGGGCGCTGATTGCCCTGTACGAGCACAAAATCTTCACCCAGGGCGCGATCCTCAACATCTTCACCTTTGACCAGTGGGGCGTTGAGCTGGGCAAACAGCTGGCTAACCGCATCCTGCCGGAGCTGAAAGACGGCAGCGAAGTTAGCAGCCACGACAGCTCTACTAACGGCCTGATTAACCGTTATAAAGCCTGGCGCGCATAACGCTTGCGCAGCTAAGACGGAATGCCGACCCTTTGGTCGGCATTTTTATTTATAGCCGCCGCAGCAGCCTCGCCGGATTCCCCGCCCACACGCCTTTCTCGGTAATGGACTTCGTTACCACGCTGCCCGCGCCTATCACCACCCCATCGCAGATGCTGACGGCCAGAATCGTGGCGCCGCTGCCGATCGACACGTCATCGCCAATCTCGATCCGCCCCCAGCTGGCGCGGTCGGCGTTTGGTTTACCCTCGCGAAACAGGTCGTTGGCAAACATCACGCCGTGACCGATAAAGCAGCGCTGGCCGATGGTGACGTACTCGCAGATAAAGGTATGGGACTGAATTTTACTGTTCGCGCCGATGCGGGTATTCCCCTGGATCTCAACGAACGGCCCGACGAAGACGTTATCGCCGAGCTGGCAATCATAGAGGTTGGCGGGCTGGTAAATAACGACATTTTCCCCACAAACGACGTTACGTACGCCGGTATCACGAAGCTCAGGCATAGTTCCTCTCAAATCGGTTTGGCCAGAATATGTAAGGTGCTTTGCTGGCTGGCGGAGTGGAAAATCGTGTCTCTGATGTGCTGCATCCCCTGGCGTTCGTAAAAACGGCGCGCGGCGGGATTCGCGGCGAGTACTTCCAGCCACAGCCAACTTTCACCGGCCGTTTTTGCTCGCGTCTCGACGGCGTGAAAAATATGCTCGCCGTAGCGGTGGCCAGTCTTCCCCGGCATCAGGTAGAGCTTATGCAGCAGCGTACCAATCTTGCCGTCGTCAGCCATTCGCTGCTGATAGCTATATTTAGCGAAACCAACAGGAGAGGGGGCTTCGGCGATGAGCCAGTGTTGGGTCGCATCCGCAAGACTCCGACGTAGCGCATCTTCGGCATATTCTTGCTTAAGAAATAACGCCAGTTCATCGGCATCGCGCCAGAGATGAGCAAAGTGGTAATGATAGCTGGCATAGCCCATCGCGCTAAGCTGGGGCGCGTCCTCGGGACATGCCTGTCGAATAGTTAACATGCTGCGTTCCTCGCGTCGTTCTGCGGCTATATTGCCTGTAAAGTGAACAATGTGGAACGACAAAAATCGGTGGGAGAAGGCTGGAGGCGCTCCCTCCAGCCTGGGGGTTAGCGGGCGAAAGCGATCGCTTCGATTTCGACGCCGGCATCTTTCGGTAACCTTGCTACCTCCACACAGGAGCGCGCCGGAAAGGCCGCCTGGTGTTCGATAAAGAAGGCCTCGTAGGCGGCATTGATGGCGGCAAAATCCGCCAGGTCTTTGACAAACACCGTAGTTTTAACGATCTGCCCGACCGTGAGTCCGGCAGCTTCAACGATGGCTTTCACATTTTCCAGTGATTGCCGCGCCTGTTCGGCAATGTCCTCGGGCATGGTGCCGTCCAGCGGATTAATCGGCAGCTGACCGGAGGTGATGGTCATCGCGCCGAGATTGACGCCCTGCACGTACGGGCCGATAGCGGCAGGCGCGTCAGCGGTGGTAATAATCATACGGTTTATCCTTCAAACGGTTACATAAAATAATTTAACAACACCAGCGAGCCGACGCCGCTCACTACCACCCACACCAGGCCTAAACGGAAGCTGGCGAGCGTGCAGATGATGGCGGCGATCACCTTCGGATTTTTTAAGTCGAACTCCATGCTGGAATTCACGCTCAGGATCTGAATGGTGATGATGGCCGGCAGAACGGTGACCGGCACGAAGCGTAGCGTTTTGGTCACCCGCTCGGACATCTGGATCTTGCCGGCCAGGCCGATAAACGAGAAACGGATGAGAAAAGTCACCGCGGCCATGCCCAGCGTCAGGGCGATAAAATAGCTATTACTCATTTTCCATCGCCTCCACTAACGGCATATCGGATTCGGTTTTTGCCATCTGCTTGCGCTCTTCCGCCAGGTCGACGCACAGGCCGGCGAGGACGCCAAGCACTGAGGCGACGACGATACCCAGCGAATAGGGTAGGACCACTAACAGCACGCCGGAAACGGCGGCTACAACCGCGGCGACGGTGCAGGCCTGGCTTTTAATTTGCGGCACCACGATGGCGATAAAGGCGGCGACCATGGCGAAATCAAGACCGTATTTCTCAATGTGGGGAAACGAGGCGCCGACCAGCGCGCCAAGAAAATCAGCCAGCACCCAAATCGCCCAGAAGGTAATCATCGCCGAACCATAAAACAGATATTTTTCCTTTTTATTTCCTTCCATCTCTTTGACGGTGGTGGCATACACCTCGTCGGTGAGCGCATAGGACATAAAGCATTTTTTAAAGAATGAAGCTTCGCGCACGGTGCCGGAAATAGAGGCGCTATACAGCACGTGGCGAAGATTGATAATTAATGTGGTGAAAATAATCACGCCGAGCGTGGCGCCGGTTTTTAACATATTCAGTGCCAGCATTTGCGCCGAGCCGGCAATGACGATCGCCGACCACGCCGTACTCTGCCAGACGCTCATGCCCGCGCTAACGCTTAATGCGCCGACAATAAATGAAAATGGAAAGTCGCCGATGCATAGGGGCATAATAGCGCTGGCGCCGCGGAAGATGACTTTTTTATTCATCTGCTATACCTGCTAATTTATAAATAATAGTGTGGGTAGAGTACGTTAATCGGGGCCTGCTCTTTCAGGCCCGTGAAATGGTATTATTTAGCGACCATAATGCTGATAATTTCTTTATCGGTGAGAGTCATTGGTTTAATCACCAGACGGCACAGGTTATTAATAGTCTGCTCGACATCGGCGCAGACAATACCGTCATTGGCGCCAGCGCAGCTATTTTGCATTGCCATTAGTACCGCCTTAAAGGCGCTGGATACCACTGACGAGACTTTCATCGCGCAGCTGTTGGAAGCGCCATCACAAATCATGCCGGTAATATCGCTGACCATATTAATAATTGCGGTATTAATGGTATTGATGTCGCGGGTAAACAGCCAGGCCATACCGGCGGCGGCGCCCATAGCGGCGGTTGAGGCTGCGCATAGCGCAGATAAGCGCGTATAACGAGAATGAATTGAGATGGCGGTGAGATGAGAGAGAGACAAAGCGCGAGCCAGGGTCTCTTCATCGACGCCGAGATGCTCTGCAACCACCACTACCGGCATGGTTGCTGTAATGCCCTGATTGCCTGAGCCGAAGTTAGACATCGCTACCACCGGCGCGCCGCCCATGCGGGCATCTGAAGCGGCGACGGTGTTGATGATCACCTTGCTTAACAGATCGTTGCTCATCAGGCCGTTTTTCACTGCGTCAGAAAAGGTACCGTTAATGTTCAGGCCATATTTTTTTGTTTTGCCTTCTGCCGCCAGCGCGGAGTTTAAGCGCGCGGCGTCGAGAATAAAGCGAATATCATTAAAGTCGACGCGATTAATAAATTCGTAAGCCTGTTGTAGCGAGAAAGTGGGCAGCGTTTCGCGCTGGGTGCGCGTATTCTGTTTTTCGCTTAATGGCTGCGGCTGGCCATTAATATAAAGTTCGACCACGTTGGTGTGGGTTCCTTTGACCACGACACGACAGCAATTCTCGCCAGCAGAGAGGGTTAAATCGAGATGGATAAAATCCGGGGTCTCTTCGACGGCAATATCAACGGCGTTATTGGCGATCAGCTTCTGCGCCATTTCAACGTGTCGCGGAGTGATATCTTCCAGCGTTTTTAATCCCTTTTGCGGGTCGCCGCCAAATGCGCCAATTGCGGCTGCCAGCGGTACACCGCAAACGGTGGTGCCGGGTATGGTGACGCCCATCGCGTTTTTATAAAGATTGGCGGAAATAAAACCGCTAATTTTAGTGCAAGGCTGATCCAGATATTGTGCGGCGTAGGCGGCCGCGAAGGAAATAGCGACGGGTTCAGTACAACCTAAAGCCGGGGCGACCTCTTGTTTGAGCCATTTTACGTACAGGGAAGCGTTATCGGTGTTCATAATGATTTAATGTCCAAAATTAAATTTTATTCAGCTGCGATAATGCTAAGACAAAAG
Organism: Klebsiella sp. K47; assembly: GCF_051858335.1. Classification (NCBI taxonomy): domain Bacteria; kingdom Pseudomonadati; phylum Pseudomonadota; class Gammaproteobacteria; order Enterobacterales; family Enterobacteriaceae; genus Klebsiella; species Klebsiella sp. K47. The sequence continues at coordinate 30,421 of NZ_JBPYUI010000015.1, forward strand.
ATAAGAAAAAACTTACCCTAATAACCATAAAAAGACTGTGGTTTGGAGAAAAATTTTATCTTACGGGAGGTTTTAAGATATACCTGTTTCAAAAAGTAAACTTTTTATATTTCAGTTAGTTGGGCTGATTCGTTCTAAGCGTAATGGATGATTTTGTTAATCTGCTCACAGCGTTGCTGGAAGGACAATTTTCTCTTGTTCGTACTTTTCGAATCAATAGCCCGGAGATAGCGTAAGACGAATGAATCATAGGTAGATCTGGATCACACTTTTGCGCTATACAGATCGACAACGTTCATGCATTTGAGGTGTCACTATGCCGTCGGTATATCGTCCGCTGGTTAATTTCGTTGCGAAGGCCATGCAGGCCGTGCTGAATCTGGCACTGCTGTGCCTGGGAATTATTCTGGTGGTGTTCCTGGGAAAGGAGACCCTGCATCTGGCGCACGTACTGTTTACGCCGGAGCCGGTGAGTAAGTACAAGCTGGTCGAAGGGCTGGTGGTCTATTTTCTCTACTTTGAGTTTATCGCGCTGATTGTTAAATATTTTGAATCCGGTTTTCACTTTCCACTGCGCTATTTCGTCTATATCGGTATTACCGCAATTGTGCGGCTTATTATCGTCGATCATGAGTCGCCGCTGGCGGTTCTCATTTACTCCGCGGCGATCCTGATCCTGGTGATTACGCTCTGGCTGTGTAACTCCAATCGCCTGAAACGCGAATAAAAAAAAGCGGCCTCCAGGGCCGCTGACCAACAGTCACAAATAGAATTTATGTAGGGTCCAGTTGAGGATAGCAGTGGCATTGACCTTACTTTTTCAGCTGAGGGCGACGGCGACAATACCCGGTTGGGGTCGTGTATTGCGGCTAGACCGTCGGCCCTCCTCTGAAATTTGGGGCCGGTGTTACAAAAAAATTAACCTTTCACTCCACCCGCCGTCAGGCCATTAACCAGCCAGCGCTGCGCCAGCAGGAAGACAACCGTGATCGGAATGGCGGAGAGCACCGCCGCGGCGGCAAAGTCGCCCCACAGATAGTTCTGCGGGTTGAGATACTGTTGCATACCTACCGCCAGGGTATAGCTGTTCACATCGCGCAGCAGCAGCGAGGCGACCGGCACTTCGGTGATGGCCGCGATGAACGACAGAATAAACACGACTGCCAGAATCGGCACCGACAGCGGCAGCAGCACCAGACGGAAAGCCTGCCATGGGGTCGCGCCATCCAGCGCCGCCGCTTCTTCCAGCGAGCCATCGATGGTTTCGAAGTAGCCTTTAATCGTCCAGACGTGCAGCGCGATACCGCCCATGTAGGCAAAGATGACGCCGCCGTGGGTGTTGAGGCCGACGAACGGGATGTACTGGCCCAGGCGGTCAAACAACGCGTACAGGGCAACCAGCGACAGCACCGCCGGGAACATCTGGAAAATCAGCATCCCTTTCAGCAGGGTCGCTTTCCCCGGGAAGCGCATACGGGCGAAAGCGTAGGCGCAGGTGGTGGAGAGAGCGACGATACCGATCGCGGTGATCCCGGCGACCTTAATCGAGTTCCACAGCCACAGCAGGACCGGGAACGGCGGCGGCGTGACGCGGCCATCGGCGTGTTCGACGCTGAAGCCTAACGCCAGACGCCAGTGCTCCCAGGAGATGGTATCCGGGATCAGGCTGCCGGTGGCGAAGTTACCCTCGCGCAGCGAGATGGCGATAACCATCAGCAGCGGAAACATAATCGCGGCGATAAAAATCAGTAGCAGGAGATGCGTGGTAAATAAACGTAGCTTCTGCGATTTGGGTTGGACCATAGCCATTATCGTTATCTCCCTTAATCAAACTTCATGCGCGTGGCTTTCAGATTCACAATCGCTAACGCGCCAACCAGCAGGAAGATTAGCGTTGCGATAGCCGCCGCCAGGCCGAAGTCCTGACCGCCGCCGCCTTCAAAGGCGATGCGATAGGTGTAGCTCACCAGCAGGTCGGTATAACCGGCCGGGGTGGTGGTGCCGAGACGGTCCGGACCGCCGTTGGTCAACAATTGAATCAGGACGAAGTTGTTAAAGTTAAAGGCGAAGCTGGCGATCATCAGCGGCGTTAGCGGCTTAATCAGCAGCGGGAAGGTAATTTTAAAGAAGTTCTGGAACGGGCCGGCGCCATCCATTGCCGACGCTTCGTACAGATCGTCCGGAATCGCCTTCAGCAGCCCCATGCACAGGATCATCATGTACGGGTAGCCCAGCCAGGTGTTGACGATGATGATCATGGTGCGCGCGGTGGTCGGGTCGCTAAACCAGGCCGGCTTAATGCCGAACAGCGTGCTGAGCATCATGTTGATTTCACCAAAGCTCTGGTTGAACAGCCCTTTGAAAATCAGAATCGAAATAAACGACGGTACGGCGTACGGCAGAATCAGCAGGACGCGATAAATCGCTTTGCCTTTCAGCGCTTCCCACTGCACCAGGCAGGCGAGGATCATCCCCACCGCGACGGTCAGCACCACGGTCAGCACCGAGAACACCACCGTCCAGACGAAGATCGCAAAGAACGGTTTCTGAATGCCTTCATCGTGGAAGACGCGGGTAAAGTTGTCCCAGCCGATAGTCACAGTGTAGCCCGGGCTCAGCTTCTCATTGCCCCAGCTGCCGTCGGCGTTAATTGACTGGTAGAAGCCGACGTCGTTGTTCGGGCGGTATTTAACGTGGGTCTGATTGTTGGTCAGTACCCCGTCTTCGCCGAGGGTATACAGAGGCTGGGTACCGGAGAACTGGCGCAGGGAGCTCATGATGACTTTGCTGTCATCCGGCAGCACAGCGGTCAGCTGGTTCAGCGCGGTGCGATTCTGGGTAATCACGCGCAGGTTGGCGCGCTCGCCTTCCGGCAGGGCGTCGGTTTCTTTTAACGCCAGCTTCTGCTCGCCGCCAAATTTAAAGGCGTCAGAAAGGTAGTTTTTACCGCTTTCGCCGTCGGTCAGCGCCAGCTTCCACTCGTCACCCGCAGGGATCAGCGTGAAATTATAGGCTTTGCCGGCCTGGAAGGAACGATCCATCAGCACCTGCTGCGCACGTTCAAAGGTCAGCTGGTTGGTGCTGCTGTAGTTGGTAAACGCGATAGCGATAGTGCAGATCAGCGGAAACAGGACAAACAGGCCCATGCCGGCGAGGCCGGGATAAACATAGCGCCAGGCATAAGCCTTGCGATTAGCGAAAATATACAGGCCAACTGAGCTTAAAATCAGCGTCATGATGGCGAACAGGTACTCCCCCTGGGCGTACATCAAAACAACAAGGTAACCCACCAGCAGGCACAGTAAGCCAATCACAGACCATGTGAGTTGCGGGCTTTGCCACCAGTGTCTCTTTTTAACGGCATCCATGGGGATCATCCTCTACAGCGGTGAAAACTTATTTGTCAGGTGGCGCTTCGCTTACCTGACCTACGGTCCGAGCCGTAGTGGTAGGGCGGGTAGGCGCACGCGCCACCCGCCGTTTTCTTACTTAGTGATACGGCTCTGTGCATCTTTCAGCGCAGCATCGACAGTCTGGCGACCGCTGGCGGCGTTGATAACCGCGGTACGAACGGCATACCAGAAGGCAGACATCTGCGGGATGTTAGGCATGATTTCGCCTTTCTGGGCGTTCGCCATGGTGGCAGCGATGCGCGGATCTTTTTCCAGTTTTTCCTGGAAGGATTTCAGCGCCACGGCACCCAGCGGTTTGTCGTTGTTAACGGCTTCCAGACCCTGATCGGTCATCAGGTAGTTTTCGAGGAACTCTTTGGCCAGCTCTTTATTCGGGCTGGCGGCGTTGATCCCCGCGCTCAGCACGCCAACGAACGGTTTCGATGGCTTGCCTTTAAAGGTTGGCAGCAGGGTCACGCCGTAGTTAACCTTGCTCTTATCGATGTTAGACCACGCCCACGGACCGTTGATGGTCATCGCGGTTTCGCCTTTGTTGAAGGCCGCTTCCGCGATGGAGTAATCGGTATCGGCATTCATGTGCTTGTTCTTGATCAGGTCAACCAGGAAGGTCAGGCCCGCTTTCGCGCCTGCGCTGTCCACGCCGACGTCTTTCACATCGTACTTGCCGTTTTCAAACTTGAACGCGTATCCGCCGTCGGCAGCGATCAGCGGCCAGGTGAAGTACGGTTCCTGCAGGTTGAACATCAGCGCGCTCTTACCTTTCGCTTTCAGTTCTTTATCCAGCGCCGGGATCTCTTCCCAGGTCTTCGGCGGGTTCGGCACCAGGTCTTTGTTGTAAATCAGGGACAGGGCTTCGACTGCGATCGGGTAGGCGATCAGTTTGCCGTTATAGCGAACCGCATCCCAGGTGAACGGATAGAGTTTGTCCTGGAACGCTTTGTCCGGGGTGATTTCCGCCAGCAGGCCCGACTGCGCGTAGCCGCCGAAACGGTCATGCGCCCAGAAGATGATGTCCGGGCCGTCGCCGGTCGCCGCAACCTGCGGGAATTTCTCTTCCAGCTTGTCCGGGTGTTCTACGGAAACTTTAATGCCGGTGTCTTTTTCAAACTTTTTACCCACTTCAGCGAGGCCGTTGTAGCCTTTGTCGCCGTTAATCCAGATAACCAGCTTACCTTCTTCAATTTTTGCGAGGGCAGAGGCGGAAAACATCATCGTGGTCAGTGCCGACAGCGCGAGGATGCGAGCGCCAGTTTTGATTTTCATATACCCGTCCTTTTTGGTGTTGTACTCGTGGATACACTTCGGTGGCTTAACGATGATGAGTTTCCTTTTTTAACAACCCCTTTCCATCCTCCCCAGGTCTACGCCCCACCCGCTGGTTGTGTGATCTCCATTGCAAAAACGGCCGTATTGCGTCCTGGAGCACAGAAAAAAGCGCCCAATTTTGTCGCCTCCATCACGAAATCACGCTCCGCCCGCCATCCCCCGCGGCGAGAGCCAATCTCTCATCCTCCCATCTCCTCCCCCATAAAAAAGCCGGGGGGTGGAGGATTTGCCTGCGTAATGAATGCCGCATAGTCGACCCATCTTGAATGTGACTGTTAGTGACAGGTTGTAACGAAGGGAGAAGGGCATGGCGAGCGTACAGCTGCGAAATGTAACGAAAGCCTGGGGTGACGTGGTGGTATCGAAAGATATCAATCTCGATATCCACGAAGGGGAATTCGTCGTGTTTGTCGGGCCATCGGGCTGCGGCAAATCTACCCTGCTGCGTATGATTGCCGGGTTAGAAACTATTACCAGCGGGGACCTGTTTATCGGTGACACCCGCATGAACGAGATCCCACCGGCAGAACGCGGCGTTGGGATGGTATTCCAGTCTTATGCACTCTATCCCCACCTTTCCGTTGCGGAAAATATGTCGTTTGGCCTGAAGCTGGCCGGCGCGAAAAAAGATCTGATTAACCAGCGGGTGACTCAGGTTGCGGAAGTGCTGCAGCTGGCCCATCTGCTGGAGCGTAAACCGAAAGCCCTCTCCGGCGGTCAGCGCCAGCGCGTGGCGATTGGTCGTACGCTGGTGGCAGAGCCAAGCGTTTTCCTGCTGGATGAGCCGCTTTCCAACCTCGATGCCGCCCTGCGCGTCCAGATGCGTATCGAAATCTCCCGTCTGCATAAGCGACTGGGCCGCACCATGATCTATGTCACCCACGATCAGGTGGAAGCGATGACCCTCGCCGACAAGATCGTGGTCCTCGACGCCGGCCGTGTGGCGCAGGTTGGGAAACCGCTGGAGCTCTATCACTATCCGGCTGACCGCTTCGTTGCCGGCTTCATTGGTTCACCGAAGATGAACTTCCTGCCGGTCAAAGTCACCGCGACGGCTATCGATCAGGTGCAGGTTGAACTGCCGAACCGTCAGCAAATCTGGCTACCGGTGGACAGCGCCAACGTGCAGGCGGGCGCCAATATGTCCTTAGGTATTCGACCGGAGCATTTATTGCCCAGCGATATCGCCGATGTAACCCTTGAAGGCGAGGTCCAGGTCGTCGAACAGCTCGGTCACGAAACGCAAATTCATATCCAGATCCCCGCCATCCGTCAGAACCTGGTTTACCGCCAGAACGACGTGGTGTTGGTAGAAGAGGGAGCCACATTCGCTATCGGTTTGCCGCCAGAACGTTGCCATTTATTCCGTGAGGATGGCACCGCTTGTCGTCGGCTGCATAAAGAGCCGGGCGTGTAAGGCTTCCCATTAAAAAAGCGCGAACCCGGCTGGCGATATACCGGCGAAGCGTGCAAAGAAAAGCAATGATCTCAGGAGATAGAATGATGATTACTCTGCGCAAACTTCCTCTGGCGGTCGCCGTCGCAGCAGGCGTGATGTCTGCTCAGGCGCTGGCTGTCGATTTCCATGGCTACGCGCGTTCCGGCATTGGCTGGACCGGCAGCGGCGGCGAGCAACAGTGCTTCAAAGCAACCGGCGCTCAAAGTAAATACCGTCTTGGTAACGAATGTGAAACCTATGCGGAACTGAAGCTGGGCCAGGAGCTGTGGAAGGAAGGGGATAAGAGTTTTTATTTCGATACTAACGTTGCCTATTCCGTGAATCAGGAAGATGACTGGGAAAGCACCTCTCCGGCGTTCCGTGAAGCCAACATCCAGGGTAAAAACCTGATCGACTGGCTGCCGGGCTCCACGCTGTGGGCGGGTAAACGCTTCTATCAGCGTCATGACGTTCACATGATCGACTTCTACTACTGGGATATCTCCGGCCCGGGTGCAGGTCTGGAAAACGTTGACCTTGGCTTCGGTAAGCTCTCTCTGGCCGCTACCCGTAACTCAGAAAGCGGCGGCTCTTATACTTTCTCCAGCGATGACACCAAAAAATATGCTGCGAAAACTGCCAACGACGTCTTTGATATCCGTCTGGCGGGTCTGGAAACCAACCCGGGCGGCGTGCTGGAGTTAGGGGTCGATTACGGCCGTGCTAACCCGCAGGATGACTATCGCCTGGAAGACGGCGCGTCGAAAGACGGCTGGATGTGGACCGGTGAACATACTCAGTCTATCTGGGGCGGCTTCAACAAGTTTGTGGTTCAGTACGCCACTGACGCAATGACCTCCTGGAACAGCGGCCACTCTCAGGGGACCAGCATCGATAACAACGGCAGCATGATCCGCGTTCTGGATCACGGCGCGATGGACTTCAACGATGACTGGGGCCTGATGTACGTGGCAATGTACCAGGACGTGGATCTGGACAGCAAGAACGGTTCTACCTGGTACACCGTGGGTGTCCGTCCGATGTACAAATGGACGCCGATCATGAGCACCCAGCTGGAAATCGGTTACGACAACGTGAAATCCCAGCGTACCAGCGAAAACAACAACCAGTACAAAATTACTCTGGCTCAACAGTGGCAGGCAGGCAACAGCGTCTGGTCTCGTCCGGCTATCCGTATCTTCGCAACCTACGCGAAGTGGGATGAAAACTGGGGCTACAGCAACACCTCCGGTCTGCAGACGAAAGACAGCAGCGGAAGCGGCGCTTTCACCTCCAGCCGCGGTGACGACAGCGAAGTTACCTTCGGTGCCCAGATGGAAGTGTGGTGGTAATACCGTCCGCAGGACGGGTGTAACCTGGGAGGGGCGTCAGCCCCTCCTGATTATTCAGGGTTAGCGCGCTATTGCCTGGCTACCGCTAAACCGATGCTATCCAAGGTGAGAAGAATGAAAATGAAGAAAACTCTCGTCGCTCTGTGTTTATCCGCAGGGATGTTGGCATGCGTGCCGGGGATGAGCCTTGCCGATGTTAACTTTGTACCGCAGAACACCAGCGCCGCGCCGGCTATTCCAGCCAGCGCGCTGCAGCAGCTGATCTGGACGCCTGCCGATCAATCAAAGACGCAGAGCGTTGATTTAACCACCGGCGGTCAACGCCTGGATGTCCCGGGGATCGTCGGACCGGTCGCCGCCTGGAGCGTGCCGGCCAATATCGGTGAGCTGACCCTGACGCTCGACAGCGAACTGAACAAACATAAGCAGATTTTTGCGCCGAACGTGCTGATTCTCGACCAGAACATGACGCCCGCGGCGTTCTTCCCCAGCAATTACTTTACCTATCAGCAGCCGGGCGTGATGACCGCTGACCGCCTGGGCGGCGTGATGCGCCTGACCCCGGCGCTGGGCCAGCAAAAGCTCTATGTGCTGGTGTTTACCACTGAAAAAGATCTCCAGCAGACCACGACCCTGCTGGATCCGGCGAAAGCCTATGCCAAAGGCGCCGGCAATGCGGCCCCGGATATCCCGGATCCGATCGCTAAACATACCACCGATGGCGTGCTGAAGCTGAAAGTGAAAACTAATAGCACTTCCAGCGTGCTGGTAGGGCCGCTGTTCGGCTCCTCCGGCCCGGGTCCGGTAACCGTCGGCAACACCGCGGCGCCGGTAGCCGCGCCAGCCGCCGCCGCGGCGCCGGCCGCCAAAAGCGAACCGATGCTCAGCGATACCGAAACCTACTTCAACAATGGTATTAAGCAGGCGGTGAAACAAGGTGACATCGACAAAGCCCTGAAATTGATGAACGAAGCTGAGCGCCTCGGCTCGAAATCCGCTCGTTCCACCTTTATCAGCAGTGTAAAAGGCAAGGGGTAATCGTCTCCCCACAATGCTGATGTTTAGGCACAGCCTTTAGGTGCATCCTCCGGGATGCACCTTTTTTTGCACGCGCGGCAGCCTGTTGCATGGCTGTTGCGTGAATGATCGTATATTGACGTTTGCCCGCCACCAACCGCCTATTCTGCGATACAATGCTTTCACGTTATGTACCGGAGAATCAGGCATGTCCCATCCTGCGCTTACGCGACTGCGTGCGCTGCGCTATTTTGCCGTTATGCCATCCCTGCCGCCGCCGCTAAGTGACTGGCTGCTGCTGGAGGACTCAATGACCCAGCGCTTTGAACAACAAGGAAAGCAGGTCACCGTGACCCTGGTTAACGAAGGGTATATCGGCCGTGACGCGCTGACTGACGAAGCGGCGCTGCTGCCCGACGAGCCGCGCTACTGGCTGCGGGAGATTATACTCAATGCCGATGGCGAGCCCTGGCTGGCCGGGCGCACGGTGGCGCCGGAGTCGACGCTGTGTGGTCCGGAGCTGGCGCTACAGCAGCTCGGGCAAACTCCGCTGGGCCGATACCTGTTTACGTCGTCGACATTAACCCGCGATTTTATTGAAATTGGTCGCGATGCAGCGCTGTGGGGGCGTCGTTCCCGCCTGCGGCTGAGCGGCAAACCCCTGCTGCTGACCGAGCTTTTTTTGCCTGCGTCGCCGTTGTACTAAGAGGAAGAAAAAATGGAGTGGAGTCTGTCGCAGAATAAGCTGTTGGCGTTTCATCGCCTGATGCGCACTGACAAACCGATCGGCGCTTTGCTGCTGCTGTGGCCGACGCTGTGGGCGCTATGGGTGGCCTCGCCGGGCGTCCCGCCGCTGTGGATCCTGGCGGTATTCGTCGCCGGCGTCTGGCTGATGCGCGCCGCCGGCTGCGTGGTGAATGACTATGCCGACCGAAAATTTGATGGTCACGTAAAGCGTACCGCCCGCCGTCCGCTGCCGAGCGGCGATGTTACCGAGAAAGAGGCGCGAACGCTGTTTATCGTGCTGGTGCTGCTCTCTTTCCTGTTGGTGCTCACCCTCAACACCATGACCATTCTGCTGTCGGTGGCGGCGCTGGCGCTGGCGTGGATCTATCCGTTTATGAAGCGCTACACTCATCTGCCGCAGGTGGTGCTGGGCGCGGCCTTTGGCTGGTCGATCCCGATGGCCTTCTCGGCCGTCAGCGAATCGCTGCCGCTGAGCTGCTGGCTGATGTTCCTCGCCAATATTCTGTGGGCGGTGGCCTACGATACCCAGTATGCGATGGTGGATCGCGATGACGACGTTAAGATCGGCATCAAGTCGACGGCGATCCTGTTTGGCGAAAACGATCGTCTGATTATCGGTATCCTGCAGGTGGCCGTACTGGCGCTGATGGGCGCGGTGGGTTGGCTGAATGGGCTGGGCTGGGAATATTACTGGTCGCTGTTCGTGGCGGCGGGTCTGTTTGGCTGGCAGCAGAAGCTTATCTTCAATCGCGACCGCGATAGCTGCTTCAAAGCGTTTATGAACAATAACTACGTCGGGCTGGTGCTGTTCCTCGGCCTGGCGATGAGCTACCTGTAACCTCCTGTCCGCTGCCCCCCGGCATTCCGGGGGGCAGCAAACGCCGCGTTACGCGTCGTCCTGCGTGACGCTCTCAATGGTCAGTCGGACATCCGACGTAATCAAATCCGCCAGCATCCGATAAACCTTCAGGGTCTCTTCCGGCTCGGCGTCGCCGGTGTCGCTGATATAGCCTTCATCGCGCAGGGTCAACACCAGGGTGCTGAACACCGCTTTGTCGAAGAACTCCGGCGCATTGATGCCGTGTAGCACCGACAGACGCTGGGCCACGGTGCGACTCTCTTTTTCCAGCGAGCTGCGGTTGATCGCCGGGTTAGCGCTCAGCAGCCAGAAGGTGATGGCATAGCGCTGCAGCGTCTCGCGGGCGCCAGCGGCCAGCAGCTGCAGGGAGCGAGAGTGCGACGGGTTGAGGCTCATGACATCGCCATCGACGACGATCAGCTCCTGACGCAGCATCTCGGCAATCAGCGCATCCACCACTCCGGCCAGCTCCGCTTTTTCCCAGCGCAGGAACAGCTCGGCCTTGAGGAACGGATAGAGTGTTTCCACATGACGCAGCACTTCGGCGCGGCTGAGATGACGATGCTGAGTCACCAGAGCGGCTAACAGCGACGGCATCACCAGCATATGGGCGATATTGTTGCGATAGTAGGTCATCAGCACCGCCTGCTCGCGCGGCAGGATGATGATGTCGCCAATGGTGTCCTTCTCCACTTCGAACTTGTTCATCTGCAGTGCATGATCGATGAGCTCGCTGGCTGAAGCGGATGGGGCGGTCGCATCCGGAGAATAGGGCACATTGCGCAGCAGCGCGAGGTAGCACTCTAACTGCTGGGTGAGCTGCTCACGGGTCAGCGAACGCTGGCGGGAGGCCAGTAGCGCCGTACAGCACAGGTTCATGGCGTTGGCCGCGCCGGCGTTATTGATGCGCACCATCAGGTCAGCGGCGATGCTATTCACCGTCGGCGTCAGCCAGGAGGGGCGAACCGCTTCGATCGGGTCGATCGCTTCCCGCCAATCCGGCACATGCTGGTTAAGATAGGTCATCAGCGGCAGCGGTTCGCCGAAGTTAACGTAACCCTGGCCCAGGTTGCGCAGCTTGCTTAAACCGCGCACCATCTGCGGCAGACTCTCTTTCTCTTTAGTGGCGCCGCGCAGCTCTTTGGCGTAGGTTCCTACCTCCATCACGTGCTCATAGCCGATGTAAATCGGCACCAGGGTGATCGGTCGGGTTCCGCCGCGCAGCATCGCCTGGATGGTCATCGACAGCGTACCGGTCTTCGGATCGAGCAGGCGGCCGGTACGGGAGCGGCCGCCTTCGACGAAATACTCCACGGAATAGCCGCGGCTGAACAGTTCGCCAAGGTATTCGCGGAACACGGTGGAATAGAGCTTGTTGCCCTTAAAGGTGCGGCGAATAAAGAAAGCGCCGAGGCGGCGGAAGATCGGCCCGGCCGGCCAGAAGTTGAGGTTGATGCCCGCCGCGATATGCGGAGGGACCAGCCCCTGATGGTACAGGACGTAGGAGAGCAGCAGATAGTCCATGTGGCTGCGGTGGCAGGGGACATAGACAATTTCATGGCCGTCGTGCGCCAGCTGGCGTACGCGCTCGGCGTTATGCACGTTGATGCCCTGGTACAGGCGGTTCCAGGTGAAGCCGAGAATGCGGTCGGTCAGGCGGATCATCTCGTATGAGAAGTTCGCCGCAATCTCTTCCATCAGCGCGATAGCGTTCTGCTGTGCCTTCTCGTGCGAAATTTTCTTGCTGCGCGCTTCGTCTTCCACCGCGCGGGCAATCGCTTTCGAGGCCAGCAGTTTATTAAACAGATCCTGGCGGGCCGGCAGACGCGGGCCAACGGCGGCCAGCCGCTGGCGGGCAAAATGCATGCGAGCGACGCGAGCCAGCTTCTGGGCGATGATCTTATCGGTACCGTGCTCATCCGCCATGCGGCGCAGCGAAACGGACGGCGAGAAGCGCACGAAACTGTCGCGGCCGAGCCAGGAGACGGCGAAAAATTTCTGAATGCCGTTCAGCATCCGCAGCGGCGGATTGACTTCTCCTTTCTCGCGACCCGGCGAACGGCCGAACATGACCGAAACCGGCACCATTTGCACATCGAGGTCCGGATGGTTGCGGTGCAGATCGAGGTAATCGTGGAACAGCTTGATGGACTCTTCTTTTGGCGTGTAATAAGTAAATACGCGCGGCCCACCGTGGATGAATACGTAACGCGGCAGCAGGGCGCCGTCGATTTCCAGCGGTTCAAGCGGGTCAGGTAAATCATGCGCCAGGCATTGGGCGCGCAGCGTCAGCAGGTCCGCCTTCGAATTATAGGGCAGGACGTACATGACCGGACGCGAGGTATCGAGTCCTAATTCCTGGGCAGGCTCTGCCGGAATAGACTTGCTTTTTACCAGCACCTGTAATGGTAAATTCAGTAATTTATAGTAAATTCGTTGCCAGCCGGACATAAACGATGTGAAGCCTCTGGTTAATCATGCAAATGCGCGGCAAGAATAACAGAAAGTGGGCAAAATTTCCGTTACCACGCGGCAAACGCGCACACTCATCGACGTCATTTACGTAAAAAGGTTTTGTGATGGCCAATAATACCACCGGGTTAACCCGGATCATTAAGGCGGCAGGTTACTCCTGGAAAGGATTTCGCGCGGCGTGGATCAACGAGGCTGCGTTTCGTCAGGAAGGCGTCGCCGCTATCGTGGCCGTCGCGGTAGCCTGCTGGCTGGACGTCGACGCCATCACCCGCGTATTGCTGATTGGCTCGGTCCTGCTAGTGATGATAGTCGAAATTCTCAACAGCGCGATTGAAGCGGTTGTGGACCGTATCGGCTCGGATTTTCACGAGCTTTCAGGGCGCGCCAAAGATATGGGGTCGGCGGCGGTTCTGCTGGCGATTATCATCGCGCTGATCACCTGGGGAACGCTGCTGTGGAGCCATTATCACTAACGTTCTTCGCTAACCCTCGCAAAATATGAACAATCCGCCGATTTTTGTGTGCCATGTGGTTCCAAAATCACCGTTAGCTGTATATACTCACAGCATAACTGTATATACACCCAGGGGGCGGAATGAAAGCGTTAACGACCAGGCAGCAAGAGGTGTTTGATCTCATTAGGGATCATATCAGCCAGACGGGCATGCCGCCGACGCGTGCGGAAATTGCTCAGCGCTTGGGGTTCCGTTCCCCAAACGCGGCGGAAGAACACCTGAAAGCGCTGGCGCGTAAAGGCGCGATCGAGATCGTCTCCGGCGCTTCTCGCGGTATTCGCCTGCTGACGGAAGAAGAGCAAGGCCTGCCGCTGATCGGCCGCGTCGCCGCCGGTGAGCCGCTGCTGGCGCAGCAGCATATTGAAGGCCACTATCAGGTCGACCCGTCGATGTTTAAGCCCAACGCCGATTTCCTGCTGCGCGTCAGTGGGATGTCGATGAAAGACATCGGTATTCTGGATGGCGATTTGCTGGCGGTCCACAAAACCCAGGATGTGCGTAACGGCCAGGTGGTTGTCGCGCGTATCGATGAAGAAGTGACGGTGAAGCGCCTGAAAAAGCAGGGCAATGTCGTTGAACTGTTGCCGGAAAACAGCGAGTTTTCCCCGATCGTCGTCGATCTGCGCCAGCAGAGTTTTACCATTGAGGGTCTGGCCGTTGGCGTGATCCGTAATGGAGAATGGCTGTAGCGCCTGCCTCTGCGCAGCGTCATCTGTTGCGTGACGCTGCGACGTTTTTCCTCAATCAGGTCCTCAAACATGCTGCTCAACGCTGCCGATAAAGCGCTGTGGCGTCTTGCCCTCCCTATGATTTTCTCCAACATCACCGTCCCGCTGCTGGGGCTGGTGGATACGGCGGTGATCGGCCACCTGGACAGCCCGGTATACCTCGGCGGCGTAGCGGTCGGGGCGACGGCCACCAGTTTCCTCTTCATGCTGCTGCTGTTCCTGCGCATGAGCACCACCGGGCTCACCGCTCAGGCCTGGGGCGCCAAAGATCCGCAGCGCCTGGCGCGGGCGCTGGTGCAGCCGCTGGCCCTGGCGCTGGGCGCCGGGGTGCTGATTATCCTGCTTCGCCTGCCGCTAATTGACCTCGCTCTGCATATTGTCGGCGGCAGCGAGGCGGTGCTTGAGCAGGCGAGACGGTTTCTCGAAATTCGCTGGCTCAGCGCCCCCGCCTCGCTGGCCAACCTGGTGCTGCTCGGCTGGCTGCTGGGCGTCCAGTACGCCCGGGCGCCGGTTATTCTGCTGGTGGTGGGTAATCTGTTGAATATTGTGCTCGATCTGTGGCTGGTGATGGGCCTGCGGATGAACGTCCAGGGAGCGGCGCTGGCCACGGTCACCGCGGAGTACGCCACCCTCATTATTGGCCTGCTGATGGCGAAGCGGGTGCTGACGCTGCGCGGCGTGTCGCTGGCGATGCTGAAAAATGCCTGGCGCGGGGATCTGCGCCGTTTATTGGCGTTGAATCGGGACATCATGCTGCGCTCGCTGCTGCTGCAGCTGTGCTTTGGCGCGCTGACCGTATTCGGCGCCCGTCTGGGCAGCGACATCGTGGCGGTGAACGCCGTACTGATGACCATGCTGACCTTTACCGCCTACGCGCTGGATGGCTTTGCCTATGCCGTGGAGGCTCACTCCGGCCAGGCCTACGGCGCGCGCGACGGTAGCCAGTTGCTGGAGGTGTGGCGGGCGGCCTGCCGGCAGTCCGGCATGGTGGCGCTGGCGTTTGCCCTGATTTACAGCCTGGCGGGGCAGTACATTATCGCGTTGTTAACCTCACTGCCTTCCCTGCAGCAGCTGGCCGATCGCTATCTGATCTGGCAGACGATCCTGCCGGTGGTCGGCGTCTGGTGTTATCTGCTGGACGGCATGTTTATCGGCGCGACGCGCGGCGCTGAGATGAGGAACAGTATGGCGGTCGCCGCGGCGGGGTTTGCCGTGACGCTGCTTACGCTACCGGTGCTTGGCAACCATGGTCTGTGGCTGGCGCTGGCGGTGTTCCTCGCCCTGCGCGGCCTGTCGCTGGCGCTGATCTGGCGTCGACACTGGCGACGCGGCACATGGTTTAGTTAGTTATCTCCCGTCATTGCCGCTAGCCGTGACCTTCCCCGGTCGCGCTACGCTTACAGGGCGATTCAATAGCCCGGCTCAGCGTGGCGCAAGCCGGGAACATCCTCTTCGCGTTATCCCGCGGTGCGATGGTTAAAAATTCCGAATAACGAATCGACGCCAGCATTCTCATCTATAGTTAATACCATGTCCGGCACAAAACGGGCTGTAAACCCACCGAATGATGAGGACGTTATTATGAATAAAGACGAAATCGGCGGTAACTGGAAACAGTTTAAAGGTAAAGCCAAGGAACAGTGGGGCAAACTTACCGATGATGATATGACCGTAATCGAAGGGAAGCGCGACCAGCTGGTCGGCAAAATTCAGGAGCGTTACGGCTATGAGAAAGATCAGGCTGAGAAAGAAGTCTCAGACTGGGAGCATAAGAACGACTATCGCTGGTAGCGTTCCTTGATCCGAAGAATGAAGCATTTGTGTTAGTGCCTGTCTGAATGGCGCAGGGACGCGCCGTTAACCCTTTTTCCCGCTGCGGCAGCCGCTCAGCGGGCTTTCTTTTTGAGCTGAATAGTATGATCGTGCTGGCAGTGTCCCGGGGTGCTGCAGGCTTCGACTTCCACGCAGCCCGCGCAAAGCCCGTGAGCTTCTATCACATTGTGGCGCAGGGCAAACCCCATGCGGGCCGCCAGCGTATGCATGATATCTTCCACCCCTTCCGCCGCCTCTTCTTTTACCACGCCGCAGCGGTCGCAGATAAACATGGCCGAGCTATGGGTCGGCTGGTCGAACAGATGGCACAGCACATAGCTATTGGTTGACTCTACCTTATGGACAAAACCCTGCTCGAGTAAAAACTCCAGCGCACGGTAAACCGTCGGCGGTTTCGCCTGCGGCTCTTTTTCACGTAGCAAGTCCAGCAGATCGTAGGCGCTGATTGCCCCTTGCTGCAGGCTCATCAGGCGCAACACTTCCAGACGCTGTGGAGTCAGGCGTACGCCGCGCTGTGCGCAAAGCTTTTCAGCATGCGCTAACATCTCTTGCGAAGGGGTCTTATCCATGAGCATCCTCGGATTGCGTGAATTTGAATCTGTTACTTTATCACGTTCCTCAGAAAACACCGAGAGCCGGCAGGTGATACGGGTCATACTTCAGGTTGTCGGCACCGGCGCCCGTCCCGAGCGCTGGCCGCTTATTCTCGAGCAGACTACGCCTTAGCCGCTCGCTAAAACCACCATGTCCGATTTAATCACAACACGCCCGACCCTGGGTATGCTATATCTGAAGTGTCTCATTTTCGGGAGAAAACGATGAAACGACCTGATTGCATTCGCCACTGGCGCGAACTGGAAGGGCCCGACGATGCTACTTATCCCGACAGCCCGGAGCGTTTTTCAATCGGCGCGCCGCTGGGGCGAGGTTTACGTCTCAACCGGCTGGGGATCCACCACGAGCGGCTGCCGCCCGGGCGGCGCACCTCTTATCCACACGCGGAGAGCGATGAGGAAGAGTTCATCTACGTGCTGGAGGGCTATCCGGAAGTGTGGATAAACGGCTATCTCTGGAAGCTGGAGCCCGGCGACAGCGTGGGTTTTCCCGCTGGTACCGGCATCTGCCACACCTTTCTCAATAACACCGAGCAGGAAGTTCGTCTGCTGGTGGTGGGCGAGGCCAACAAGAAGTACAACCGCATTTATTACCCGCTCAATCCCGGCTATGCCGCGACGCGCCAGGATCGTTGGGTTGACCATCCGCCGCAGTTCTTCGGTCCACACGACGGCAAGCCGCGGAAAAAGTAATCATTTCAGGTGAGGGGCGAAGCGCGGCGCACTATGCGCCTGTGGTGTATCTTTATGCTATAGTAGCGCCCCTTTTTACCCGGATGCTTATTTATTCGCCATGATGCCTGAATCAACGTCACCTGTTTTCCCTGCTCACCGCTTCTCCATCGCGCCGATGCTCGACTGGACCGACCGACACTGCCGCTACTTCCTGCGGCTGCTGTCGCGGCATACGCTGCTGTATACCGAAATGGTGACCACCGGGGCGATTATTCACGGCAAAGGGGACTATCTGGCCTATAGCGAAGAAGAGCACCCGGTTGCTCTGCAGCTCGGCGGCAGCGATCCCCAGGCCCTGGCGCAGTGCGCAAAGCTGGCCGAGGCGCGCGGCTATGATGAGATCAACCTCAACGTCGGCTGCCCCTCCGACCGCGTGCAGAACGGGATGTTTGGCGCTTGCCTGATGGGCAATGCGCAGCTGGTGGCCGACTGTATCAAGGCGATGCGCGATGTGGTGTCGATTCCGGTCACGGTAAAAACCCGTATCGGTATCGACGACCAGGATAGCTATGAGTTTCTGTGCGATTTCATTGAGACGGTCTCCGGCAAGGGCGAGTGTGAGATGTTTATTATTCACGCCCGCAAAGCCTGGCTCTCCGGGCTGAGCCCGAAAGAGAACCGCGAGATCCCGCCGCTGGATTACCCCCGCGTCTGGCAGCTGAAGCGCGATTTCCCCCATCTGACGATGGCGATCAACGGCGGCATCAAATCGCTGGACGAAGCCAGAGTACAGCTTGAGCATATGGATGGGGTGATGGTCGGGCGTGAGGCCTATCAGAACCCGGGCATTCTGGCCTCGGTCGACCGCGAAATTTTCGGCGTCGCCGGCGCGGATGCCGATCCGGTAACGGTGGTGCGAGCCATGTACCCCTATATTGAGCGCGAGCTCAGCAAGGGCACCTATCTGGGCCATATTACCCGCCATATGCTGGGGCTGTTTCAGGGGATCCCTGGCGCTCGCCAGTGGCGTCGCTACCTGAGCGAAAATGCGCATAAAGCCGGCGCCGATATTGCGGTGCTGGAGCATGCCCTGAAGCTGGTGGCCGATAAACGTTAATTTCTGACCAAAACCTGGTGAAATTGACCACGCCTCGCGCACTGACGCGGGGCGTTTTCTTTTAAAGTCAAGTGCTTATGTTTGGCATGCTTTTTGTAATACCTGCAGAGTGAAGTATTCATTTTTTGGGGAGAGAACCATGCTGGAACTGCTATTTGTCATTGGATTTTTTGTCATGCTGCTGGTCACCGGCGTATCGCTGCTGGGGATTATCGCGGCAATCGTGGTGGCGACGGCGCTGATGTTCGTCGGCGGGTTGTTCGCCTTGATGATCAAATTACTGCCGTGGCTGCTGCTGGCGGTGGCGGCGGTGTGGGTTATTCGGGCGCTGAAATCCCCGAACGGAAATGCTTTTCGCGACAATAACCGTTGGCGTTACTAAGGTATTGAGGGGTGCGTCACAACCTGAACAATTTTGCAGACAACCGCGTAGGCATTGCTGCGCAAATCTGTCACTATTAGCGCGTTAACGAATTCATCGCGCTGTACCCTACATACAGCCGAACTAAAAAAAAGTAAGGGCTTCCCAGGTGGAAGCCCTAAACTTTTGCCCCTTCTGCCAACTTATGGCAGCAGCAAACTCGAACCCTGCGTCACCCGGCTCTCCAGAACTTCATGCGCCCGCCGCGCTTCGCTCAGCGGATAGATCTGACTTTCAGCCACGTCCACTTTAATCACCCCGCTGGCGATCAGCGAAAACAATTCACTGCAGGCTTCCTCCAGTTCTTCCCGGTTGGTGATATAGCCCTGCAGCGATGGGCGAGTGACGTACAGGGAGCCTTTTTGATTCAGGATCCCCAGATTAACGCCGGTCACCGGACCGGAGGAGTTACCAAAGCTGACCATCAGGCCGCGGCGCTGCAGACAGTCCAGAGAGGCCTCCCAGGTATCTTTCCCCACCGAGTCGTAGACGACGGCCACTTTCTTACCGTCGGTGAGCGCCTTGAGCCGCTCCACGATAGACTCCTCGCGATAGTTAATCACCTGCCAGGCGCCCGCCTCTTTGGCGCGCTGCGCTTTCTGCGCGCTGCCGACGGTACCGATAAGTTTCGCCCCCAGCGCTTTCGCCCACTGACAGGCTATCAGCCCCACGCCGCCAGCGGCCGCGTGAAACAGGAACATCTCATCAGGCTTAATTTCATAGGTTTTGCGCAGCAGATACCAGACCGTTAATCCTTTGAGGAACGACGCGGCGGCCTGTTCGAAAGAGATAGCGTCCGGCAGGACCGCCGCTTTGTCGGCCAGCACATTGTGTACCGTGCTGTAGGCGCCGAGCGCCGACTGGGCGTACACCACCCGATCGCCTACCTTAATATGCGTGACCCCATGGCCAACTTTACTGACGATGCCGGCCGCCTCGGTGCCCAGGCCGCTCGGCAGCGACGGCGGCGGATAGAGGCCGCTGCGAACATAGGTGTCGATATAGTTGATGCCGATGGCTTTGTTTTCGACCTGAATCTCATGTTCTGCGGGATCGCGTGGCGTGAACTCAACCGCCTGAAGCACCTCCGGTCCCCCGTGTTTCGAAAATTCGATGCGTGTTGCCATGTTCGCTCCTGTGTTGTTCCGAGATTATTCAGTAAGCTTAACAGCCTGCGCCGGCGGCGACGGATTTTCTTACCCGCCTCAGGCCTGCCACGCTTAATGGGTTCTTTAGCGGCAATGGCTTTCTCGCTATACTGTCACGCTCTTTTCCGGATCGGTGAAATGTTAGGCTATGGCAGGAAATAAACCCTTCAACAAACCACAGACAGAAACCCGCGAACGCGATCCGCAGCTCGCCGGGCTGAAAGTCCCGCCGCACTCGATTGAAGCGGAGCAGTCGGTGTTGGGCGGTTTAATGCTGGATAACGAGCGCTGGGACGACGTCGCCGAACGCGTCGTTGCCGACGACTTTTATACCCGTCCGCACCGTCATATTTTTACCGAGATGGCGCGCCTGCAGGAGTCCGGCAGCCCGATTGACCTGATTACGCTCGCCGAGTCGCTGGAGCGTCAAGGGCAGCTGGACAGCGTGGGCGGCTTCGCCTATCTGGCCGAACTGTCCAAAAATACGCCCAGCGCGGCTAACATCAGCGCCTATGCCGACATCGTGCGCGAACGCGCGGTGGTGCGCGAAATGATTTCGGTGGCCAACGAGATCGCCGAAGCCGGCTTCGACCCACAGGGGCGAACCAGCGAAGATCTGCTCGACCTCGCCGAATCCCGGGTTTTCAAAATCGCCGAAAGCCGGGCCAACAAAGACGAAGGGCCGAAGAACATCGCCGATGTCCTCGATGCCACTGTCGCCCGTATCGAACAGCTGTTCCAGCAGCCCCATGACGGCGTCACCGGGGTCAATACCGGCTACGACGACCTCAACAAAAAGACCGCCGGCCTGCAGCCGTCGGATCTGATTATCGTCGCCGCCCGTCCATCGATGGGTAAAACGACCTTCGCGATGAACCTCGTGGAAAACGCGGCGATGCTGCAGGACAAACCGGTATTAATCTTCAGTCTCGAGATGCCCTCGGAACAGATCATGATGCGTTCTCTGGCCTCGCTGTCGCGCGTCGATCAGACCCGCATTCGTACCGGTCAACTGGACGACGAAGACTGGGCGCGGATCTCCGGCACCATGGGCATCCTGCTGGAAAAGCGCAATATCTATATCGATGACTCCTCCGGCCTGACGCCGACGGAGGTGCGCTCCCGCGCGCGGCGTATCGCCCGCGAGCACGGCGGCATCGGACTGATTATGATCGACTACCTGCAGCTGATGCGCGTGCCGTCGCTCTCCGACAACCGTACCCTTGAGATTGCCGAAATCTCCCGCTCGCTGAAGGCGCTGGCGAAAGAGCTGCAGGTGCCGGTGGTGGCGCTGTCGCAGCTTAACCGCTCGCTGGAGCAGCGCGCCGATAAGCGCCCGGTCAACTCCGACCTGCGTGAGTCCGGCTCTATCGAACAGGATGCCGACTTAATCATGTTCATTTACCGTGATGAGGTCTATCACGAGAACAGCGATCTTAAAGGCATCGCGGAAATTATCATTGGTAAACAACGTAACGGTCCGATCGGCACCGTGCGACTGACCTTTAACGGCCAGTGGTCGCGTTTCGATAATTATGCCGGTCCTCAGTATGATGATGAGTAATCCTTCCGCCTTCTTTTATTAAGGAATTCAAATGCAAGCGGCAACTGTAGTTATCAACCGCCGCGCTCTGCGACACAACCTGCAACGTCTGCGTGAACTGGCGCCCGCCAGCAAACTGGTTGCGGTAGTGAAAGCGAACGCCTACGGACACGGTCTTCTCGAGACCGCGCGAACGCTGACCGACGCCGACGCCTTTGGCGTCGCCCGCCTGGAAGAGGCGCTGCGCCTGCGAGCGGGAGGCATCGCCCAGCCGATCCTCCTGCTGGAAGGCTTTTTTGCTGCGGAAGACCTGGCGGTGATCGCCGCCCAGCGCCTGCATACGGCGGTGCATAGCCCCGAACAGCTGGCGGCGCTGGAGCAAGCCGATCTCCCCGAGCCGGTGACCGTGTGGATGAAGCTGGATACCGGCATGCATCGCTTAGGGGTGCGCCCGGAGGAAGCCGAGGCGTTTTATCAGCGTCTGAGCCAGTGTAAAAACGTCCGCCAGCCGGTGAACGTGGTGAGCCACTTCGCGCGCGCCGATGAGCCGACCTGCGGCGCCACCGAACGCCAGCTGGATATCTTCACCACCTTTACCGAAGGCAAACCGGGGCTGCGCTCTATCGCCGCCTCGGGCGGCATTCTGCTGTGGCCGCAATCGCATTACGACTGGGTGCGCCCCGGAATTATCCTGTATGGCGTGTCGCCGCTGGACGATCGCTCCACCGGGAAAGATTTCGGCTGCCAGCCGGTGATGACCCTGACGTCCAGCCTGATTGCGGTGCGCGAGCATAAAGCAGGGGAGCCCGTCGGCTACGGCGGCACCTGGATCAGCGAACGCGATACCCGTCTCGGCGTGGTGGCGATGGGCTATGGCGACGGTTATCCGCGCGCGGCACCGTCGGGCACGCCGGTGCTGGTCAATGGCCGGGAAGTGCCGATTGTCGGCCGGGTGGCGATGGATATGATCTGCGTTGACCTCGGACCGCAGGCCCAGGATAAAGCCGGCGACGCGGTAGTGCTGTGGGGAGAGGGGCTCCCGGTAGAGCGCATCGCCGAGATAACGAAAGTGAGTGCTTACGAACTTATTACGCGACTGACCTCCCGCGTCGCCATGAAATACCTCGACTAAGCCTCTGGCGTACCGGATAGCACAGAGGCTGATCCGGTACGCACCAGGCCTGCGGCGCTCAAAAAAGCGGTTTATACCGCTGCGCGGTCACTTTCCCCTCAACATCCTCTCGACCTGCCGTCATATCCGGTTTATTGTGTAAGAACCTGCCCCATGTAAACCTGGAGATACATCGCGTGTTTCAAAAAGTTGACGCCTACGCCGGCGACCCTATTCTTTCTCTAATGGAACGCTTCAAAGAAGACCCGCGAAGCGACAAAGTCAACCTGAGTATCGGGCTGTACTACAACGATGACGGCATTATCCCGCAGCTGCAGGCGGTGGCGGAAGCGGAAGCACGCCTGAACGCCGAGCCACATGGCGCCTCGCTGTATCTGCCAATGGAAGGGTTGAGCGGCTACCGTCAGGCGATTGCGCCGCTGCTGTTTGGCGCAGAGCATACCGCGCTTAAGCAAAATCGCATTGCCTCTATTCAGACGGTCGGCGGTTCGGGCGCACTGAAGGTCGGGGCCGACTTCCTCAAACGTTACTTTCCTGAGTCTCATGTCTGGGTCAGCGATCCGACCTGGGAAAACCACATCGCCATTTTTGAAGGGGCTGGCTTCGAAGTAAGTACTTACCCCTGGTTTGATAAAGCCACCAACGGCGTGCGCTTTGAGGACCTGCTGGCGACGCTGCAAACGCTGCCGGCCCGCGATATTGTGCTGCTGCACCCTTGCTGCCACAACCCGACCGGCGCCGACCTGACGCCAGCCCAGTGGGACCGCGTGGTTGAGGTATTGAAAGCGCGTCAGCTGATCCCCTTCCTCGACATCGCCTACCAGGGCTTTGGCGGGGGGCTGGAAGAGGATGCCTACGCTATTCGCGCCATCGCCAGCGCCGGGATGCCGATGCTGGTCAGCAACTCGTTCTCCAAAATTTTCTCGCTGTACGGGGAGCGCGTCGGCGGTCTGTCCGTGGTCTGTGAAGACAGCGAAACCGCGGGCCGCGTGCTGGGTCAGCTGAAGGCCACCGTGCGCCGCAACTACTCCAGCCCGCCAAGCTTTGGCGCGCAGGTGGTGGCGACGGTGCTGAACGATGCAGCTCTGAAAGCCACCTGGCAGGCGGAAGTGGACGCCATGCGCGCGCACATCCTGACCATGCGCCAGGCGCTGGTCGACGCGCTGCAGCAGGTTGCCCCGGGTAGCAAAGTGGATTACCTGCTCAAGCAGCGCGGGATGTTCAGCTATACCGGATTTAGCGCGGCGCAGGTGGATCGTCTGCGCGACGAGTTTGGCGTCTACCTGATTGCCAGCGGACGCATGTGCGTGGCGGGGTTAAACTCACGTAATGTTCAGCAGGTAGCGAAAGCTTTTGCCGCGGTAATGTAAGCCGCTCTCCAGCAGGTTGTCTCTGCCGGTCAACGGGCAGGGGCAACCCCCTCGGATGTGATCATCCTCTTTTTCTATGACATCTGCGCGAAAAAGGCTTTTCATCCATGCCGCCGGCGGGTAAGGTCGGGACGTTGATAAGCATGCACATTATTGAAAACAATAATGATTGATAGATTTAGGGATAAATATGCGCAAACTTACTCTCGCCCTTGCGGCGGCTTCTCTCCTGTTCACGCTGAACAGCGCCGTTGTGGCGCGCGCCTCCACGCCGCAGCCGCTGTGGGTTGGCACCAACGTGGCCCAGCTGGCCGAGCAGGCGCCGATCCACTGGGTTTCGGTGGCGCAAATTGAGAACAGCCTGCTGGGGCGGCCGCCGATGGCCGTCGGCTTTGATATCGATGACACCGTCCTCTTCTCCAGTCCGGGTTTCTGGCGCGGGCAAAAAACCTTCTCTCCCGGCAGCGAGGATTACCTGAAAAACCCACAGTTCTGGGAAAAAATGAACAATGGCTGGGATGAATTCAGCATGCCGAAAGAGGTGGCGCGCCAGCTGATTGCGATGCATGTGAAGCGCGGGGACAGCATCTGGTTCGTCACCGGCCGCAGCCAGACCAAAACCGAAACCGTTTCTAAAACCCTGCAGGATGATTTTCTCATCCCGGCCGCCAATATGAATCCGGTGATTTTCGCTGGCGATAAGCCTGGCCAAAACACCAAGACCCAGTGGCTGCAGGCGAAGCAGATAAAGGTTTTCTACGGCGATTCGGATAATGATATCACCGCCGCCCGCGAAGCGGGCGCCCGTGGCATCCGCGTGCTGCGGGCCGCCAACTCCTCCTATAAGCCGTTGCCGATGGCTGGCGCGCTGGGCGAGGAAGTAATCGTCAATTCCGAATACTGATGACCGCCTGAACGCGATAAACGGCAGCGACGGCGCTGCCGTTTTTTTATGCAAAATCAGGGGTGGAAGGTTTTACCTTTTCACGTATTGCTGCACACTTAGAAGGATTCATTCGCAAAAGGAGTCAATGATGTGGTATCAGCAAACCCTGACGCTTGGGCCAAAATCCCGCGGTTTTCATCTGGTCACCGACGAAATCCTTGGCCAGATCCGCGGGCTGTCCGGGGTGAAGGTTGGCCTGCTGCACCTCCTGCTCCAGCATACTTCCGCTTCCCTGACGCTCAACGAAAACTGCGATCCCACCGTCCGCTATGACATGGAGCAGTATTTTCTCAACGCCGTACCGGACAATGCGCCGTATGAACATGACTATGAAGGCCCTGACGATATGCCGTCGCACATCAAATCATCGATGCTTGGCGTGTCGCTAATGCTGCCGGTCGAGGACGGGCGCGTCAGGTTGGGAACCTGGCAGGGCATCTGGCTGGGGGAGCATCGGATACACGGCGGTTCGCGGCGCATCGTTGCGACGCTCATGGGGGAATAAAAGATGACAATTTCGGAGTTATTACAGTACTGCATGGCGAAACCGGGAGCAGAGCAGAGCGTCCACAGCGACTGGAAAGCCACGCAGATTAAGGTCTCAGACGTGCTGTTTGCCATGGTGAAGGAGGTTGAGGACCAGCGGCCGGCGGTCGCGCTGAAGGCGAGTCCGGAGCTGGCTGAGCTGCTGCGTCAGCAGCATCGCGATGTCCGGCCCAGCCAGCATCTCAATAAAGCGCACTGGAGCACCGTCTATCTGGATGGCTCGCTGCCGGATTCGCAAATCTACTATCTGGTCGATGCGTCTTATCAGCAGGCGGTGAAAATGCTGCCGGAGCCGGTCCGGCAGCAGCTTACCCGCTAATTATTTCAGCATGGGCTTGAGGAAGCGCGCGGTGTGCGAGGCTTCGCACTCGGCGACGGTTTCCGGCGTACCGGAGACCAGGATTTCGCCGCCGCCGCTGCCGCCTTCCGGGCCGAGATCGACAATCCAGTCGGCAGTTTTAATCACATCGAGGTTGTGCTCAATCACCACGATGGTATTGCCCTGATCGCGCAGCTGGTGCAGCACTTCCAGCAACTGCTGGATATCGGCGAAGTGCAGACCGGTGGTCGGCTCATCGAGGATATACAGCGTCTGGCCGGTACCGCGCTTGGACAACTCGCGCGCCAGCTTCACGCGCTGCGCCTCGCCGCCGGACAGGGTCGTCGCCGACTGGCCAAGGCGGATATAGGTCAGGCCGACGTCCATCAGGGTTTGCAGCTTACGCGCCAGCGCCGGTACGGCATCAAAGAATTCACGCGCCTCTTCAATGGTCATATCCAGCACTTCGTGGATGGTCTTACCCTTGTACTTAATCTCCAGCGTTTCGCGGTTATAGCGTTTGCCTTTGCACTGGTCGCACGGCACGTAGATATCCGGCAGGAAGTGCATCTCAACCTTAATGACGCCGTCACCCTGGCAGGCTTCGCAGCGCCCACCGCGAACGTTAAAGCTAAAGCGCCCCGGCGTATAGCCGCGTGAGCGAGACTCCGGTACGCCGGCGAACAGCTCGCGCACCGGGGTAAACACCCCGGTATAGGTTGCCGGGTTGGAGCGCGGCGTCCGGCCGATCGGGCTCTGGTCGATATCGATCACTTTATCGAAATGTTCCAGCCCCTGGATATCGCGATACGGCGCTGGTTCAGCGATGGTCGCGCCGTTGAGCTGGCGCTGGGCAATCGGGAACAGGGTATCGTTGATCAGCGTGGATTTACCCGAGCCGGAGACGCCGGTGATGCAGGTAAACAGGCCCACTGGCAGGGTGAGCGTTACATCCTTCAGGTTGTTGCCGCGCGCGCCGGTCAGTTTGAGGACTTTCTCCGGGTTGGCGGGCACGCGCTGCTTCGGCACTTCAATTTTGCGTTTACCGCTCATGAACTGGCCGGTCAGGGATTCCGGGACCGCCATAATGGCCTCCAGCGGCCCTTCCGCTACTACCTGGCCGCCGTGAACGCCAGCGCCGGGACCGATATCGATCACATGGTCGGCGGCGCGAATGGCGTCTTCGTCGTGCTCAACGACGATCACCGTGTTGCCTAAATTACGCAGGTGGATCAGGGTGCCGAGCAGGCGTTCGTTATCGCGCTGGTGCAGGCCGATAGAGGGTTCATCCAGCACGTACATCACGCCAACCAGCCCGGCGCCAATCTGGCTTGCCAGACGGATACGCTGGGCTTCGCCGCCGGAGAGCGTTTCCGCCGAGCGGGAGAGCGTCAGGTAGTTGAGGCCGACGTTGACGAGGAATTTCAGACGATCGCCAATCTCTTTCAGCACTTTTTCGGCGATTTTCGCCCGCTGGCCGGAGAGCTTCAGATTGTTGAAGAAATCCATCGCATGGCCGATGCTCATATCGGAGATGGTCGGCAGCGGGGTGTTTTCCACAAACACGTGGCGCGCCTCGCGACGCAGACGCGTGCCGTCGCAGCTGGCGCACGGACGGTTGCTGATGAACTTCGCCAGCTCTTCGCGCACCGCGCTGGATTCCGTCTCTTTGTAACGGCGCTCCATGTTATGCAGCACGCCTTCGAACGGATGGCGGCGCACCGAGGTATCCCCGCGGTCATTCATGTATTTGAATTCAATACTTTCTTTACCTGAACCGTACAGCACCACTTTCTGCACGTTGGCGCTGAGGGTGCCCCATGGCGCTTCGACGTCGAATTTATAGTGCTCCGCCAGCGACTTCAGCATCTGGAAGTAGTAGAAGTTACGCCGATCCCAGCCGCGGATGGCGCCGCCCGCCAGCGACAGCTCGGGATTTTGCACCACGCGATCGGGATCGAAATATTGCTGCACGCCGAGGCCGTCGCAGGTCGGGCAGGCGCCCGCCGGGTTGTTAAAGGAGAACAGACGCGGCTCCAGCTCGCGCATGCTGTAGCCGCAGATCGGGCAGGCGAAGTTGGCGGAAAACAGCAGTTCTTCCGCTTTCTCATCATCCATATTAGCCACAATGGCGGTCCCGCCGGAGAGCTCCAGCGCGGTTTCGAACGACTCGGCCAGGCGCTGCGCCAGATCGTCGCGCACCTTGAAGCGGTCGATGACTACCTCAATGGTGTGCTTCTTCTGCAGCTCCAGCTTCGGCGGATCCGACAGATCGCAGACCTCGCCGTCGATCCGCGCGCGGATGTAGCCCTGACTGGCGAGGTTTTCCAGGGTTTTAGTGTGCTCGCCTTTGCGCTCTTTAATAATGGGCGCCAGCAGCATCAGGCGCAGGCCTTCCGGCTGGGCGAGGACATTATCGACCATCTGACTGACGGTTTGCGCCGCCAGCGGCACGTCGTGATCCGGACAGCGCGGTTCGCCGACGCGGGCGTACAGCAGACGCAGATAGTCGTGAATTTCGGTAATAGTACCCACCGTCGAGCGGGGGTTGTGAGAGGTTGATTTCTGTTCGATGGAAATCGCCGGCGACAGCCCTTCGATATGGTCGACGTCCGGCTTCTCCATCAGCGACAGGAACTGTCGCGCATAGGCGGAGAGCGATTCGACGTAGCGACGCTGGCCTTCGGCATACAGGGTGTCGAAAGCGAGTGAAGATTTGCCAGACCCGGAAAGCCCGGTGACGACAATGAGTTTGTCGCGCGGGATAACGAGGTTGATGTTTTTGAGATTATGGGTGCGGGCGCCCCGAACTTCGATCTTATCCATTCACCTTTCCCGGTAGGTAGATACACGGATTGCCTGGTTTGCTTGAAGGACAAACGGCAGAAACGGCTAATTATGACACAATTTAACCTGAATGAATATACAGTATCGGAATGCAAATTCGGGTCGAGTGTGCAACAATGCCGTAGCCGGGTACTATCTCTGGAATCAGCCTCGCAGCTATTAAAATGCTACGTGGAAATGGTACACTCGCGCGTTTACACTATTAAGAAACGTATTCAGGAGACACGAACATGGCCAGCAGAGGCGTAAACAAGGTGATTCTCGTCGGTAATCTGGGGCAGGACCCGGAAGTACGCTACATGCCAAGTGGCGGCGCTGTCGCCAACTTCACGCTGGCAACTTCCGAATCCTGGCGTGACAAGCAGACCGGCGAAATGAAAGAGCAGACCGAGTGGCACCGCGTTGTGCTGTTCGGCAAACTGGCGGAAGTCGCTGGTGAGTATCTGCGTAAAGGCTCTCAGGTGTACATTGAAGGCCAGCTGCGTACCCGCAAGTGGACCGATCAATCCGGTCAGGACAAATACACCACCGAAGTGGTGGTGAACGTGGGCGGCACCATGCAGATGCTGGGCGGCCGTCAGGGCGGCGGCGCACCGGCAGGCGGCGGCCAGCAGCAGGGCGGTTGGGGTCAGCCGCAGCAGCCGCAGGGCGGCAACCAGTTCAGCGGCGGCGCGCAGTCCCGTCCGCAGCAGCAGGCCCCGGCAGCGCCTTCCAACGAACCGCCGATGGACTTCGACGACGACATCCCGTTCTAAGGCTTGCCTTAGGCGCACTGTCTGCGCAGTCGAAAACAGAAAGCCCCGGTTTCGCCGGGGCTTTTTCTTTGTTATTCCTGCACCGTCATTTCAGGATGGAATTTGACCTACGGTAACGAGCGATTCAGATGACGGGCACCTGAGCGGTGGCGGCTGTCGCCACGCTGGGCTGCGGTTTGGCTGGCTGCGCCACCGGCTCCTGCCGCGGTACGGCCGTCGCTTTCTGTTTGCGGGCCATGTCATCGACGATCAGCCGATAGGCGATGTAATACTTATAGATATTGCTGACGTAGGTTACCGTCTCGGCGCCAATTTTTTCTGCCGCCATATTTTCGACGTTACCGAACCAGACGTTCGGGTCAAATCCTCGCTGTTTAGTCATGGTGCGCAGGCGGGCGATACGCGCCGGACCCGCGTTATAGGAGGCAAAGGTAAACAGCGCTTTATCGAGCCGGGTCATGGGCTCATCGGCATAGTACCGATCCATCATCCAGCGCATGTATTTCACGCCGGCATGGATATTGGGATCCAGCTGTTTAATATCGCCCACCTTCAGCTCTTTTCCAGTGCTGGGCATCACCTGCATAACGCCGATGGCGCCGACGTGGCTCCGTACCGACTGATTCAGCCGCGACTCCTGGTATCCCTGGGCCGCCATCAGCAGCCAGTCGACGTCGTAACGATCGCCGTACTTGCGGAAGACATCTACCATCGCGAGGAATTTGCGTCGTTCCTTACTCGCCGCGGCATTTTTGACATATTTAGCATTTTTCAGGTAACGCAGCAGGAGAGTATTGCCCAGCGTGGTGCCCTGACGATTCTTTTTGACGAAGTTGTTCAGTACCGTCAGCAGCTGCGGGCTGTCTTTGCGTACCGCCCAGGCAATGTCGCCGCCGTCGCGCAGCACCACATTGTCATGGACCTGAATTTTTGGAAACACCTGTTTCCAGAACAACGCTTTATGCTGATCGACGACGCTCAGCGGAATCAGCCCGGCGTTGAGCATTTCCAGCAGATCTTCATCCTCCAGCGCTTCCGGCGCCGCCTCCAGTATCACCGGTGGGCGCGACTCACCGGCAAATCGGGCGTTCAGCGCTTGCAGGCTGTCGTAATAGCTGGAGGAGCGGCGAACAAAGACGGTTTGACCAGAGAGTTGCTCCAGGCTGTCGACCTTCGGTGAAGCCGGGCCGGAGATCAGTAATTCTTTCACGTTGCTGTAGAGCGGCTGGGCGAAATCGACCTGTGCTTCCCGCGAGGGCGTGATAGTCAGATTGGCAGCCGCAATATCGCCTTTACCTTCATTAAGCGCGATAAAGAGATTGTCCCGACTGACCGGCACAAAAACGATATGCAGCTTCAGGTGGCGCTGTTTGAGCTTTTTATCCTTCGCTAGCTGTTTATTCAGCTCGTTTTCCAGCGCGATAAAAATGTCGTGCGTCGCCCCGCGCTGGGTGCCTTTATCAATAAAAAAGAAGGTCTTGCTGTAGGTGGTTAATACCCGAATGGTACGACGGTCGATCATGCCAGGCAAATCGCCTCTCCATGGCCGTAGCATATCGTCGATATGAATCGATAGCGTGTTGTCTTCGGCTGCTGCCGGCGGCGCTTTTTCCGCCTCTACTGCCGGCAGCAGAGGAGCGAATAACAGTGTCGCGAGGCAGGTGAGCCAGGCGATAAACAGACGTGATAGCGAGTAGGCGTTCATGGAGGAATACTCCGCAGGGGATGTGATTATTTTAGCAGAACGGCCGCCGTTAGCCGGGCACGACAAGGGCGTAAAAACATAACAATGCCGACAAATAGTTTTCTCCCATTTTATCGCTTACTATTAATGTGTTTTTATCTTTAATTTAACTATGGAGATAATATGGCGAAAATGTGTGTTTTTAATGATAAATAGAAAATAATGATGATGTTTTTATTTTATTTCTCCCCATCTGTTTTGTTGTAACCTTTTGATTGTTGGTGTTTATTTTATTTTTCTCCGATATTGATTATTATCATCTTGATAATGAATCTCATTTTTATTACCGTAACACGGCACATTACTCTAATGACACGCTGTCTGGATTACGCTATCAAAGAATAGCGCGCAGCGCTTTTTCTCTAATGATGAAACAGGGCACTTAATTTTATTATGCCTCATGCTTTTTTTATTCCCATTAATGCCGGGAAGGCGCTGACCTGCGCCAAAATCTGGCGACGCGCTGAGGCAAGTATTTTATCCCATTGTTTTTTCAATTGGGGAAGGCGTTATGCCCGACAGCAACAGAAAACAGGGCATATTCTATGAAATACACGTCTCACTTCCCGCTGGGGATCGTCATTCCTCTGCTCGCCTGTAGCGTGCCGCTGCAGGCGGCAGAGAACATGACCGAACAATCGACGCCTGACGAGAGCGCCGCCACTGCCGAAAATCACGAGGAGACGATGGTCATAACCGCCGCCAGGCAGAACCTGCAGGCGCCGGGCGTGTCGACCATCACCGCAGAAGAGATCCGCAAACATCCCCCCGCCCGCGATGTGTCGGAGTTAATTCGTACGCAGCCCGGGGTAAACCTGACCGGCAACTCCACCAGCGGGCAGCGCGGCAACAACCGGCAAATTGATATCCGTGGCATGGGGCCCGAGAATACGCTGGTGCTGGTCGATGGTAAACCGGTGACCAGCCGTAACTCGGTGCGGTATGGCTGGCGCGGCGATCGTGACTCCCGCGGCGATACCAGTTGGGTGCCAGCGGAGATGATCGATCATATCGATGTGATCCGCGGCCCGGCGGCGGCGCGCTATGGTAATGGCGCGATGGGCGGGGTCGTCAACATCGTGACCAAACCGACCACGCGAGAATGGCACGGGTCGTGGAATACCTATATGAATGCTCCGCAGCACCGTAAAGAAGGGGCGACGAAACGTACTAACTTTAGCCTCAATGGTCCGCTGTCGGACAGTGTCAGCTTCAATCTCTGGGGTAATCTGAGTAAAACCCAGGCCGATGCACAGGATATTAACGCCGGGCATGAAGCGGAACGTACCGGTTCCTACGCCGGTTCTTATCCCGCCGGACGTGAAGGGGTGGTGAACAAAGATATTCACAGTAAGCTGCGCTGGGAGTTTGCCCCGATGCAGGCCCTGGAGTTTGAGGCCGGTTACAGCCGCCAGGGTAATCTCTATGCCGGCGACACACAAAACACCAATACCAGTACGCTGGTGAAGAGTATGTACGGGAAAGAGACCAACCGTCTCTACCGGCAAACTTACGGCGTAACATGGACCGGCGGCTGGGATAATGGCGTGACCAGCAACAGCTATGCCCAGTACGAACACACCCGTAACTCGCGAATGGATGAAGGGCTGGCGGGCGGTACGGAAGGGATCTTCTCCAGTAGCGAGTTTTCAGATATCGATCTGGCCGATGTCCTGCTACATAGTGAAGTGAATATTCCGTTTACGCTGGGGGTCGATCAGAATCTGACGCTGGGGACAGAATGGAATCAGCAGCGGATGAAAGATGGCGTATCGACAACCCAGGCGCTCTCTTACGGCACTATCGATGGCGTATCGGCTACCGGTCGTAGCCCGTACTCCAGCGCCGAGATCTTCTCGCTGTTTACCGAAGATAATATGGCGCTAACGGACAGCACCATGCTGACACCCGCTCTGCGCTTCGATCATCACAGCATCGTCGGCAATAACTGGAGCCCCTCACTGAACCTGTCTCAGGAGCTGACGGACGACTGGACGCTGAAGCTGGGCATTGCCCGTGCTTACAAGGCGCCTAACCTCTACCAGTTGAACCCGAACTATATTCTCTACAGCAACGGTCAAGGCTGTTACGCCAGTAGTTCCGCCTGCTATCTGATGGGGAATAGCGATCTGAAAGCGGAGACCAGCGTTAATAAAGAGATTGGTCTTGAGTACAAGCATGATGGCTATCAGGCGGGGATCACCTGGTTCCGTAACGACTATCACAATAAGATTGAGTCAGGGTATGCGGCGGTGGGTACCGCCAGCAACGGCACCACCAATATCTATCAGTGGGAAAACGTACCAAAGGCGTTAGTGGAAGGCCTGGAAGGAACGCTGAATCTGCCGGTGGGGGAGGCGGTTAACTGGAGCAATAACCTGACCTGGATGCTGCAGAGCAAGAATAAGACGACCGGCGACCGGCTGTCAGTGATCCCGCAGTTTACCCTGAACTCGACCCTAAGCTGGCAGGTTCGTGAAGATCTCTCCCTGCAGAGCACCTTTACCTGGTATGGCCGACAGAAACCAAAACGCTTCAATTATAAGGGCGAGGCGGTCAGCGGCAGCGAACTAAACGAAGTCAGCCCATACAGCATTGTCGGCCTCAGTGCGACCTGGGATGTGAACAAAAATCTGAGCTTCACCAGCGGGATAGATAACCTGTTTGATATCCGCCACTACCGGGCAGGGAATGCGCAAACGACCGGCAACGCGACGACGGGAGCTTATCTGTATGGCGCGGGTGCCGAGACCTATAACGAGTCGGGGCGGACCTTCTTTATGAGCGTTAATACTCATTTCTGATGATCCTGATGAGGAGTAAACCGGGTGCAACGCGACCCGGTTTTTTTATTTCAGATGACAGCGGAGGAGGCGGTTATAAATCGTGACAAAATCTTCACGCCCTCTACATTATTAGCTCAACATATCCTTTTATACTGATTTCCGTCGCGCAAGGTCGTTGATCCCGACCGGGTTCGATAATAGCATCCTGCTATTTCCCTTCTGTAATATCCCCTGTCCCCCTTCCATTCCCAACCGCAGCGATGCGGAGGAGGGGGACCTCCTTATTTTTGCCGCGTGATCTGATAGCGATACTGAGTGGGCGTGAGCGCATGATATTTTTTGAAGGTACGATTAAACGCACTGAGATCGTCATAACCGACCATCATACAAATATCGACGATTCGGTAACCAGGCGTCGTCAGCAATAAACGGCGACACAGCGACATGCGCTGCTGGCGGATATATTCCATTGGCGAACGATCAAAATAATGACGGAAGAGCCGAAACAAATGCCAGGGGGAATAACCAGAGATATCGCTCAGATCGTCGACGGTCAGTTTCTTATCCAGATTATTATCGATCCACAAGAGCAGGTCGCTTAATACCGATTGCTGGAGCGTTTATGCTACGCATAATTGCGGCCAATCCCATAACGCAGGGCTCCTCAGTGAGGAGCCCTGGGGTTTATTGAACAGTGAGTGTGCCGTGGCGAACCTGATAATTTTTTTGATTATCAGGGCCAATATAGTCGCTGGCGGGTTTTGCCAGCTGCAGATGACCAAAGGCGGTAGTTTGCTCTGCATGATAATTTTCGCCGTCATTCACGTCGCCGCGCCCGTTATAACGGGCAATAGCCGGGAAGGGATACACCGGACGAGTCGCGATAACAGCTGGAGCAGCGTCAGCGTAAGGCTGACTGACTTTCTGCACGCCGTGAAACTGCGTTTGCGCATCTGGTTTTTCTGTCATCGGCGGCAGGTCGGCAGCGGCTGTTGCCCGTTTGCCGGCCATGATCTCCTGCGGCGCGATGCCTTCCTCGGTCCAGCGCATCAGCGGGGTAAGGAGATCAATTTGATCGTAACCTTCGCCATTACCGCAATGGGCTACCCCAGGCAGCAGGAATAACCGCAGGAAGGTATCCGTTGCGGCATGGCCCATCTCTGCTTCTACGCCGCGATAATAGGCGATAGAAAAGGCCGGACTGACGGAGTCATCGGCCAGACCGTGCCAGAGGATAAGCTTGCCGCCGCGCTGTTGATAGGCATGAAGATTGGTATTTGCCGCGTTATAGAGCGGCGCCAGTTGGGCGACGGCGTCAAAATTCTGCTGGTTAAGCGGGAAATCCCGCATCGATTGGATCTTCTGTTTTTCTCCTGGCAGGAGCACGGATTGCAGAGCCGGTAGTACCATCATTTCCGACATTGAGTGGCCGGTCGGCGTCTCGGGCACCGGCCAGCGTAGCTCGGAACCCAGCGGCAGACCGCCCGCGACGAACTGGGCGCCGTGGCTGTCGTAAGCCCCGCGGTAGAGCTTTTTCACCAACTCGATCTCTTCCTGCGTCAGGCAGGTAGAACGATCCCGAGCATCGGCAGGACAGCGGGGGAGCCATGACTCAGAGAACTGACAGGCATACGGATTTTGCAGGATACCATCCTGCACGCCGGAAAGCGTCGGGCAGTGAGCCAGCACGGCCTGGTGAATCAGAGGAAGGCGATTTTTCAGCAGGATAGCGGTACCGTCCGGGCGCTGATTGGCGGCCACATTCCAGCCGTGGAAGAAGGAGTTCTGAAACTGGAAAAAGGCCGCTGGCGCGCCAGCGCTGATACCGTCAAAATCCTGCGGAAAGCGCTGCGCTTCCATCAATGCTTCGCGACCGCCGTCTGAGCAGCCCATAAAGTAGGCATACTTTGGCGGCTGGCGGTAAAGCGTCTGCATCACCGCTTTGGCCAGCACGGCGGTCAGGTGGTTGGCGCGCCAGGCAAAATCGATGCGCTTTTGCGGATCTTCGGCCCATGACGCATCCATCATACTGCCATGGTGCCCCATATCGGTTGCTGCCACCACAAACTCGCCGTTCATTGCCGGCAGGCAGCCGCTGGCATTCGACAGACTCAGGTTAATACTCCCGCACAGTCCGCCACAGCCGACCTGCAAAAAACGTTGACTCCAGCGTTGAGTCGGCAGGGCAATCTGCACGCCAATCTCAGGGGCGATAGTGGCGCTCACCTTGCACCAGCTTCCCTGCGCGGAGGTCTGCATTTCAGTGTGATTGATAGTGACTTTTGCGCCAACGGCTGCGCTGAAGTCGGTAGTGCTTAGCGCATCGCATGTCAGCGCGGGAAGAACGATCGGCAGACTGGCGATAGCCTGCGTGGGTGAAGCGAACGATAACCCGAAGAGGGTGCAGAGGATGATGGGCAAGATTGTCTTAAGTAAGCGTGTCATACGCAGTTCCCTGTGGCTGATGATGGGAGGCGGCAGGATGGCGAAACCTATGCCTCACCTTCCCTGGCGAGGCGCCACTGCTTGGCTATTGTAGATAACGATAGACTTTCCTTGATGCCTTGATAAGGCGACCCTACTGTATTCTGCTATTTTGAGGAAAATATGGAGATGTTTGCCAACGGCGTCTGGCGGTGAATTCGGGGTAGAATGTTGTGATATCAGTTGCATAATTTATTCAATTTCTCTTCATTAAATCTGCTGGGTTGCAGGTTATTTTTCTCCCTGTTCCTGGTGATCCCAGAGAGCATCATTCCTAACGAGATCCTTCCCCCTTTCCATTAATAAGAAAGGGGGCTTTTTATTAATAAAACGTTCAGGTAAATCTAAATATAGTACTGGTGTTGGCCATTAGAACCATGCGCTTCAGAAAAAGTTCCATCATTAAATATCTTTTTAAAGATGCTTTAACATCCATTTTTTCTCCATTTTGTCGCCATAATTGCATGTAATTCTGCGCCTCGCTCAGGTTATTTTCTGTCGCATATTTTAGAGATGCATCCTGAATAAATAAGCTCAACGCCAGCAGAACACTGCTATTGCTCATTATCTCGTAGACGACACATTCATGTTAAAAAAGACTCATATCATCAGCGGATTATTGATCGCCCCTTTAACGTTATATGCCGCAACATCATATCAAGTTGATGATATCCGTTTTGAAGGGCTACAGCGCGTGACCGTCGGGGCGGCGCTATTAAGTATGCCATTGCACGCGGGAGATGCGGTGACGCCAGAAGATGTCAGCGAGGCAGTGCGCGCGCTGTATGCGAGCGGCAATTTCGAAAATGTGCAGATCCTGCGCGATGGGAAAACGCTGGTGGTGCAGGTTAAGGAACGGCCCACTATTGCCAGCGTCAGTTTTTCCGGGAATAAGGCAGTGAAGGATGATGCGCTAAAGGAAAATCTCACCGCGTCCGGTATTTCTGCAGGTAGTGCACTGGATCGAAATTCGCTTAGCGAAATAGAAAAGGGGTTGCAGGATTTCTATTACAGCGCGGGGAAATACAGTGCGCAGGTTCACGCGGTGGTGACCCCGTTACCGCGTAATCGCGTTGACTTAACGTTCGTTTTTCAGGAAGGCATCTCGGCGAAAATCGCACAAATAAATATTATCGGTAATCAGGCGTTTCGGGAAGAGACGCTCCTGGACCAGCTTCAGCTACGTGATAATGTGCCGTGGTGGAACGTGGTAGCCGATAAAAAATACCAGAAGCAGAAGCTGGAAGCCGATCTGGAAACGCTGCGCAGTTTTTATCTCGATCGCGGCTATGCGCGCTTTGCTATCGAGTCCACGCAGGTCAGTATGACGCCAGATAAAAAATCCCTGTATATCACTATCGCCCTCAATGAAGGCGAACGTTATCGGGTCGACCGAACTCAGGTGACAGGCGATCTGGCTCAGCATGGGCCGGAGATCGAGGCGCTTGCCCAGCCGCTGGCGGGGGCATGGTATAGCGGGGCGCAAGTCACCACGGTTGAAAATGAGATCAAAAAGCATTTTGGTAAGTATGGTTATGCCTGGCCGCAGGTGACGACCACACCGGAAATCGATGATGCGCATCACCGCGTGGTGCTGCATATTCAGGTCAACGCGGGCCGCCGCTACTCGGTACGCCAGATCCGCTTTTCCGGTAACGACACCTCCCGGGACGCGGTGCTGCGTCGTGAAATGCGCCAAATGGAAGGGGCGTGGCTCAACAACGAAAAAGTCGATCAAGGGAAGGTACGTCTTGATCGAACGGGTTTTTTTGAGAACGTTGAACAGCAGATCGTTCCGGTCAATGGAACGGCGGATCAGGTCGATGTGGTCTACAAGGTGAAGGAGCGCAACACCGGTTCATTCAACGTGGGCCTGGGATTTGGTACGGACAGCGGCGTGAGCTATCAGCTTGGCGTGACGCAGGATAACTGGCTGGGTACGGGTAATAGCGTGAGCTTCAACGGGACGCGCAACAGCTACCAGTCTTATCTTGAACTGGGGGCGACGAACCCGTGGTTTACCGTAGATGGCATCAGCCTGGGCGGAAAGATTTTTTATAACAGCTATGATGCTTCTGATGCGGATGCCGGGAGCTATAACCAGCAGAGCTATGGTTTAGGTAGTACGCTAGGGTTTCCCATTAGCGAAAATAACTCCCTGAACCTGGGACTGGATTATGTCCATAATCGCCTGACCAATATGGATCCGGAGCTGACGACCTGGCGCTACCTCAGCTCTCGGGGAATCGAGCCCAGCGTGGTGACGAAAGATGGCGACAGCGGCGCAAAATATAGCGCCAACGATTATTTTGTGAGTCTTGGATGGGGCTACAACGATCTCGATCGCGGCTTCTTCCCGCGTGCGGGAAACAAGAGCAGCCTGAGCGGTAAAGTGACGCTCCCCGGTTCGGATAATAGCTACTACAAACTCTCTTTTGACACCGCCCAGTATCTGCCGCTGAGCGAGAACAAGCGCTGGGTCTGGATGGAACGCCTGCGCGCAGGCTATGCCGGCGGGTTAGACGGCAAAAGTGTGCCGTTCTACGATAACTTTTACGCTGGCGGTTCGTCGTCAGTGCGCGGATTTTCTTCTAACACCATTGGGCCTAAAGCGGCCTATTACCGCTGTAACGGTAGCGAAAGCAGCTATAGCGCCTGCCCGCTGGACGCCTCGTCTGATGCGGTCGGCGGGAATGCCATGGGGGTGCTGAACAGCGAATTTATCATTCCAACCCCCTTTGTGAATGATAAGTACGCCGATAGTCTGCGAACCTCGCTGTTTGTTGACGCGGGGACGGTCTGGAGTACATCCTGGCACAACACCGCGCAGACGCTGGCGGCAGGGATCCCTGACTACGGCGATCCGAGTCATATTCGTCTCTCCGCGGGGATTGCCGTGCAGTGGATGTCTCCCCTCGGTCCACTGGTCTTCTCCTGGGCAGAGCCGTTTAAAAAGTACGATGGTGATAAAGCAGAACAGTTTCAGTTTAATATCGGCAAAACCTGGTAGGGCTCCAACGGGGCCTGATAGACCGGCGTGGCTATATTCTGTGGACTGTCCTCCGATATAGCGATTGAGCAGAATATACTCAACCGCTATGTCGATATTATCGCTAAGGAATACGATCTGGCGGGACACCCGCGACATTTACCCGAGCGCGGTCTGAGGGCCTCGCGGACCTGGTGGCGTACGACGAGGTAACCGCGCAATAAATAGCTGCCTGCTACTATCCTCTCTTCTTGCCAAACCGCGGGTAATACTCAGCGCTGCATCATCTAATACCAATGACTGAGGCCTCATCCAGAGGGACTAAGACGTATTGTAAATTAAGTTTATATTATCTTATTTTTTATTATATTTTCTTTTTTAAGGGTAATTTGGCTGTTTTTCATCAGGCCTAACCATAAATTTAGAGAGGGAAATGAAACGTTACTAATAATGGAGTATGTCGTTAGGAATTGCCTTAAATCACATAATTGTCAGGGGTGCTTGCGATTTATAACAATGAATGCTATCACTATATATTGCAATAATTTGTAGCATCTTTATAAGGAAGGAATATGAAATGGACTATTCTTAATACCCTGATCTGCCCGCAATCTGGTATCGCCTTCTCGGCTATATCCAGTCTGCGTTTCTTGAAATTTATCATGTGGTACGAGGCTGATGTAATCCTGTTGCCCGGTGAGTCGATAAGACTCTATTCCTCGAGAGTTTTAATTAATGACCAGTATCATTCATTAAAAATCTATAATATTACGGTGTACGACGAGGCGCAGTGGGAAAAATTACGTGAGCGACCATCGTGCCCTTACCATGCCGGTGGCGAGCGGTCTGACTCCTGTTTTTACCAGTCCTTTTGCACGATTAAGCGTTGCCCGAATAATATTCCCCGCAGTGAACCCTGGCGTTAGCCAGTCCACGCCGCCGGTCAGACACCGGCGGCGTGACGTCATTTCGCCAGCAGGGCGGCCAGTCGAGGCTGGACGCTTGCGCAGCCGGCCAGCACGAGGTTGCCTCGCCGCAGGCCCGCATTGGCGAGAAACGCATTGCACGTTCCGCCCGCCTCCTCAATCAATAGCATGCCTGCCAGCGCATCCCAGCTGTTCATATGCGCTTCATAATAGGCGTGGAGCTGACCGGCGGCGACATGCGCCAGCATCAGGGCGCCCGCGCCAAAACGGCGATACTCCAGACCGGCGTCGAGCAGCGTGTCGATGGCCCGGGCGTAGTCGCTGGCCGGGGCCCGGCTGGAGCGCCCCATGCCGATCACCACCGCATCGGGCTCCGGCTCGCGTAGCGTCAGGCGCCGACCGTTGAGATACGCGCCTTCGCCGCGGGCGGCGAAGAAAAATTCATCGCGATCGGGGGCGTAAATGATGCCGAGCGACAGCTCGCCCTGGCACACTCGCGCCAGTGAGATGCACCAGTAATCCATGCCGAGGATAAAGTTGGTGGTGCCATCGACAGGATCCAGCACCCAGACGGTCTGGTCGTCGCCTTCAAAACCGCTCTCCTCGCCGAGGAAACCCTCCTCGGGAAAGTGGGCCTGCAGCCAGCCTTTAATCTCTTGTTCTACCCCGAGATCCGCCTGCGACACAAAGTCCTGGCGCGCTTTTTTATCGACCTGTAATCCCGCATCGCGCAGCGCCTGGGCGTGGGCGCCTGCCTGGCGAATCAAGGCGCATAATGACTCTCGTTGTGCTTCCGTCATAGTCCTGCTCTCAGATAACAAAGGGCGACGTGCGCCGGTGAATTAAGGTTACCTCCACCCAGGTGGTGCGTGAAGGTTGCGAAGGGTCGGCGGCGCGCTCCAGAAGCCGGGCGAGCGCCTGGCGGGCGATCGCCGCCACATCCTGATGTAGCGTGGTGAGCTGATAGCTATATTGCGCGGTCGTCGGCGTGTTATCAAAACCAATCAGCTGAAAATCCGCCGGAGCCTCTCTGCCGCGCTGGCGCATTCCATCGAGAAAGCCACAGGCAAGCTGGGCGTTGGCGCAGAAGATCCCCTCCAGCGCCTCGTCGGCGAGCGCCGCAGCCTGTAACCCGCCCGCGTAACCTTCTTGCTGACAGGCGAGGATCGCCAGGTGGCGTTCGACGTCCACTCCGCGCGTTTGCAGCGCCCGGCCGAACGCTTCCCCGCGCATGCGGCCGGCCCAGGTGGAAGGATGGTGGTTGAGCCAGCCAAAGCGCTGACAGCCGCTGCGCAGCAGCTGGTCGGCGGCCAGTTCGGCGCCGGCGGCGTTGTCAGAACAAACGTAATCCACACCGGGGATCGTCGGCTGACGATTAATGCCCACGACCGGAATATGCTGCTGGACGCACTCGTTCACCAGCGCCTCCGGCGGCTGGCCGGAGGTGACGATAACGCCGGAGACGCGAAACTGAGCGAAACGGCGCAAGGTCTGCGCCAGATCCTGCTCGCTGTGGATCTCGCTCACCAGCGCCTGAAAGCCCTGGCGCTGGATCTCGTTAAGCAGCGCATCAAGCAGGGTACTGCGAAAAGGATCGCTGATGCGCGAGACGATCACGCCGATTAAGTGGCTGCGCTGACGGTTCAGCCCCTGGGCGAGGAAGTTAACCTGATACCCCAGCTCTTCGGCGGCGCGCAGTACCCGCGCCCGGGCGTCGGGAGAGATGCTGCCGTTGTTGCTCAACGCCCGGGACACCACTGCCCGGGAGACGCCCGCTCGCCGGGCAACATCCTGGGCGGTGACGCTGGGTTTGCGTGGGTTCATAGGAGGTACGTCTCGTCAGTGGGCGTGGGACGCGGCAGCGTTAAGGTGAGTCCATCCCGGGAAACGAATAAGCCCGGCCACGGCTGACAGGCCTGCTTTAGCGCCGACAGGGAAGCATCCTCGCAGTGATAGAGCCCCAGCGCCGGGAGCTGCAGCGTTCTGAACAGCATCAGGCAGGAGGGGAAATCGCCATGCGAGGCGTCATCGTCCAGGGCTGCTACCGAGGCGCACTCCTGAAACGCCAGCCCGGCGCCGGCCATCAGGGCTATCGAGTCGGCGGTCGGTCGGCCATCGCCGCTGTAAAACAGCGTCTGCCCGGCAATGGTGATGCGGATGGCGCGATTACTCAGCTCATGCTGGGTGGGGGCAGTGCGGATCTGCCAGTCCTGCCACGTCCAGGCTTCGCGGCATTCCTGCCAGTCGATGGTGAAACCAAGGTCCGCCTGCGGCCAGTTCGCCAGCGCGGCCAGCTGCATGAGCACCGGCTGCTGCGCCGGCTGGCAGTAGATAATGACTGGCTTCTGACGGGAATAACTTTTCCAGTGGTTCAGTAGCGCCGTCAGGCCGGTGCAGTGGTCCGGGTGAACGTGGGTGAAGTAGATCGCGTCGATATCGTTGACCTCGCCGCCGCGCTGCCAGAGCGCGCGGGGAACGGTGGGGCCGCAGTCGATTAACCACTGTTTGTTGTCCGCATCGATCACCCGCAGCGCGGAGGTATTTTGCGTGCAGGAAAAGGCGCTCCCGCAGCCAAGCACATCTATTTTCATTTACCCTCGCCAAAATTTTTTGCCGCTTAATTAAATTGTCATAAATACCCGACAAAGTAGGCTCACATCATGTCGATTCAACGTTGCATTTTTTTTACAGCCAAATGAACACGTGTTCACCTTGCTAAAAAAAATGCCGCAGCAGCGCTTTCAGGTAGCGAATATGAGTTATTTACAGATCTCCGGCCTTAAAATTAGTTATGGCGATAAGGTGGTTTTACATAATATCGATCTGGCGGTAGAGCAGGGAGAGATGATTGCTCTACTGGGCCCGTCGGGATGCGGAAAAACCACGCTGCTGAACGCCCTCTGCGGCTTTATTCCGGTGCAAAGCGGCGAGGTGGCTATTGCCAGCCGAACGATCACTCATCTTGCGCCGGAGCAGCGCAATATCACCATGGTATTTCAAAGCTACGCCCTGTGGCCGCACCTAACGGTAGCGCGCAATATCGGCTATGGCCTGAAGCTGCGCAAATGGCGGGGGGCGGATATCGCGCGGCGGGTGGCGGAGCTGCTGCGAATAGTCAATCTCGAAGGGCTTGGCGAGGTGAAAGTGACCGAACTGTCGGGCGGCCAGCGGCAGCGGGTGGCGCTGGCGAGAGCCCTGGCCATAGAGCCCCAGGTGCTGGTGTTGGATGAGCCGTTATCTAATCTGGATGCCAAAGTGCGCCTGAATGTGCGCCATGAAATTAAATCTCTGCAAAAGAGACTGGGGTTCACGTCATTAATTGTCACCCACGATCAGCAGGAAGCCTTAGTGATGGCGGACCGCATTGCGGTATTAAATCAGGGGCGTATTGAACAAACCGGCACGCCGGAAGAAATATATCAACGCCCCGCGACGCCCTTCGTCGCTGAT
Source organism: Klebsiella sp. K47 (assembly GCF_051858335.1). Taxonomy (NCBI): domain Bacteria; kingdom Pseudomonadati; phylum Pseudomonadota; class Gammaproteobacteria; order Enterobacterales; family Enterobacteriaceae; genus Klebsiella; species Klebsiella sp. K47. The sequence goes on from NZ_JBPYUI010000015.1 coordinate 73,936, forward strand.
TTTATGGGGGCCGATAATAAAATAATTTCCGGTGAATTATCCGCTGCCGCAATATCCGGTTTATCTGCCGCTCAGCAGGGTGACAACGTTATTTATTTTCGCAGCGCCGATGCCGCGCTCGCTGAATTAACGCAGCCTGCGCCGCAGGAGGGGCTGGCTCTGGAAGGCGTGGTGGAGCAAAGCGCGTTTCTGGGCAATCTGTATCGTCACAGCGTGCGCTGCCATGACCGCCTGCTGCTGGCGGATGCCGCGCAGTGCTGGCCGACAAAAAGCCGCGTTCGGCTCCATGTGCCAACGCCGGCCCTGCATATTTTTCCTTTAGCACTATCACAGTGATATCAGCGTGTTCATTCTGGGGACAATCCATGTTGACTAAGACGAAAGCAGCGATCGTAACGACCCTCTTCCTGAGCCTTGGCGCACAGGCCGACACCATTCTCAACGTCGCCACCGCGGGCGATCAGAATATGGTGGATTATGTAAAAACCTGGCTGGGGCCAAAATTTGAAGCCGCTCATCCCGGCGTCAAGGTGCGGGTGATCGGTACCGGCCCCGGCGACGCCGGGTCGAATAAAATTAGCGAGAAGCTAACGGCCCAGCAGGAGAGCGGCGCGCAGCAGTGGGATATCGACGTCGCGGTAGTGCACCAGAAGGCGGGCGGTGAGCAGGTGGCAAAGGGATTGCTGCAAAAATACCGTCAGGATATTCAGACCGGCGGCATGGTGAGTTCGCCGAGCGCCACCCAGGCGCTGGGCGTTAACGTTGACGGATACGTGATGCCGATGTTCTTAAGCCAGACCGCTATCGCCTGGAACAGCGATCTGGTCACTACCCCGCCGGCGTCGTATGACGAGCTGGTGGCCTGGACGCAGAAACACCCGCAGGCTTTTGGCTATAACGGCATCAAGAACGGCATGTCCGGCGTCAGCTTTGTGGTGGGCTGGATCTACGCCTACGGGACCGACGCCCAGCGTCTCTCCGCCGGGCCCTATGATAAAAGCGTCGAAAAAGGCTGGCAGCAGGCCTATGAGAAGCTAAAGGCGTTCAATAAAAACGTAACTTTCACCCCGGGCAACGCCGGGACGCTCGATATGCTGAGCCGGGGGGAAATCGCCATGGGCCCGGTGTGGGTCGATATGTTCTATAGCTGGAAAGATCAGGGCAAGCTGCCGCCGTCGATCAAGCTTGCTTTACTGGCGCCGGGCATGCCGGGCCAGCCGATGTATTACGTCATCCCGGCGAAGGCGGCGAATCCGCAGCTGGCGCGCGACTTTATCGCGCTGGCCACCAGCCCGGAAGTGCAGGCGCAGGGGATCGTCAAGCAGTTCAACTGGTATCCGGGCATCGACGCCGGGCAGGTGAAGCCGAAGCTGGATGCGGCGACCTGGCAAAAGCTGTTTGCCGAAATCTCGCCGGAAGCGCTGGCGAAGTATGGCAAAAGCTTCCCGATCGCCCCCTACTTTGACGATATCAAAGAGGGTTACGAAAGCCAGGTGGCTAATTAAACCTTTTTCCAGCCCGGGCCGCCGTCCCGGGCGCTTGCTTGTGCTGACGCCAGGTTTATTATGTCCAGTTCATTAAAATATCTGCTGCTGGTTGCCCCGGCGGCGCTGATGATCGCGATCCTGTTTTTGTATCCGCTGGGGTTTTCGCTGGTCTCGGCGTTTACCGCGCCGGGACAGCCGTTCACCCTCGATCACTTCCGCAAGGTCTATGCGCTCTACGCCAGCGATGTGCTCTTTTCGCTGCTTATCGTGCTGATCTCAGTGGCGCTGTTAGCGCTGCTCGCCATTACCCTGTCGGCAGTGATTGCGCTGTCACCCTGCCGACCCGTTGTGCGTTTGCTGGGTTTTTTGTATCGCCTGCCGCTGTTTATTCCTTTTATCGTTGTTGCCCAGATGATGCGCACTTTTCTCGCCAAAAATGGCCTGATGAACAATGCGCTGGTGGCGGCCGACCTGGTCACGCCGCTGGAGACGCTCTCCTGGCTGGGATGGAAAGGGATAGTGATCACCTTTGTCTGGAAGCAACTGGCCTTTGCCACGCTGCTGATCTGCGGGGCGATGGCGGCGCTGGAGTCGTCGCAGATCCTTGCTGCACGTAATCTTGGCGCCTCCCGGCCGCGGATCCTGTTCGATATCATGCTGCCGCAGGTCCTGCCGACTATCGGCGTGGCGCTGGTGCTGTCGACGGTGACCATGATGTCGGTGCTGTCGGTACCGTTGATGATCGGCGTGGGGACCCCGACGATGCTAACCGTGGATATGGCATTTCGCGTCAATTCCTATGGTGATTACGCGGTAGCGAATGCGCTTGGCGTGGTGTCGCTGGCGATCTGCGGCGCGCTGTCGTGGTTTTACCTGCGCCACAGCCTGCAGCAAAAAGGCGGTGAATCATGAAAGCGCTGGCCCTCGTATCAACCTCGGCATGGTGGGTGAAAGGGCGCCGTAAAGTGCGCGCCAGTCCGGTGCTACAGACCCTGCTGCTGCTGTTTATGCTGCTGGCGATGTTTGGTCCGCTGCTGAACCTGTTGATCTGGACCGTAGCGGAAAGCTGGTATTTTCCCCATTCGCTGCCCAGCCGGTGGGGGCTGAAGTACTGGTATCAGGTTTTCAATCCATACAGCGATGTCTCCAGCTCGCTGTTAACCAGCGTGCTGATCGCTCTGTTATCGGTGGGGGTCTGTTTGCTGATTTCCGTACCCGCCGGCTATGCGCTTTCCCGGCGGAAAATGCCATTACGGATGCTGTTCATGCTGCTATTTCTTATCCCGCAGGCCTTTCCTAACCTGACGGTATACATGAATGTTGCCCGATTGTTTTATCAGTGGGGATTGAACGGCAGTATCGCAGGGGTGGTGCTGGTGCATAGCGTCCACGGTCTGATGTACTCGGTGTGGATCTGTGTGGCCGCGTTTTCAGCCATCGACCCGCTGCTGGCGCGGGCATCGCGTAACCTTGGCGCCGGGCCGGTGTATACCTTCTGGCACATTGTGCTGCCGCAGGCGGCGCCGGGGATCGTTGCCGCCAGCATCTTTGTTTTTCTGGAGTCGCTGGATGAGTTTACCGGCACTTTCTTCGTCGGGGCGCCGGATATCACCACGCTGCCGCTGCTGCTCTATAACGCCAGCATGTCGGGTAACTATCAGGTCTCGTCGATTACCGCGCTGATTTTGCTGGCCCCATCGCTGCTCTTTATGGTGGTGATCCATAAATTTATGCGTCCGGAGATGATGGCCAAATTAGGGAAATAAGGGCTGCAGAAAACGAAAAAGCTTCCCGTCGGGAAGCTTTTTAACCTCAGGTCATCATCATTGGCCATTCTGGCGGTGTCTGACTCATGACTTCAATCATCACATCTTTGATATTGCCCCAGATTTTGGCCATATCAAGCAGGGTGATACCGAGCAAACCGGTGGCGAACCAGCAGGCGGCGGCCAGGCCGAGGCAGCTGCAGATCACCGCCAGACCGGCGTAATCGCTTTTGCGAAGCTGAATATTCAGTGAGCTGGCGAGAAACATCAGCACCGCGCTCACCAGGGGCCAGCGCAATAATACGACACTGGTAGTAATGGAAGCCATTAACCTATCCTCAAAGAAAGTCGGGAGCCATGGACGACCTGGCGCGACTGACGATGGCATAGCGCTCTGGTCTCAACTGGCGTACTAGAGAGTGATGAAACGCCATTTCTGTTTCATCAACTTGTGTGAACTATATCACACTTGGCGCTTTATTCACCAGTCAAAAAATGAGCTTTTGCTGCGTTTAATAACTATGAAGTTTGTGTGGATATTGGTGGGCAACCCCGGGAAGCATATTTTCATTCACTGCCTAATGATTATTATTCTGCGGGTTTTATTACCTGTTCTTGTTTATTACACGGAGAAACCGAGTCAGATGCGCGTCTATTCTTAATCTTGCCGGAATATCTTCCGAATACCTGATAAATAAGTATTATTCATCACCATCAGAGGTAAAACTGACGCTCGTGAGGGCTGTCGGATGTCAGCTGATGTCTATCGCAATCGCGATTGCTAACGTGTTCGGGCTACCTTAATTAAGGCATATCGCATGGATGTAAGCGTAAATGGGTGACAGTGCGCCGCATAAGGCGCTAAGACTCATCGGAACAGGTTTGGTTATTTTATTGCCAGTGGTGCTGGCATTGTGGTTTGCCCAGCTGCGGGCTAAAGCCGAAACCATTGATCAATTACACTCATTTTCGCAGTTGGCGCTGCAAAAAACGGAAATGGTCATCCGGGAAGCGGATCAGGCTCGGGCTAAAGCCAGCCAGTATCGCGGTGAGTTGTGTTCAGCGGAGCACCAGCGTTATTTACTGCATATTGTGCGCGGCCTGCTGTATGTGGAAGATCTGATCTACGCTAACGGCCAGCGCTTTATCTGTTCAACGTCCGTTCATCAGCAAACCGGCTGGCGGATGCAGGCGGCTAATTACACCAAAAAGCCGGATGTCGCGATTTACTATTACCGGGACACGCCGTTTTATCCGGGCTTTGCCATGAATTATATGCAGAAGGGGCCCTATGTTGTGGTGGTTAATCCCTTCTCGTACAGCTCGGTGATCGCCAGCGACCGCGATTTAGCCTATGGCGTTTTCGATACCAAAACCAACCTCTTTTTCTCGGTAAGTAACAATGTCGAGCCCGCGGAACTCCATGCGTTAATTCGCGAAGGCGATACCTTTTTTAATCAGAATGGCCGGGTGTATACGATCGCCCGCTCCGCTATTCGCCCCATCGCCGTCATTATGTCCACCTCGCGGGCCAGCTACTATCACAACTTTTGTGACCAGGCCAGTCTGACGCTGCCGCTGGGGATAATTTGCAGTATTTTACTGGTGCTGGTGTGGTCGCGCACCCGCCGACAGTATCACTCGCCGCGCAATATGCTGCAGCGGGCTCTGAGCTGCCGCCAGCTGCGCCTGCACTACCAGCCGATTATCGATATTAAAAATAACCGCTGCGTTGGGGCGGAAGCGCTGCTGCGCTGGCCTGGGTTTGACGGTCCGGTGATGAACCCGGCGGAGTTTATTCCGCTGGCGGAAAATGAAGGCATGATTGCCCAGGTCACGGACTACGTGGTGGATGAACTGTTTTATGAAATGGGTGAGTTTCTGGCCAGCCATCCACAGTTGTATATAGCCATCAATCTCTCTGCGTCGGATTTCCATTCGGCGCGGCTGATTTCACAGATCAGTGAGAAAGCGCACAGCTACGCGGTCTGTATCGGACAAATCAAAATCGAAGTGACCGAGCGCGGGTTTATCGACGTACCGAAGACCACGCCGGTGATCCAGGCGTTCCGCGAAGCAGGCTATGAAATTGCCATCGACGATTTCGGCACCGGCTACTCGAATCTGCATAATCTGCACGCGCTGAACGTCGATATCCTCAAAATCGATAAAACCTTCGTCGATACGCTCACCACCAACAACACCAGCCACCTGATTGCTGAGCATATCATCGAGATGGCGCGCGGGTTGCGGTTAAAGACGATTGCAGAAGGCGTGGAGACGCCGGAGCAGGTAAGCTGGCTCTACAAGCGCGGCGTACAGTATTGCCAGGGCTGGCTGTTTGCGAAAGCGATGCCGGCGCGGGAGTTTATGCAGTGGTTAGCCAATGCTCCCGCGCCCGCGAACGTGCCTCAGCCGCCGCGTCACGCGGAGATCTGATGGCGATAGTCGCTGGGAGTGCGGTCAAACTCGCGGCGGAACACCCGGGAGAAGGTTTGCTGCGAGACGTAGCCCAGATCCATGGCGATATCAAAGATCGGCCGCTGGGTGGTTCGCAACGCTTCCGCCGCCAGCAGCAGGCGGCGCTGGCGAATATAGTCCCCCAGCGTCTGATGCATCACGGTACGGAACATCCGCTGCAGGTACCACTTCGAGTATCCTGACTTTCTGGCGACTATATCAATGTTAAGTGGTTGATCGATATGTTCATCAATCCATTCAATCAAAGTTTGAATAATATCCTGATGGGACATAAAGCGGCCTCTCTCAATTCTCGATTCGTCGTTTTGTCTGCAGGCGAGTATAATTCCTCAAGTTAACTTGAGGTAAAGCGCTTTATGGAAAAGAAATCACCCCGCATCAAAATGCTGTTGACGCCTGGAGAAGTGGCAAAACGAACCGGCGTGGCGGTCTCGGCCCTCCATTTTTATGAGAGTAAAGGATTGATCCACAGTCAGCGGAATGCCGGCAATCAGCGGCGCTACCGGCGTGACGTTCTGCGCGCGGTGGCGATTATCAAAATTGCGCAACGTATTGGCATCCCGCTGGCCACTATCGGCGACGCGTTTGGCGTGCTGCCGGAAGGGCACAATCTCAGCGCAAAAGAGTGGAAGATGCTGTCATCGCAGTGGCGTGAGGAGCTGGATCGGCGCATTCATACCCTGACGGCGCTACGCGACCAGCTCGACGGCTGTATCGGCTGCGGCTGTTTATCGCGACGCGACTGCCCGCTGCGCAACCCGGGCGATAAACTGGGGGAAGAGGGAACCGGCGCCCGGCTGCTGGAAGACGAGTGATAAAACTAAAGCGCCACAACTGGGCGCTTTAGTTGTTTTCCGGTCTTGGTCTTTCGCATTATCTCGCTGGTTCGCGAGAGGGTTTCCCCCGACGTCGACGTCCCTCAGTATTGCGCAATCTGTTGATGGAGGTTCCGGTTTGCGTCGACACTTTAACTATGGCATCTGCCGTCGCTTTTTCCTCACTATTTTGCTGAAATTTTCCCGGCAATGAGCGCCTGTTTCTATAGTTAATTTGAACAAACTACGGGAGAGGCTCATGCTGACGGTACATCATCTTAATCAATCACGATCGCAACGCGTACTGTGGGCACTGGAAGAGCTGCAGCTGCCTTATCAGATAGTCCGCTATCAGCGGGAGAAAACGATGCTGGCGCCGGCGGCGCTAAAAAAAATCCATCCGTTGGGCAAATCACCGGTACTGGAAGACAACGGCTATGTGCTGGCGGAGTCCGGGGCGATCCTCGAGTATTTGCAGGAAACCTGGGACAGCGGCGGGTTGTTGAAGCCGCAGGGAATTGACGACAAACTGCAGTACCGCTTCTGGCTGCACTATGCCGAAGGCTCGCTGATGCCGCTGCTGTTAATGAAGCTGGTGTTCGCCAGCCTTGGCAAACCCCCTGTGCCCTTTGGCGTTCGCTCGCTGGGTTCGCTGCTGGGCAAGGGGATACAGAAAACGTGGCTCGATCCGCAGCTGGCCACCCATGCGCGGTTCATTGACGACCATCTTGCCGCACGGCCATGGTTCGCTGGCGAGCGGCTGAGCATGGCCGATATCCAGATGAGCTTCCCGGTGATGGCATTGTTGGCGCGCGGCGGCATGCATGACCTTGTCCATATCGAGGCCTGGCGTCAGCGAGTGGAACAGCGACCGGCCTGGCAACGCGCCATCGAGCGCGGCGGCCCCTTCACCTTACCCGGCGCCTGAGATATCAGCGGATCCGATGACGTCGATAAATGAAAGCAACTCACTAAAAAATTGTTAGCGGATTGCGCATGGACGATAACGTTTGCGCATCGTCTGGTTATTTTCTGTTCGTCATAAGCGAAATTTAGCGAAATACGATAAACATCGGTTGAAAAGGGTTATCTAAAGGCCGGATAATCGTTTGCCTTTCTGTTTCGCTCCCCCTTTTTTCTGCTGTCCGGGGGAGGCGATAAGGTTGACCACCGTAGTGTATGCGCGGAGTTAAACGTTTGCTTTTTTGCGGCCCCCCTGGCGCTGCGATTCGGTACATGGAGATCGCGTTTAACTGGCAGTGGACGGTCCACCACGCATATCAACGAACGATAAAAATTTTCAGGGGAAGTTTTCTATGTCTACGCCTTCAGCGCGTACCGGCGGTTCATTGGACGCCTGGTTTAAAATTTCGGCGCGCGGCAGCACCGTGCGTCAGGAGATTGTTGCAGGTCTTACTACCTTTCTGGCGATGGTGTACTCCGTCATCGTGGTGCCGGGCATGCTCGGAAAAGCGGGCTTCCCGCCGGCCGCGGTGTTTGTCTCGACCTGTCTGGTAGCGGGCGTTGGCTCGCTGGCGATGGGATTATGGGCGAATCTGCCGATGGCGATCGGTTGCGCTATCTCGTTGACCGCCTTCACCGCCTTCAGCCTGGTGCTGGGGCAGCAGATCAGTATTCCGGTAGCCCTCGGCGCAGTATTCCTGATGGGGGTCCTGTTTACGGTGATCTCGGCAACCGGCATTCGCAGCTGGATCTTGCGTAACCTGCCGCAGGGCGTGGCGCACGGTACCGGGATCGGCATTGGCCTGTTCCTGCTGCTGATCGCCGCCAACGGCGTTGGTCTGGTGATCAAAAACCCGCTGGACGGTTTGCCGGTGGCGTTGGGCAACTTTGACAGTTTCCCGGTGGTGATGTCGCTGATTGGCCTCGCGGTGATCATTGGTCTGGAAAAAATGAAGGTGCCGGGCGGCATTCTGCTGACCATTATCGGCGTGTCGATTGTCGGCCTGATTTTCGATCCCAACGTCCATTTCTCCGGCATTTTCGCTATGCCATCCCTGAGCGATGGCCAGGGTAATTCCCTGATCGGCAGCCTGGATATCGTCGGCGCGCTCAACCCGGTCGTGCTGCCAAGCGTGCTGGCGCTGGTGATGACGGCGGTCTTTGACGCCACCGGTACCATCCGTGCCGTGGCTGGCCAGGCGAACCTGCTGGATAAGGACGGACAGATCATCAACGGCGGTAAAGCGCTGACCACCGACTCCCTGAGCAGCGTCTTCTCCGGTTTAGTCGGGGCGGCGCCGGCGGCGGTTTATATCGAATCGGCGGCGGGTACCGCGGCCGGTGGTAAAACCGGTCTGACCGCGGTGACGGTCGGTGTCCTGTTCCTGCTGATCCTGTTCCTCTCCCCGCTCTCTTATCTGGTGCCGGCCTACGCGACCGCGCCGGCGCTGATGTACGTTGGCCTGCTGATGCTGAGCAACGTGGCGAAAATCGATTTCAATGACTTTGTTGACGCGATGGCTGGCCTGATCACCGCGGTGTTTATCGTGCTGACCTGTAACATCGTGACGGGCATCATGATCGGTTTCGCGACCCTGGTTATTGGCCGTCTGGTCTCCGGAGAGTGGCGCAAACTGAACCTCGGCACGGTGATTATCGCTGTGGCGCTGGTGGTGTTCTACGCCGGCGGCTGGGCGATTTAAACCCTTCGTGCTCCTCACGGGCGGCTCAGGCCGCCCGTTTTATTTTTAAGCCACATCCTGTTTCCATTTGCGTTAATCTGGGTAGCGTATGATTCACAGGCACGACGCCTTACAGGTATAAAAGAAAACGCAGCAAACAGGGAACACATGGAAATATTCTTTACCATCCTCATCATGACCCTTGTGGTCTCACTCTCCGGGGTAGTGACGCGCGTACTGCCCTTTCAGGTTCCACTTCCACTGATGCAAATCGCCATTGGCGCGCTTCTGGCGTGGCCGACCTTTGGTTTGCACGTTGAATTTGATCCAGAGCTGTTTCTGGTACTGTTTATCCCGCCGCTGCTATTCGCCGACGGCTGGAAAACGCCAACCCGCGAATTTATTGAACACGGGCGCGAGATCCTCGGCCTGGCGCTAGCGCTGGTGGTCGTGACGGTGGTCGGCATCGGCTTTCTGATCTACTGGATTGTGCCGGGCATTCCGCTGATCCCGGCGTTCGCGCTGGCGGCCGTGCTGTCGCCGACCGACGCCGTGGCGCTTTCGGGCATCGTTGGGGAAGGGCGGATACCGAAGAAAATCATGGGCATTCTGCAGGGGGAGGCGCTAATGAACGACGCCTCCGGCCTGGTCTCGCTCAAGTTTGCCGTCGCGGTGGCGATGGGCACCATGGTCTTTACCGTTGGCGGCGCCACCGTAGAATTTCTGAAGGTGGCGATTGGCGGCGTGCTGGCCGGGTTTGTGGTGAGCTGGTCGTATGGCCGCTCGATGCGCTTCCTCAGCCGCTGGGGCGGGGATGAACCCGCCACGCAGATTGTCCTGCTGTTCCTGCTGCCGTTTGCCTCCTATCTGATTGCCGAACATATCGGTGTCTCCGGCATCCTGGCGGCGGTAGCGGCGGGGATGACCATCACCCGTTCCGGCGTGATGCGCACCGCGCCCTTGGCCATGCGCCTGCGCGCCAACAGCACCTGGGCAATGTTGGAGTTTGTCTTCAACGGCATGGTCTTCCTGTTGTTGGGCCTGCAGCTGCCGGATATCCTCTCCAGTTCGCTGGTAGCGGCGGAGGCCGACCCCAACGTTGAGACCTGGATGCTGTTTACCGACATTATCCTGATCTATGCCGCGCTGATGCTGGTGCGTTTTGGCTGGCTGTGGTCGATGCGTAAGCTCAGTCAGCGCTTCCTGAAGAAGAAGCCGATGGAGTTTGGCTCCTGGACTACGCGCGAGCTGCTGATCTCCTCCGTTGCCGGGGTGCGCGGGGCGATTACCCTCGCCGGTGTGCTCTCCATTCCTCTGCTGCTGCCGGACGGGAATGTCTTTCCGGCGCGCTATGAACTGATTTTCCTCGCCGCCGGGGTGATCCTGTTCTCGCTGTTCGTCGGGGTGATTGCGCTGCCGATCCTGCTACGTCACATTGAATCGAGCGATAATGTGCAGCAGCGGAAAGAGGAGCGTCTGGCGCGCGCGGCAACGGCTGACGTGGCGATTGTGGCGATCCAGAAGATGGAAGAGCGTCTGGCGGCGGATACCAAAGAGAATATCGATACCCAGCTGCTGACCGAAGTCAGTTCGCGGGTGATCGGTAACCTGCGCCGGCGCGCCGATGGGCGTAACGACGTGGAAACCTCTATGCTCGAAGAGAGTCTGGAACGCCGCTTCCGCCTGGCGGCGCTGCGCTCTGAGCGCGGCGAGCTGTATCATCTGCGCGCCACCCGGCAGATCAGTAACGAGACGCTGCAGAAGCTGCTCCACGATCTCGACCTGCTGGAAGCGCTGTTAATCGAAGATCAATAACCTGTAATCCGGATAGCGCGACGCTTATTCGGACTACTGGCGAGACTGCAGTAAATGTGTAGCCCCGGTAAGCGTTAGCGCGACCGGGGGAAACCCGGGCAGCGGCGCAAGCGCCTGACCCGGGCTACCCCTTCCCTTGCGGAACGCGTTGTCACCAGAGAATTATTCCAGCCAGAACGCTTTGCTGCACGTCAGCCAGGCTTCAGCGCTGCGCGACATATATACGCCTTCCCGCCAAATCATCCCCAGCTCCCAGCGCAGCTCGCTTTGCAACGGGATCCAGCAAAAATTCTGCCGGTCGAGACGCTGGCAAATCGGCTCCGGCAGGATCGCTACGCCAATGCCCGCCTGCACCATGGCGGCGAGAAAATCCCACTGGCCGCTGCGCACTGCGATACGTGGCTTCACGTCATGCTCGGCAAACAGCCGCATCAGCTGCTGGCTAAGGGCAAATTCCTCGTTGTAGATAACCAGCGGATGCGACGCCAGCTCGGCCGGCGAGAGCGAGGTTTTACCTTCCCACTCCGCGGTCCTTGGCGTCAGGACGCACAGCGGGTGATTGAACAACGGCAGAATGGTGAGGCTGCTATCCTCCTCGACAGGCAGGGCGGTCATCGCCATATCAAGTTCGCCATTGCTGACCGCCTGCTGGACCGTCAGGCCGCCAAACTCGGCGATCTTCAGCTCGACGCCCGGATAGCGATGGCGGAAGCGACTGATCGGCTCAGCCATCAGCATCCCGACCATCGGCGGAATGCCAAGCCGCAGCACCCCTTTATGCAGGTGGTTGATATCGCTCAGCTCTGACTCCAGCTGGCTGAACTCGCCCAAGATCGCCTGGCCGCGTTCAAAGACGACGCGCCCGGTATCGGTGAGCAGTAGTTTGCGGCCGTCGCGGATCAACAGCGTGCAGTTTAGCTCATCTTCGAGATTCTTGAGCATCTTGCTGATGGTGGGCTGTGTGACAAACAGCTTTTCCGCCGCGCGAGTAAAACTCTGCTGACGAACCACTTCAACGAAATAGCGCAGCGTTCGGATATCCATAATTATTCCCTGAGACTATACCTGCGATGATTTTAATTCATTTCTGTCCGCTTCGGCGGCTCTCTATACTGCTCGCCTGACTTCTTTTTTTCAGGACTATCGCACATGGCCTTCGCGCCAGCTCGCGTTGCCCCCGCCGTGGCGCAACGACTTCAGATCCCGGTACAGGTACTTCTCTACGTCGGGTTATTCATCTTCGCACAATATCTGGTGAACAGGTGGCAGGTACCGCTGCCGGCTAACCTGGTCGGCATGGTGATGCTCCTGCTGCTGATCGTCTGCCGGGTGATACCGGTAAGCTGGGTGCGCGCCGGCGCCCGCTGGCTGCTGGCGGAGATGCTGCTGTTTTTCGTCCCGGCGGTGGTCGCGGTGGTGAACTACGCCCAGCTGTTGATGGTCGATGGTTGGCGGATTTTTCTGGTGATTGCCTTAAGCACGCTGATGGTGCTCGGCGCCACCGCCTGGGTCGTTGACAAGGTCTATCGTTACGAAGTGGGCAGGTTAAAAAAATGAGCGATGCCGTGCTGAGTATCCTGTGCCTGGTGGCGACGCTGGTCCTCTATTACGCCAACAAAAAACTGTATCGCCGTTTTCATAAACTCCCTCTGATGCCGCTGGTGTTCACGCCGATCCTGCTGGTGCTGATTCTGGTGGTAGGCCACATCTCTTATCAGAGCTATATGGGAGAGACCCACTGGCTGCTGTGGCTGCTGGGCCCGGCGACCATCGCCTTTGCCGTTCCGGTGTATGAAAATGTCGCGGTGATTAAACGCCACTGGATGTCGCTCAGCGCCGGGGTGGTGACGGCGGTAGTGGTGGCTGTCACCAGTTCCGTATGGCTGGCGCGCGGGTTTATGTTGTCTGATGAAATTCAGCGTAGCCTGGCGGTGCGCTCGGTGACCACGCCCTTTGCGCTGGCGGCGGCGAAACCGCTCGGCGGTCAACCCGATCTGGTGGCGCTGTTTGTGGTGATCACCGGCGTATTTGGCATGGCGGTGGGAGATATGCTGTTCTTACGTCTTGCTATCCGGGAGGGGATGGCGAAAGGAGCCGGGTTCGGCGCGGCTTCCCATGGTGCGGGAACGGCGCGCTCGTATGAGTTGGGCCAGCAGGAGGGCGTGGTGGCCAGCCTGGTGATGATGCTGTCAGGCGTAGTGGTGGTGCTGGCTGCGCCGGTCGTCCGCTGGCTGCTGTTTTAACATTATCGCCAGAGTGAATGTTAATAAATATTGAGGAGAGGAATAGCTATCGGCTATTCCCTGTTTTTGTTATTGATGCATTTAACGGTTCATCATAAAAGATTAAGCCAATTCTTATATCAGCACTGACTTTGTAACTAAATGTTTCTCTGCATGCCCGTATTTAATTATGGGGCAAATATTATATAAATATCCAATTATCTTTGCGAATTTTATAACTTTATAACTCTTTGGTTTTTATGGTTTTGAGTATGGCCGCGCATGCGTTGCGATGTTATGTCGCAAAAAATCAATTTTTACATTAATAATTGAGTTCTTACCTCATGCTAGTTATTATTTTTACGCGAGCTTGTATTATTGAATGGATTCAAATGCTGGTCGTTTATTTATGAATAATATTGATTGTCATAAACCATATGTCATGTAAATACATGCATGACGCCGCGCTGCTTGAATTTCATTCTCTAATATCGCTGCATAAAGCAATTGACGGACTGATTGTCGTTTATAATGGATATGGGAATAAATATGAAGATGAGTAAAAAATTTCTGGCGGGTGCCCTGATTTTCTCTGCCTGCAGCGCGCTGTCTACCGTTGCGCAGGCTGATAACACCATTACCTTTAATGGTATTGTTTCCGATACCACCTGTACGGCGACCATTGATGGCGGTGTAACGGCTATTGATATGGGCACCACCTCAGTGGCGGATCTGAAAGCGTATACCTTCGGCGCTGCCAAGAACTTCTCCTTTAGCTTAGCTGATTGCCCGACCGCGGAAGAAGGTGGCAACAGTATCGCCCGCGTCACTTTTGGCGGTGTTTCCGATACCGCGAACAGCGATTATTTTAAAAACCAGGCAACTGATGAGCCGGCAACCGGCGTCGCTGTGGCCCTTTTCGACGAAGCGGGCAATGTGATGAAGAATAACGAAGAGGGTTCTGATGTTGATATCTCTTCGGGTGCAGCAACCATTCCGTTCACCGTTAAAATGGTGAAATCGGGTGATGCCGATCCGACGAAAGGTACCGTTCAGACAACCGTGACTTATAACGTGACCTATCATTAATTCGGCTTCTTGTTGAATGGAGAAAGGGGAATCGCCTGCTATTCCCCTTAAATTAAACATATGAGATATCCTTTTTTTGCGATCGGTTTATTGCTGTCTTCTTCCTTCGCGCAGGCCAGCGTGGTCGTTGGCGGTACGCGTCTGGTTTTTGATGGTACGAAAAATAACGCTGTAATAACGGTTGAGAATAAAGATCAGAACAGCAATATCGTTCAGTCCTGGCTCTCGGTGGTTGATGCAGCCTCACCTGCCAAAGACGCATTTATTATTACGCCGCCGCTGTTTCGTCTCAAAGCCGGGGAGAAAGGATTTGTCCGCGTAGTTCGATCAGGAAAGAAATTACCCGACGATCGCGAGTCGATGTTTTGGCTCAATATTAAAGGGATCCCGGCAACAGAGTATGTACCTGATAAAAATGTCGTACAGTTTGCGATTAATTCGAAAATAAAATTGATTTATCGACCCGCTGCGTTAAAAGGTAATACACCGGAAGCGTACGCTGAAAAATTACAGTGGGGGAAAGAGAGGTCGTCGCTGACGGTAAAAAATAACTCACCGCTGTATATGAATTTCTCACAGGTTAGCCTTAACGGTAAAAATATTTCTGGCGCATGGTTTGCTGCCCCGTTTTCCACCTTAAAAATACCCGTGCAGAGTAGCCTGTCGGCGACAGGAAAAAAAGAGATCACATGGAGCGTGATTAATGATTATGGTATGTCAGGGAAGAAATATACCGCTATCATTCAGTAGCGTTGAGCTGCTATTTTCAACTAAAAGTATCTGCGTCGCTATTATTCTGTGCCTAAGTACTCTGCCCTCTCGCGCGGAGGCCGGCGAATATTTCAACCCAAATTTACTCGAAGTCGCCGAGAGTCCTGCGGCTTCGGTTGATCTATCCTATTTTTCGCAAGATGGCATACCGCCGGGCACCTATCACCTGGATGTTTACATCAACGATAAGTACGTCAGTTCAGACTCGCTGACTTTTCAGGAAATTAGCCATGACGCAGGCGCGACTGCTTCTCCCTGCCTGTCCGCGGAGTATCTGAATTCATGGTTGATTAATACCACCGCCTATCCGCAGTTGTTCGAGGCAGGGGAAACCTGCGCCCGGCTGTCGGCGATCCCCGGGATGACGTTCTCGGTATCTCTTGCCCAGCAGCGCATTGATTTTACCGTGCCGCAGGCCGCCATGCTGAATCGCCCCAGAGACTATATTCCCGAGAGCCAGTGGCAACAGGGGATCAATGCCGGTCTTCTCAACTATAGCGTCACCGGTCAGCGTAATGCGCCGCGGCATAACGGCGCCACTATCGACAGTCAGTTCGTCAGCCTGCAGCCTGGGCTGAATCTGGGACCATGGCGCCTGCGCAACTACAGCACCTATAGCCACAGCGATAACAACAGCCGCTGGGAGTCGGTTTACTCCTATCTTGCCCGCGATATTCACACCCTACGCAGCCAGCTGGTGGTCGGTAATACGTATACCTCTTCCGGCATTTTCGACAGTTTGAGTTTTACCGGTCTGCAGCTCAGTTCGGACAAAGAGATGCTGCCGGATAGCCTGCATGGCTTTGCGCCGACGATTCGAGGGATCGCGCGCACCACCGCGGAGGTCTCGGTTTATCAGAATGGTTACAGCATTTATAAAACCACCGTCGCTCCCGGCGCCTTTGAAATTAACGATCTGTACGCCACCGGCAGCGCCGGCGACCTGTACGTCAACATTAAAGAGTCTGACGGCAGCGAGCAAAACTTTGTGGTGCCTTTCGCGTCGCTGGCGATCCTGCAACGTGAGGGCCAGCTGGACTATGCGCTGAGCAGCGGCAGGACGCGATCGGGTAGCTCCGACGATAAAGAATATAACTTTATTCAGTCTTCCCTGGCCTATGGCGCCACCAGCAACATCACTTTTTATACTGGTTTCCAGCAGGCGGAAGATAAATACACCAACCTGTTGTTAGGCGCTGGCTTTAACCTCGGTACTATCGGTGCGCTGTCGTTTGATGGCTCTCAGTCGTGGGCCGACGTGAAAACCAGCGATACGGCCTCGTCAACCAGTAAAGAGCAAGGGCAATCGTATCGCGTCCGCTTCAGTAAAAGCTTTCTGCAGACGGGCACCAGCTTTTCCGTGGCCGGTTATCGCTACTCCACCTCGGGATATTATTCGTTTCAGGACTTTGTCGATAACTCTTCCACACAGCGCGACTGCTGTACGCAGAGCGGCAGAACGAAAGGCCGGTTTGACGCATCGTTGTCGCAAACGCTGTTTGGCTATGGTTCGCTCTCGCTTTCGTTGGTCAATGAGACCTACTGGGACAGTTCGCGTATGGAATCGGTGGGCGTGGGCTATAGCGGGTCGATTGGCAAGGCCTCCTACTTTATTAACTATTCCTATAACCGCAATGTGCAAAGCACCGATGACAGCGACAATAACCGGCCGGCCAGCGATACCGTCATCTCCCTGACGTTAAGTATTCCGCTTGGCGAGACGCTCTCGGCAAATTACACCATGAACCATGGTCGACATAACGATACCACGCACAGCGTGGGGCTCAACGGCTCGGCGTTTGAGGATCGTTCCCTGAACTGGAGCGTACTGGAAGGGTACAACACGCAGGATAAAAGCACCTCCGGCAACCTCAGCGTCAACTACCAGGGCTCGAAAGGGGATGTAGCTGGCGGCTATGGCTACGACCGCTACAGCAATCACTACAACTATTCGCTGCGCGGGGGCATGGTCGCCCATGCGGGCGGACTCACGCTATCACGCTTTCTGGGCGAGAGTTCTGCGCTGGTCGAAACGCCTGGCGTCAGCGATGTGACAGTGCGCGGTCAGACAAACGTGACGACGGATGCCGCCGGATATGCGGTGGTGCCTTACGTCCGTCCGTACCATCGTAACAGCCTGGCGCTGGATGAACAGGAAATACCTGGCGCTGAAGTGGATAACGTCGCCAGAACGGTGGTTCCGACGCGCAATGCGATCGTCAAAGTGAAGTACGACACGCGAATTGGCTATAAGGCGATGCTCACCCTGCGTACCCGCAATGGCGTGGTGCCTTTCGGCGCGCTGGTGACCCTCGATAATGATCACGGTAGCGCGTCGCGCAGCAATATCGTTGGCGATGAGGGGCAGGTGTATCTAACGGGGCTGCAGAAAAAAGGCCAGCTGTTAGCGCGCTGGGGGGAGAAAAGCAGTGAGCAGTGCACCGTTCATTATGACTTCTCCGGCATGGCCCTTGGCGACGATATTCTGTTCTATCAGGCCGAATGTCGGTAATGGATGCAGGTTTTCAACATGGAAGAGGGGCTGATATGAATATGCGAGACGGCAGCACAAGGGGCCTCCTGGTGGCCATTTTGCTGCTCTCCCTTCCGGCGCTGGCTTATGAGGGCAGCAGCACGGTCAATTTTAACGTCACGGGCTCCATCGAAGCGCCTTCCTGTGAGGTGGCCGTGGAGCCGTCGAACAGTATCGATTTAGGCACCGTCTCCTCGCAGACGTTCTCCGGACATGCCGGGGCGAGCGGCGCCAGCGTGCCGGTTAAGCTGGTCTTTTCCAGCTGTTCCGCCGATGCGTCGGCGGTGACCATCGCGTTTAGCGGCACCAGCTTCGATAGCACCCACGCTTCAATCTATAAAAACTTCCAGACTGGCAGCAACGGTGCCAGCGGCGTCGGTTTGCAGCTGCAGAGCATGGCCGACCAGCAGCCCCTTGGCCCCGGCGACCAGTATCTCTATACCTTTGGGGACGATGCGGATATCCATACCTTTAATATGGTGGCACGTATGTTTTCGCCTTATGGCCAGGTAAGGTCCGGGATGGTCGGGTTTACCGCCACGTTCGATGTGGCCTACAAATAACGTTTCGACAGGGATGGGTATGAAAAAACTGATCTTATTGCTCATATTGGCACTGTGTCCCGTCTATAGCTGGGCGGCCTGCACGGGAACCAACTATGGCGATGTCTCGATGACCAACCTGCCGGAAAAGATCCTGGTCAATGCCGGGAGCTATACCGCAGGGACGGTACTGTATGACTCGGGGAAGATTACGCGCTCGCAAACGGAATTGCTTAACTGTGAGGGGAGCACCTACGCGGTTTTTGCCTGGTCCTCGAACAATGCCGGGGCACTGATAGGGGATAATATCTATGCCACCTCGGTGCAGGGGATCGGTATCCGCGTCAAGGTGTGGCTCAATATCAGCGGTGAATATGGCGATGACACCGATGATTTCAGCCCCGACTCGCAGGTGCATTATATTGGTGATGTGAATTATTACCTCGGAAAGCCGACAGGTCTTTTCGACTCTTTCGCGTCGACTCATTATACCCCGGCGTATCAGCTGCAGCTGGTGGCCACCGGCGGCGCCATCGCCAGCAAGAGTCAATTATCGTTCAGCGACCCGGTGGCCACGGTATCGGCCAAGGATAAAAAGGGGACCATCGCTATTTCACAACTGCACATCAGCGGCACCACCAGCATCCAGCTAATCCCGATGGGGTGTATTGTCGGTAGCAATAATCTCAGTTTTTCCATGGGCAGCATCAATGCCAGTGAGTTTAATACCGCGACGAAGGTGGGTAGCGCGCGGCAGTCTCTGAGCCTCTCCTGCGAGCCGGGAACTAACGTTTCGATGCGTGTGGCGGCTGCTTCTGCAAGCGGGGATAACCCTGACAATACGGTGATGGCCCTCACGGCGGAACAGAATGCCGCCACTGGCGTGGGAGTGCAGTTAAATTTGAATGGCAAAGCACTGCCGTTAAATACCGATATCAGCCTCTATACTTCGAGCCGCGCGACGGTGACCAACAGCGGCGCGGATGCCAGCTACAGCTATTTCACCAACCCCGACAGCCCCGGAGGCGCAGCGGCCATGCAGACGCTCGCCTTATCCACTAACTATTACAGGACGGGGAGCGCGGTGACCGCGGGGACAGCCAACGCCACCGGGGTGATCACCTTTACTTATAACTGAGGGGAGAATCCCTTCCCCGAACGATGCCGGGGAAGGGAGAGGACGATTAATGCGCCTGGCCGCGTTCGATACCGATCCCGGTTTGTGAACGGATAAACTGGGCGCGGAACTGCTCGCGCTCGCGCATCCCTTCCGGTGAGTTATCGGTGGCGGAGAAGACCCAGATGCCAATGAACGCGATGGCAATGGAGAACAGCGCCGGATATTCATACGGGAACAGCGCTTTCTCATGGCCGAGGATCTGCACCCAAATGGTAGGGCCGAGGATCATCAGAATGACCGCAGTCAGCAGGCCCAGCCAGCCGCCGACCATCGCGCCGCGGGTGGTCAGCTTCGACCAGTACATCGACAGCAGAATAATCGGGAAGTTACAGCTGGCGGCGATGGAGAAGGCCAGGCCGACCATGAAAGCAATATTCTGATTTTCAAACAGAATACCCAGCAGAATGGCCACCACCCCAAGGATCAGCACGGTGATCTTGGAGACCTTCAGCTCCTGACGCTCGGTCGCGCCCTTGCGGAAGACGTTGGCGTACAGGTCGTGCGACACCGCTGACGCGCCGGCGAGGGTCAGGCCCGCCACCACCGCCAGGATAGTGGCGAAGGCTACCGCAGAGATAAAGCCGAGGAACAGGTTGCCGCCAACCGCATCCGCCAGGTGCACAGCCGCCATGTTATTGCCGCCGATAAGCTGTCCGGCCGCGTCTTTAAACGCCGGGTTCGCGCCGACCAGCATGATGGCGCCGAAGCCGATGATAAAGGTCAGGATATAGAAATAGCCCATAAAACCGGTGGCGTAGAAGACGCTTTTACGCGCTTCTTTGGCGTCGCTCACGGTAAAGAAGCGCATCAGAATATGCGGCAGGCCAGCAGTACCGAACATCAGACCCAGACCCAGAGAGAGCGCAGATATCGGATCTTTCACCAGTCCGCCGGGACTCATAATCGCCGCCCCTTTCGGGTGGACCGCCATCGCCTCGGTAAACAGGTTATTGAAGCTGAAGCCGACGTGCTTCATGACCATAAAGGCCATAAAGCTGGCGCCGCACAGCAGCAGAACCGCTTTAATAATCTGCACCCAGGTAGTCGCCAGCATGCCGCCGAACAGGACATAGAGCACCATCAGCACGCCAACCAGCACTACGGCGACATGGTAATTAAGGCCGAACAGCAGCTGGATTAGCTTGCCGGCGCCCACCATCTGGGCAATCAGATACAGGGCCACCACCACCAGCGAACCGCAGGCGGAGAGGGTGCGGATCGGCCCCTGCTTCAGGCGGTAAGAGGCGACATCGGCAAAAGTATAGCGGCCAAGATTGCGCAGACGTTCAGCAATTAGAAACAGGATAATCGGCCAGCCGACGAGAAAGCCCAGCGAGTAGATCAGCCCATCGTAGCCGGAGGTATACACCAGCGCGGAGATACCGAGGAACGACGCCGCTGACATAAAGTCGCCGGCAATCGCCAGCCCGTTCTGGAAGCCGGTAATATTGCCGCCGGCGGTGTAGTAATCGCTGCGCGAACGCACCCGTTTTGAGGCCCAGTAGGTGATGTACAGCGTCAGGGCGACGAAAATCAGGAACATGACAATCGCCTGCCAGTTGGTCGGCTGGCGCTGTACCGCGCCGGTAATAGCGTCTGCGGCGTGAGCGCCGAGGGGCAGCAGCGTGGCGGCGAGCGCCGTCAGGACTCTCTTGATCATGCTTTTACCTCGTTGAGAACGCTTTTGGTCAAACGGTCGAATTCACCGTTAGCTCGCCAGACATAAATACCGGTCAGGATAAACGAAATGACGATCACGCCAATGCCGAGCGGGATCCCGCGGGTGACGCTGGTTCCGGCGTGCAGCGGGGTGCCGAGCCAGCCGGGTGCAAAGGCGATAAGCAAAATAAAGCCCACGTAGATCACTAACATAATCACTGACAGAATGGCGGCAAACCGTTGCCGTGATGCAACTAACTCCCTGAAATGCGCACTATTTTCTATCCGCTGACAAAGTTGTTCATTCATCTTAGCGTCTCCAGAGGTCTCCCTTTCGTCATCCACTCGGCGGACGCTGGCGACAGCAACCCCTCCGGCGACGGAGCCGGGACAGGTGTTGCTGACGGCGTTCCTGCGAGTGAAATCCTGGGGGAGGGACTTATTTTTATCCTCTCCCCGGAAGGGGAGAGGGTGTAGGGAATCGGTCCTTACTTACGATGGCATGGTAATGGCCTGCTTCTCTTCGAGCAGTTTTTCCACGACGCCAGGATCGGCGAGGGTCGAGGTATCGCCGAGGTTGCTGGTGTCGCCTGCGGCAATCTTACGCAGAATGCGGCGCATGATTTTGCCCGAGCGGGTTTTCGGCAGCGAATCGGTCCAGTGCAGCACATCCGGTGTCGCCAGCGGGCCGATCTCTTTGCGTACCCAGTTACGCACTTCGGCATACAACTCCGGCGTCGGTTCTTCGCCGTGATTGAGCGTCACGTAGGCATAGATGGCCTGGCCTTTGATGTTATGCGGGATCCCCACCACCGCCGCTTCGGCGATTTTTGGGTGTGAGACCAGCGCCGATTCGATCTCGGCGGTCCCCAGACGGTGTCCGGAGACGTTCAGGACGTCATCCACCCGGCCGGTGATCCAGTAATAGCCATCTTCATCACGACGCGCGCCGTCGCCGCTAAAGTACATATTTTTGAAAGTGGAGAAGTAGGTTTGCTCAAAGCGCTCATGGTCGCCGAACAGGGTACGCGCCTGGCCGGGCCAGGAGTCGGCGATGGCGAGGTTGCCCTCGGTGGCGCCATCCAGCGGCAGGCCTTCGTTATCCACCAGCACCGGCTGGACGCCGAAGAACGGACGCGTCGCGGAGCCGGCCTTCAGCTCAATCGCGCCCGGCAGCGGAGTGATCATAAAGCCGCCGGTTTCGGTCTGCCACCAGGTGTCCATCACCGGGCACTTCTCGTTACCGATCTTCTTCCAGTACCACTCCCAGGCTTCCGGGTTAATCGGTTCGCCGACCGAGCCAAGAATGCGCAGCGAGGAGCGGTCTGTGCCTTCGATAGCTTTGTCGCCTTCCGCCATCAGGGCGCGAATAGCCGTCGGGGCGGTATAGAGAATGCTGACCTTATGCTTATCGACGACCTGGCACATGCGCGCCGGCGTAGGCCAGTTCGGCACCCCTTCGAACATCAGGGTGGTGGCGCCGCAGGCCAGTGGGCCGTACAGCAGATAGCTATGGCCGGTGACCCAGCCCACGTCGGCGGTGCACCAATAAATATCGCCCGGATGGTAGTCGAAAACGTATTTAAAGGTGGTGGCCGCATAGACCAGATAGCCGCCGGTGGTGTGCAGCACCCCTTTCGGTTTACCGGTGGAGCCGGAGGTATAGAGGATGAACAGCGGATCTTCGGCGTTCATTTCGACGGGCCGGTGTTCGGCGCTGGCGTTCGCAATCAGGTCGCTCCACCACAGATCGCGGCCTTCCTGCCAGTCGATATTGCCGCCGGTGCGTTTCAGGACCACCACGTGCTCAATGCTTTTCACGTTCGGGTTTTTCAGCGCGTCATCGACGTTTTTCTTCAGCGGGATGGCGCGACCGGCGCGCAGCCCTTCGTCAGCGGTGATCACCAGGCGTGAGCTGGAGTCGATAATGCGTCCGGCCACCGCCTCCGGCGAGAAGCCGCCGAAAATGACCGAGTGGATTGCCCCGATGCGGGCGCAGGCCAGCATCGCCACCGCGGCTTCCGGCACCATCGGCATATAGATAGCGACCACGTCGCCTTTTTTAATCCCGAGGTCGAGCAGCACATTGGCGAAACGGCACACGTCGGCATGCAGTTCACGGTAGGTGATGTGCTTGCTTTGGCTGGCGTCGTCGCCTTCCCAGATGATGGCGGTTTGATCGCCGCGTTCGGCGAGGTGGCGGTCGAGACAGTTAGCGGCGAGGTTCAGGGTGCCATCTTCATACCATTTGATGGAAATATTACCCGGTGCGAAGGAGGTGTTCTTTACACGGGTATAGGGCCGCATCCAGTCAAGGATCTTGCCCTGCTCGCCCCAAAATGTATCAGGGTCGGTTATGGATTGTTGGTACTGCGCCTTGTACTGATCCGGGTTAATCAGGCAACGTTCCGCAATATTAGCGGGAATAGGGTGTTTGTGAATTTGGCTCATGGCTTTTTTTCTCCTTTGAACTTGTTAAATATATGTCAAACAAACGTTAAGAGTAGGGGTTTTGACAGCTTTGTTTGTTAATTGGGGGGCAGATCACGCAATGATTAAACTGGGTGAAATTTCATCAAATGAAACTTTGAAGCGAAATAATTACGCAAATGAATTTATAGAAACGGAAGCTGTGAAAATTTTTTTATTACAAATACTTATGCAATATAACTGGGGGAAATTCGCTGCTTTATGCATAAAAGCAGAGGAAAGCCCTGTTCTTAAAGGCTTGCGCAGCATGCCGTGCAAATGATACTGATATTGCGCGTTAAATAACCCCACAAAGCAACGCAACACAATTCATACCCCCTGCAGTGGGTACCATGACGAAAAGGAATGGTGCCTTTCATTGAGGAAGTCAGTAGTGAAGAAAACAAAAAAAGTCAGTCTGGCCTGGCAAATTTTGCTAGCCCTGGTGCTGGGTATCCTTCTGGGCAGTTATCTGCATTACCACGCTGAAAGTCGCGATTGGTTAATTAGCAATTTGCTGACGCCGGCGGGCGATATCTTTATCCATCTGATTAAAATGATCGTGGTCCCGATTGTCATTTCGACCCTGGTGGTCGGGATTGCCGGCGTGGGTGACGCCAAACAGTTAGGGCGGATCGGTGCCAAAACCATTATCTATTTCGAAGTGATCACCACGGTGGCGATTGTGCTGGGTATCACCCTGGCCAACGTCTTCCAGCCGGGGACGGGCATTGATATGTCGCAGCTGGCGGCAGTTGATATTTCGAAATATCAGAACACCACCGCCGAAGTGCAGAGCCATGCGCACGGCCTGATGGGCACCATCCTGTCGCTGGTGCCGACCAATATCGTGGCATCGATGGCGAAAGGCGATATGCTGCCGATTATCTTCTTCTCGGTGCTGTTTGGCCTGGGGCTCTCCTCGCTGCCGGCGACCCACCGTGAGCCGCTGGTGACGGTCTTCCGCTCTATCTCCGAGACCATGTTTAAAGTCACCCATATGGTGATGCGCTATGCGCCGGTCGGGGTATTCGCCCTGATTTCGGTAACCGTCGCCACCTTCGGTTTCGCCTCGCTGTGGCCGCTGGCCAAGCTAGTGTTGCTGGTTTACTTTGCGATCCTGTTCTTCGCGCTGGTGGTGCTGGGGATTGTCGCGCGCCTGTGTGGTCTGAGCATCTGGATCCTGATCCGCATCCTGAAAGATGAGCTGATTCTGGCTTATTCTACCGCCAGCTCGGAGAGCGTACTGCCGCGCATTATTGAGAAGATGGAAGCCTACGGCGCGCCGGCGTCGATCACCAGCTTTGTGGTACCGACCGGTTACTCCTTCAACCTCGATGGTTCAACGCTGTATCAGAGCATCGCGGCGATCTTTATCGCCCAGCTGTACGGTATTGACCTCTCTATCTGGCAGGAGATTACCCTGGTGCTGACCCTGATGGTGACCTCGAAAGGGATCGCCGGCGTGCCGGGCGTCTCCTTCGTGGTGCTGCTGGCCACCCTGGGTAGCGTTGGGATCCCGCTGGAAGGGCTTGCCTTTATTGCCGGCGTCGACCGTATCCTCGATATGGCGCGTACCGCGCTGAACGTGGTGGGTAATGCGCTGGCGGTGCTGGTTATCGCCAAGTGGGAGCATAAGTTCGATCGCAAAAAAGCGCTGGCCTATGAACGCGAAGTGCTGGGCAAGTTTGATAAAACCGCCCAATAAAACACAAAGCCCGGCGCGATAGCGCCGGGCTTTTTCTTATCCTTTACTGATCCGGTCAAACTCTTCGCAGCCGGTATCAAACCCCTCCAGGCAACTGACGTTGAGCCAGTGCAGCGCCTTCTGCTTATTCGGTTCGATAAAGCCTTTCTCTCCCTGCTGGAACATCATCCCGGCCCAGTATTCGGCATAGCCGGTGCGGGAAAGTGATGAACTGCCTTTAAAGTATTCACTTGCTTTCACATCATCCTCCGGGCCGTGTACGCCGCTGGCGTAGATCAGCCCCAGCAGCATCTGGGCATCTACCGCCGCATCGCTTTCGCTATCCCGGGCAGCATCCTGCAGCAGCGTGATGGCGTGCGCTACGTCGGTGGCGCCAGCCTGACGGTTGACCAGCACCCGCGCGAGGACGATCTCTCCGGATTTACTGCCGGCCTCGACGGCTTTTTCCGCCAGCTGGCGGGCCTGCGGATAGTCCGCCTGTTGGGGGTTACGGATTTTGAGCTGCGCCAGCAGCGCCAGCGCATCGCCATCGCCCTGGGCGGCCGCCTTCTGCGCCCAGTATTCGGCTTTTTGATAATCGCCGGAGCTGACCCAGGTATCGGCAAGGTAATATTGCGCGCGTCGATCGCCGGCTTCGGCCTGCTGTTGATACTGACTGCCAGGTTCGGTGGCCACCGCTGCGCCGCTGGTGAAAACCAGTAGAAATAAAAAGAGGTATTTCATTTGTATTTATTATCAGTAAGGAACATAGCGCGCAGTATAAAGGGAGGCGAAAAAGAAGAAAATGGCGGGTATCGGTAGGTAGGGCCGATTTGCGTTACCTGACCGTAGGCCCGCGCCAGCGCAGCGCCGCCGGGCGACAGACTGTGGACACGGAGCCGTTTATGTGCCGGGTGGCGGCTGCGCCTGACCCGGCTAACGCATCGCGCGAGCCGGGTCAGACCGCCGAACCTTAACCCATCGCGCTTTCGCGCAGGCGGGATTTCAGCTTGTTGTACTCGTCGATCACGTACTGTTCCGCGGCGCGCTGATCGGCAATCCGCTCAACGTTGACCGCGCAGTACTTGTACTCCGGCGTTTTGGTTATCGGACTCAGGTTCTCTGAGACCAGTTCGTTACAGGCGCCGATCCACCACTGGTAGGTCATGTACACCGCGCCTTTATTCGGCCGATCGCTGACCTGCGCGCGGGTGATGATGCGCCCCTTACGCGAATTGACCCATACCAGCGCTTCATCTTCGATGCCTAGCCGTTCGGCGTCGGCGGTGTTGATTTGCGCATAGCCTGGTTCATCCGCCAGCGCCGCCAGCGCCGCGCAGTTACCGGTCATTGAACGGCACGAGTAGTGGCCGACCTCGCGCACCGTCGACAATACCATCGGGTACTCATCGGTAAGCTTATCGATCGGCGCGACCCAGTCGCAGGTGAAGAACTGCGCCAGTCCGTTCGGGGTATCGAACTTCTCTTTAAACAGATACGACGTTCCCTGATCGGCGTCGGACTCATCGCGGCACGGCCACATGACATAGCCGAGCTCACCCATTTTCTCGTAGGTGGCGCCGTAGAAGTCCGGGCACAGATGCCGCAACTCGTCCCAGATCTCCTGGGTGTTATTGTAATGCATCGGATAGCCCATCCGGGTGGCGATTTCGCTGATGATCTGCCAGTCGGTTTTCAGGTTCCACTTCGGCTCCACCGCTTTAAAGAAGCGCTGGAAGCCGCGGTCCGCTGCGGTATACACGCCTTCGTGCTCGCCCCACGAGGTGGACGGCAGGATGACGTCAGCCGCGGAGGCGGTTTTGGTCATGAAAATGTCCTGGACGATAACCAGTTCCAGATCGTCGAACGCTTTGCGGACCGCCGAGAGTTCGGCGTCGGTCTGCAGCGGATCCTCACCCATAATGTACGCCGCCCGCACTTCACCGTGCGCCGCGCGGTGCGGCAATTCGCTGATGCGATAGCCGGTATGCGCAGGCAGGCTTTCCACGCCCCAGGCTTTGGCGAATTTCTCGCGGTTCTCCGGGAACTTGACGTACTGATAGCCCGGATAGGTATCCGGTAGCGCACCCATATCGCAGGCGCCCTGAACGTTGTTCTGGCCGCGTACCGGGTTGACGCCGACGCTCGGCTTGCCGAGGTTGCCGGTGAGGATCGCGAGGCTGGTCAGCGACCGCACCGTCTCCACGCCCTGGTAGAACTGGGTGACGCCCATGCCCCACAGGATGGCGGCGGATTTGGCGCTGGCATACATCCGGGCGCAGGCGCGGATCTCCTGGGCGCTGACCCCGGTGATCTCCTCCACCGACTCCGGCGTATAGCCTTCAACGATTTTGCGATACTCCTCGAAGCCTTCGGAACGGCTGGCGACGAAGGATTTATCGTACAGATCCTCTTCAATAATCACGTGGCCAATGGCGTTGAGCAGCGCGATGTTCGAGCCGTTCTTCAGCGCAATGTGCATATCGGCGATGCGCGCGGTTTCAATTTTGCGCGGGTCGCAGACGATAATTTTCGCCCCGTTGCGTTTAGCGTTAATGACGTGATTCGCCACGATAGGGTGGGAATCCGCCGGGTTGTAACCGAAGATAAACACCAGATCGGTGTTATCAATCTCCGTGATGGCATTACTCATGGCGCCGTTACCGACCGACTGGTGCAGACCTGCAACCGAAGGGCCGTGTCAGACGCGAGCGCAACAGTCGACGTTATTGGTACCAATAACGGCGCGCGCGAATTTTTGCATCACATAGTTGGTTTCATTACCGGTGCCGCGGGAGGAGCCGGTGGTTTGGAGCGCATCCGGGCCATATTTGGCTTTAATGGCGCTGAGGCGGGTGGCGACGTAATCCAGCGCCTCGTCCCAGGAGACGGCTTCCAGCTTGCCGCCGCGTTGACGGCGGATCATGGGGGTTTTCAGGCGCGGCGTTAGGATCTGGGTATCGTTAATGAAGTCCCAGCCATAATAGCCCTTCAGGCACAGGGTTCCCTGGTTGGTTTTCCCCTGCGCCGCTTCAGCCCGAACGATTTTGCCGTTATCGACCACCAGGTTGATTTTGCAACCTGATGCGCAATACGGGCAAACCGTGACGACTTTTTTCATCGGTCTTGCTCCAGTTATTCAATGGGCGCGTTTGCGCTATCGCGCCGTCACTATGCATCTTCTATGCCATATTTTCATTGTGGGTATTCCTTGATGATACGCGGGTTTTTTGGGCGGAATGCTGACGAAAAACAGCCTGTCGACAGATTTGACGTGTCGATACACTGGAGATGTGACGGCGCTTGAAAAAATGTCACCGGGAGAGGAATTTGTCGGCGCAGGCTTGCAGAATCGATCAGACTGACACTAATTCCCGGCGGGCAGAGGCAAAAATGAAACCAGTCATTTTAGTGGTGGATGATGACAGGGCAATGGGCGAGCTGCTCAGCGATGTGCTCGGCGCGCACGCGTTTGAAGTGCTTGTCAGCCAGACCGGCAACGACGCGCTGACGACGGTGGCGCAGCGGGCGGATATCGCGCTGGTCTTACTGGATATGATCCTGCCGGATACCCATGGCCTGCAGGTGCTCCAGCAGCTGCAGCGCACGCGGCCTGAGCTGCCGGTGGTGATGCTCTCCGGTCTGGGCAGTGAGTCTGATGTGGTGGTGGGCCTGGAGATGGGCGCCGATGATTACATCGCCAAACCGTTCAGCTCGCGGGTGGTGGTCGCCCGGGTGAAAGCGGTACTGCGACGCAGCGGGGCGCTGGCCGGCGAGGCGTCGGGCGCCGGTGCTGGCCTGACGTTTAACGGCTGGCGGCTGGATACCACGCGCTGTGAACTGTATAACCCGCAGCAGCAGGCGATCCCGCTGACCCAGGGAGAATATGGCCTGCTGCTGGCGCTGGCGCAGAACGCGCGCCGGGTATTGAATCGCGAACAGCTGCTGGCGCTGACCCATAACGAAAGCACCGAGGTATTCGACCGGACCATCGATGTGCTGATCATGCGCCTGCGGCGCAAAATTGAGCTCAACCCGCATCAGCCGACGTTGATTAAAACCCTGCGCGGTCTGGGCTATGTCTTTTCCGCCGACGTGACCCACAGCGAGAAGGCGGCGTAGGGCGGGTTTGCTGCCAACCCGCTGTTGACTTTATTTGGCGCAGGGAGTTTACTTTTTTTATTAAAGTGACACTCTGGGTTAATCTATGGCAACAAAATTAAACTGGCTGCTGCAAAACAGCGCTCCCGGAGATGTGATCCTTCAGTCCTGGTTAAGCCAGCATGCCATCTCTCCCTCTCTGGCCTTTAAATACGCGCAAAGTGGCTGGTTAAAAAAAAGAGGCAACGGCGTATATGCGCGTGCGGGACGTGAGCCGGAGTGGAACGATGCATTAGCATGTTTGCAAAATCAGCTTGCCGCTCCGGTGTATGTTGCGGGGCTCAGTAGCTTAGTCTGGCAGGGCCGTTCACACTATCTACAGCTAAAACAAAACCAGTGCTGGCTTAGTGTGGAAAATAAAGCGCTGCTGCCGAAATGGTTCAGGGAATTCCCGGGTGTGGAGTGGATAGTCATATCGGGGAAAAAACTGCCGGTGCTGGATGATAGATACCGTGTAACGCTTGATATAAAAGGGAAAAAACTCATCGGCAGTGCGCCAGAACTGGCTGCTTACGAGTTGCTGAGCGCGGTGCCGGGGACCCTCTCATTTAACCACGCTGCAGAGCTTTTCCAGGGGCTGGTTAATCTTAATCCTCGTAAAGTAGAGTATCTTCTTTCCGTCAGCCAGTCCGTGCAGGCCAAGCGTTTGTATCTCTTCTTCGCCAGTTTTTACGAGCATGGCTGGCTCAAACGAATCGATAGCCAAAAAATCGATCTGGGAGCGGGCAAGCGGCAAATCGTGGAAAATGGAAAGTTCAATGCTCAATACCAAATCACAGTGCCTGAACGCTTTCAAAAGGAATAAAAAATATGGATATACAGGCGCCTTATTATCGGCAGGTTGCTCTGCTAATGCAGGTTTTACCCTATGTTGCTGTCGAACGGGAATTTGCGCTGAAAGGTGGCACTGCAATCAATCTCTTTATCCGCGATTTCCCTCGATTATCGGTGGATATCGACCTCGCCTGGGTGCCCCTGGAAAGCAGAGCCATCGCTTTACCTCATATACGGGATGCGCTTGCACGTATTGCCGCCAATCTGCAACAACAGGCAGGTATGAGCGCTGTATTACAAGCTAATCGTTCAGATGAGATGCGTGTCATTGTTACTACCGATAGCGCGCAAATAAAGATAGAGGTTTCACCGGTCGCCCGGGGAACATTATATCCACCACAGGAGCGAGAAGTGGTGGGGGCGGTAGAGGACGTTTTTGGCTATGCCAGCCTTCCAGTGGTTTCGTTGCCTGACCTCTACGGTGGAAAATTATGCGCGGCGCTGGATCGCCAGCATCCCAGAGATTTTTATGACGTGAAATTACTTCTTGATGCGCAGGAGCTTGACCGTCCCATTTTCAATGGGTTTATCGCGTATTTACTGAGCCATAATCGGCCTCTGGCTGAAGTGCTGAGTCCTCGCTGGAAAGATATTGCTGAACCTTTTTACCGTGAATTCAGCGGGATGACATTTGAGACGATAGCCCTGGAGGAACTGACAGCAGTCCCCAACAGGATGATTGCTGCGTTAAAATCCTGTTTCACACAACAGGATGTCGATTTTTTACTGTCATTTAAACGAGGCGAACCAGACTGGCGTTTAGCGCCGGAAATGCGTATTCAGGATTTGCCTGCCGTGCAGTGGAAATTGCGCAATATTCATCAGATGCCAGCGATAAAACGCGCTGAGTCATTAGATAAACTGGAAAAGGTGCTGGCCGAGTGGCGCAGTTAGTTACCTGGCCCGCCCTTGTTGAACTCAGCGTAAAACAGGCGTGATTTGAATAAACCGTATCCCTTTTCTCGCCATGACACGCCGTTCTCCTGTGGCATCGCCCTGATAGCGGGATCTACTCGATCTAAACATTCTGCAACTGAATAAACGCCTGCAGCTCAGGGAGCGTTTTGGCGCCGTCGATCGCGTTGGCGGCCTGCAGGCTGGCGCGGGCGCAGGCGTGGGCCAGCTGCAGACTGGCGGTTAACGGCCAGCGTTCGTGGCTGCCATACAGCAGGCCGGCGCAGAAGGCGTCCCCCGCGCCGACGCTGCCGATAATCTCCTCCGGCGGTAGCCGCCATGACGGTACCCAGCGCCCGGCTTCGGTACGGGAGACGCCCCATGCCCCCTCCGGACAATGGATCACTACCCGCTGGCGTACGCCGGCGTCAAGCAATGCGCTGGCGGCGCGGGCGATATTGGCGACGTGCGGCTCGCCGTTGGGTAGACGAATCTCCAGCCCGCTAAACTCGCTGGCTTCCAGTTCATTGATGGTCAGGTAGTCAAGATGCTTCAGCGCCGGCAGGACCAGCGGCCGGTAGCGCGGGTCGCCCTTGCGCGACACCAGATCGAGGGACACCTCATAGCCTCGCTCGCGCATCTGCGCCAGCAGTCGCGCGCTGCGGGTGCCGTACACTTCATCGGGGCGATCGAGGCTTTCGAGCAGCAGCAGATAGCCGAGATGGAAAATTTTCAGCGGCGCATCCAGCGGCTCAAAAGCCGGGAGATCAAGCAGGCGGTTGGCGCCGGGAGAGTGAAAGAAAGTGCGCTGGCCTTCGGCGTCGGTCATCACCTGGGTCATCGAGGTGGGGGCGGAGCTGGTGCGCTGTACGAGCTGGCGATTGATATGGTACTGATCGAGCATGGCGGTGATGTAGTCGCCATCGTTATCCTCGCCAATCAGGCCGACCGCCTGCAGCGGCAGCCCGGCGTGCATTTTGGCCAGGGTCAGCAGGACATTCAGCGGCGCGCCGCCGGTGGCGCGTTCGCTATGGACAATTTCCACCAGCCAGCCGCGCTCCGGCCACTGCCCGATCTGGTGGACATGATCGACCAGCATGTTGCCTGCGGCAATAATGCCTTTCCGTTCCATGATCGCTACTCCGCGCCGTCATATTCGTTAAGCGTAGCGCACAATCGGCGGAACGATTGTGCGCCTGGTTGCGCTTATTTCACGGTCCAGCCTTTGTAAGAGCTGACGTTATTTTTGTCGATCATCGTCACCGGGATCAGTACCGGCGCGGTCGGCGCCGGTTTGCCCTGCAGGATGTCGTAGCCAATCTCCACCGCCTTCGCCGCCATCACCTGTGGGTCCTGCGCTGGGGTGGCGACGAACAGCGAGTTCTTACGCTTCAGCGCCTCTTCGCCGTCCGGGCTGCCGTCGACGCCGACGATGAAGAACTCGCTGCGCTGCGCCTGTTTCGCTGCCAGATCGGCACCAATCGCCGTCGGATCGTTGATCGCGAACACGCCGTCAATCTTCGGATTGGCCGCCAGCAGGGAGGTCATCACCTCCAGGCCGCCTTCCCGGCTGCCTTTGGCGTTCTGGTTGGCGGAGAGGATTTTAATGTCCGGGTGTTTTTTGAACTCCGTTTCGCAGCCTTCGACGCGGTTTTGTACGGCGGAGACCGGCGGCCCGTTGATGATCACCACGTTGCCTTTGTTGTTCAGGCGGTCGCTAATGTATTTACAGGCCAGCTCGCCCGCCTGGGTGTTATCGGAGGTGATGGTGGCGTCGGCCCCTTCGGCGGCGACGTCAACCGCCACCACCACGATCCCGGCCTCTTTGGCCCGCTTCACCGCCGGGCCAATGCCTTTCGAATCGGCGGCGTTGAGGATGATCATATCGACTTTGGCGGCGATAAAGTTATCGATCTGCGCCACCTGCTGGCCCAGATCGTAGCCGCTGGAGACCAGCGTCACTTTGACGTTATCCCCCGCCAGCTTGCGGGCCTCCAGCTCCGCCCCTTTGGTGATCTGTACAAAGAACGGGTTGGCAAGGTCGCCCACCGTCACGCCAATCGCTTTCAGCTCTTTGGCCGACGCAAAAGGGGAGGCGGCCAGCAGCGCGCCAGCACACAGCGCGGTGACTATCGGTTTTAAACGCATTCGCTTTTCCTCGCAGGTAAGATGTTGTTGTTATGCACTTTGATGATGCCGGGTACGGTATTTGTCGATCAGCACCGCAATGATGATCACCGCCCCTTTGATCACCAGTTGCCAGAAGTAGGAGACTCCCATCAGGGTCATGCCGTTATTGAGGGTGGCGATAATTAGCGCCCCCACCAGTGTACCGGTGATGGTGCCGATACCGCCGACGAAGCTGGTGCCGCCGAGAATGACCGCGGCGATGGCGTCCAGCTCGTAGCCGACGCCAAGGTTGCCGTTGGCGCTGTACAGCCGCGAAGCGCTCATCACCCCGCCAAGGCCGGAGAGCAGGCCGCTCATGCCATAGACAAACAGCAGCACCAGCCAGACTTTGATGCCGGTCAGCCGCGCCGCCTGCATGTTGCCGCCCACCGCGTAGATATGCACCCCAAGGGTGGTGCGGCGCAGGATAAACCAGCACACCGCGATCACCGCCAGGGCGATGACTACCAGCCAGGGCACCGGGCCGAGGTAGTCATTGCCGATCCACTCGAAGCTGATATCGGAGTTGATCACCGTGGTGCCGTCGGCCAGCAGATAGGCGGCGCCGCGCAGCGCCGTGTAGGTGCCGAGGGTGACGATAAACGGCGGTAGCCCGGCGAAGGCGACCAGCGCGCCGTTGAACAGGCCGAGCAGCAGGCCGAGCATCAGCGCCGCCGGAATCGACAGCAACGCAAACGCCGGGATCAGCGACACCACCATCGCGGCCACTGCGGTGGTGCCAAGGATGGAGCCGACGGAAAGGTCAATGCCGCCGGTGAGGATGATGAAGGTCATTCCCGCCGCCAGCACAATGTTGATCGAGGCCTGGCGGGTGATATTCAGCAGATTGCTTTCCGTGAAAAAGTTGGGGGCGATAAAGCCGAAAACGGCGACGATCAGGATGAGGATCGGCAGAATGCCGACGGTCTGCATCAGGTCGCCCATCAACATTTTTTTCGCCGAAGCGGATTTCGCGACCGGCGCGGAGGTCTCTTTCGGTATGCTCATAGTTGCCCTGCCTTAAGGTGAGAATCGGTCACGCCGGTGGCCAGCGTCATGATACTTTCCTGGCTAATATCACCGGCCTGTAGCTCGCCGGCGATATCGCCCTCGCGCATCACATAGACCCGGTCGCTCATGCCCACCACTTCGGGCAGCTCGCTGGAGATCATCAGAATGGCGACGCCCTGGCGCGCCATGTCGTTCATGATGCGGTAAATTTCGCTTTTCGCGCCGACGTCGACGCCGCGGGTGGGTTCATCGAG
Source organism: Klebsiella sp. K47 (assembly GCF_051858335.1). Classification (NCBI taxonomy): domain Bacteria; kingdom Pseudomonadati; phylum Pseudomonadota; class Gammaproteobacteria; order Enterobacterales; family Enterobacteriaceae; genus Klebsiella; species Klebsiella sp. K47. Next base: position 108,420 of record NZ_JBPYUI010000015.1, read on the forward strand.
GATTAGAATGCGCGGGCCAATCGCCACCCAGCGCGAAATTAACAGCTTCTGCTGGTTGCCGCCGGACAGTCCGCCGGCGCGCACCTGGGCGTGCGGCACGCGGATGTTAAGCAACTGGATGGCGTCATCGGAGATGGTTTGCGCCTTCCGGCGGTTGAGCATCCCCCAGGTCGCGTCGCGCTCCAGCGTCGCCATGGTGATGTTTTCCTGGGCTGCCAGTTCGAGAAACAACCCCTGTTCTTTGCGGTTTTCGGTCAGAAAGCCGATCCCGAGGTCGATGGCTTCCCGCGGCGAGTGGATCACCACCGGCTCGCCGTCGATCTCAATCACCCCGGCGGTGGCTTTGCGCACCCCGAAGATCAGCTGCGCCAGTTCGGAACGCCCGGCGCCGACCAGCCCGGCGAGGCCGACGATTTCGCCGGCATGCACCACCAGGCTGCTGGGCTTAACCTTGCCGCCATCGGTCAGATCCTCGACCCGCAGGCGCGGCTGGCCGCGGGGAATGTCCCGTTCTTTATTGAACAGATCGCTGAGCGGCCGACCGACCATCATGCGCACCAGCTCCGGCGCGTTGAGCTTGTCGCGCACCAGGCTGCCGACATACTGCCCATCGCGCAGAACGCTGACCCGGTCGGAGAGCTCATATACTTCCGCCATGCGGTGGCTGATATAGATGATCGCCATCCCCTCATCGCGCAGGCGCAGGATGAGCTCGAACAGGCGCTGGGTTTCCCGCGAGGAGAGGGCGGCGGTGGGTTCATCCATCACCAGAATGCGGCTTTGACGGTGGAGCGCGCGGGCGATCTCCACCTGCTGCTGTTCGGCGATGGTCAGGGTCATCACCCGGTCGCTGGCTTTGAACTGGGCGCCGAGACGGTCGATCACCGCCTGCGCCTGGCTGAGCATGGCTTTGCGCTGCACCAGACCACCGCGCGCCAGCTCGCTGCCGAGGAAAATATTTTCCGCGACGGTCAGGTTCGGCGCCAGCTGCATCTCCTGGTAGATCAACGTGATCCCGGCGGCCAGCGCGTCCTTGGGGCCGCGGATGGTTTGCGGTTTTCCGTCGATCAGGATCTCGCCGCTGGTGGCGGTATAGGCGCCGGCGAGGATCTTCATCAGCGTGCTTTTTCCGGCGCCGTTCTCCCCCATCAGGGCATGGATCTCGCCGGGCCAGACCGTCAGGTCGACGCCCTTCAGCGCGTAGAATTTGCCAAAAGCTTTGGCGATATGGCGCATTTCCAGTACCGGGGTGGCGGTCATCGCGGCGCTCCTGTCTGTAAGAACAATAGCTGCAGTCCACCACCGGAAAATAAATGCAGAATGTCAGAATCCATTCATATTTGTCATAGTGATAAATAGTTAACCGCGATCACAGTTACGCGGCGTCATTTTCTGCACCGTCACGCTTATCTGCCGACCGATCCTTCACCGGAGTTGTTATGACCGCTCGCCGACACCCGTTTTTCACCAGCGCCCGTGGCCGCCTGCTCTCCTTTAATCTGCTGATGGGCGTGGTCACCCTGTTGGTCAGCGGCGTGGCGGTGTTCGGCTTTCACCACGCCAGCCAGCTGCAGGAGCAGGTGCAGCGCCAGACTCTCAACGACATGCGCGGCAGTATGGATCTGGCGCGGGACACGGCGAATGTCGCCACGGCGGCGGTGCGCCTGTCGCAGGTGGTGGGGGCGCTGGAGTACAAAAGCGAAGCGGAACGGCTGCTGGCGACGCAGCAGGCGCTGAAGCACTCGCTGGCCCAGCTGGCGGCGGCCCCGCTGGCGCAGCAGGAGCAGGCGCGGGTGGCCAATATTATTCGCCGCAGCAACGCGCTGCAGCAGAGCGTGGCGGAGATGCTGGAGCGCGGCCAGCGGCGCCATCTGCAGCGCAATGCGCTGCTGAGTTCGCTTTACCAGAATCAGAGTAACCTGCGCCATCTCGCCGATCTTAACGATCGCGGCGGGGATAAGGCGATCGATCCGCGTCGGCTGGCCGAGATGGACCGGCTGATCGTGGCTGCGATCCATACCGTCACGCCGCGGTCGATCGTCCTGCAACTCGACCAGCTGCGCGGCGCCCTGCCGACACGCAGCGCCGATCCCGCGCTGGCGTTTGTCCTCCCTGATGTGACCCGCGAGCTGGCGACGCTGGCCCCGCTGTCGGCCCAGCTGGAGGAGAGCGACCTGACGATCAGCTGGTACATGTATCACATCAAAGCGCTGGTCGCGTTGCTTAACGAAGATATCAATCAGTACGTGACCCGGGTGGCGGAAGCCTCAGAGCAGCGGGCGGCGCAGAGCCATCGGGAGCTGCGCTCCATCAGTATGTTTATTCTGCTTTCCGCGCTGCTGGCGCTGGCGATCACCGGCTGCGCCGGGTGGTACATCTACCGTAATCTCGGCTCGAACCTGACCGCCATCTCGCGGGCGATGTCGCGGCTGGCTCAGGGAGAGCCGAACGTCTCGGTGCCGGCCCTGCAGCGGCGCGACGAGCTGGGGGAGCTGGCGCGGGCCTTTAACGTTTTCGCCCGTAATATGGCGTCGCTGGAGCACACCACCCGGCTGCTGAAAGAGAAGACCAACCAGATGGAGATCGATCGGATTAAGCGCCAGGAGCTGGAGGAGGCGCTGCTGCATAGTCAGAAGATGAAGGCCGTCGGCCAGCTGACCGGAGGTCTGGCGCATGACTTTAACAACCTGCTGGCGGTGATTATCGGCAGCCTTGAGCTGGTGGAGCCGGATGCGCGCGATGCGCCGCGCCTCTCCAGGGCGCTGAAGGCGGCGGAGCGTGGGGCGCTTCTGACCCAGCGGCTGCTGGCCTTTTCGCGCAAGCAGGCGCTGCATCCCCAGGCGGCGGCGATGGCGCCGCTACTGGAGAACCTCAGCGAGCTGATGCGTCACTCCCTGCCGGCGACCTTAAGCCTGGAGATTGAGGCGCAGTCGCCGGCGTGGCCGGCATGGATAGACGTTGGCCAGCTGGAAAACGCCCTGATCAATCTGGTGATGAACGCCCGCGACGCCATGGCGGGGCGCGACGGGGTCATCAAAATACGCACCTGGAATCAGCGGGTCACCCGCAGCAGCGGCCAGCGGCAGGATATGGTGGCCCTGGAGGTGATCGATCATGGCAGCGGGATGTCGCAGGCGGTGAAAGCCCGGGTGTTTGAACCTTTTTTCACCACCAAAGCCACCGGCAGCGGCAGCGGCCTGGGGCTGTCGATGGTGTATGGCTTTGTGCGCCAGTCTGGCGGCCGGGTGGCGCTGGAGAGCGCGCCGGGGCAGGGGACGACGGTGCGGCTGCAGCTGCCGCGAGCGTTGACCGAGGTTGAGAAGGAGGTGGCGCCAGCGGTGGACGAGCCGCCCCCGGCGGGCGAGCGGCTGGCGCTGGTGCTGGAAGATGAAGAGGATGTCCGCCAGACGCTATGTGAACAGCTGCATCAGCTGGGCTGGCTGACGCTGGAAACCGCCAGCGGTGAAGAGGCGCTGCAGCTGCTGGAGGCCTCGCCGGATATTGCCCTGCTGATTAGCGATCTGATGCTGCCCGGCGCCCTGAGCGGCGCCGATGTGATCCATACCGCCCGACGCCGCTTTCCGGCGCTGCCGGTGCTACTGATCAGCGGCCAGGATTTGCGTCCGGCGCAGAACCCGGCCCTGCCGGAGGTTGAGTGGCTGCGTAAGCCGTTTACCCGCGCCCAGCTGGCGCAGGCGCTGAGCGCGGCGTACGCGAGGATTTGAGATTCCTCCGCTACCCGGGTTTCATGCGGATGATTAAGGTAGCGGCAGGACTCTGATGAGATTGGCCCCGATGAAACGTTACGCAACCGCACTGCTCTTTTGCACTCTGTCGCTGACCAGCCTGGCCGCTCGCGCCGATATTATCGATGACGCGATCGGCAATATTCAGCAAGCCATTAACGACGCCTATAACCCGGGCAGCAGTCGCTCCGATGACGACGACAGATACGATGACGATGGCCGGTATGATGACGGGCGCTATCAGGGGAGCCGTCAGCAGAGCCGTGACAGTCAGCGCCAGTATGACGAGCGGCAACGACAGCTGGACGAGCGCCGCCGCCAGCTGGATGAACGCCAGCGTCAGCTCGACCGCGATCGTCGTCAGTTAGAAAGCGACCAGCGTCGGCTGGATGATAGCTACTGATCGCCCCCCGCAGGCCAGCGCTTAATCCAGCGCTATTTCCATCCCGTCATAGCCCGCTTCGAAACCTGTCGGCAGCGGGTTATCCATCATCCAGACGTCAAACTGGTGGCTGATATGGGTGAGGATCACCTGCGGACAGCCAATGACCTGGTTAAGGCTGCGGACGGTGTTTAGATCGTTATGGTTACGCGGGGTCTGCGCGCGCGGCTCATGACTGCAGTCGATGATCATCGCCTGCGGGCGGTTATTGAGCAAAAACTTCAGCGTCTTGTCCGGCAGCCCGGCGGTATCCGAGAGCCAGGCCAGCCGGCTGTGGGCCGACTCCAGCAGATAACCAAAGGTCAGCTTCGAGTGATTAAGGGGTAGGGGCGTCACCCGCAGCCCCTGCAGGTTAAACATCACAAACGGCGTGACGGTATGGCTAAAGTCAAGCAGACCGGGGTGTTTGAGCAGATCGTCGCAGCCGGCGTCATCCGGCGGGCCATAGACCGGAATCGACGCGCCGACTCCCCAGCGCAGCGGAAACAGCCCCTGCACATGATCCAGATGGTAGTGGGTCAGCAGCACCTGTTGAAAGCTGCCGGCGGGATGATGTTCCATCAGATCCGGTCGTCCGGCATCGAGCAGCGTCACGGCGCTGTTGAACGTGACCACTCCGCTACAGGGGCGGCGTCGGTGGCTCTCCTCGCGGCGGGCGCGGCGGCAGGCCGCGCAGTCGCAGCCGAAGACCGGCACCAGCTGAGCGCCGCCGGTGCCGGTTAAGCGGAGGGTCAGGCTCATCGTGTCACCTTTTGTTTATACCAGTTGATCCGCTTCGCGCGCCGCGTGGCTGCGCAGCAGGCGGAAAAATTCATCGACCGATTGTCGGAGACTGCCGTCGTTATTCAATGTCAGGCAGTTGTCCGGCTTATAGCGCGCGGCGCGGTCCAGACGCTGGGCGATTTCCAGCGCATTTTCCCGGCCGCGCTGCTCCAGCCGCTGGCGCAGCACCGGCGGCGAGACGGCGAGACAGATCGGCACCAGCACCTCGCCGTAGCGTTCCCGGGCCAGCGCCAGATGGGAGCGGGAGCCGTTGGCCACCACGTCAAAGCCGGCGTGCAGCCAGAGGTCGATCTCCACGCCAATGCCATAGTAAGTATTGTTGGCGTGCCAGCTGAGAGCAAAAAGATGCTGCTCGGCGCGGGTAAAAAACTCATGTTCGCTGAGGGCGATATGATTCTCGCTGCCCGCGTTAAACGGGCGGGTTATGTAACGATGGGCCACCAGCAGCTGCGGGTGCTCGCGCTGGCGCAGCGCCGCCAGCAGGCTATCTTTACCGGAGCCGGAGGGGCCCACCAGCCAAATCAGTTTTCCTGGCATTAAAAGACCCTCTTTCCCTGGCGCCAGACATGGTCGATCTGGAGATGTTCGCCGCGACGGTGCGCCAGCACCAGGTCGGCGCGTTTCCCCTCGGCGATGACGCCGCGATCGTCAAGGCCCAGCGCCTGCGCCGGATGCTGACTGACCAGACGGATCGCCTGTGGCAGGGTGAAGGCATTGTCCTCGGCGTCGGCGATACGGAAAGCGGCATCCAGCAGGCTGGCGGGGTAATAGTCAGATGAGAGGATGTCCAGCAAACCGTGGCTCGCCAGCTGGTGGGCGGCGACGTTGCCGGAGTGGGAACCGCCGCGCACGATATTCGGCGCCCCCATCAGGACGTGCATCCCGTGCTGACGTGAAGCCTGCGCCGCGGCCAGCGTGGTGGGAAACTCGGCGATCACGCTCCCTAGCTGGTGGGATTCGGCCACATGCGCCTCGGTGGCGTCGTCGTGGCTGGCGAGGGCGATACGGCGGGCGCGGCACATGGCGGCGATGGTCTGGCGATTGGGCTGCGACCAGGTGGCGGCCAGAGCCATCTGCTCGGCTTCAAAACGGTCCATTTCGTCATGCGTCAGATGATATTTGCCCTGATAATAATCGCGGTACTTGCTGCGATCGGCGTACTGACGCTGGCCCGGCGAGTGGTCCATCAGAGAGACCATGCTCACCGACTCGCGATCGATCAGCTTTTCAAACAGCGGCAGCGTGGTGTGATGCGGCAGCTCGCAGCGCAGGTGCAGGCGGTGTTCGGCGCGGTTGAGACCGCGCTTTTGCGTCTCCTCCACGGCATTGACCATCTTCTCCAGATTCTCAAGACGATCGCCGCCATCGCGCACGTCGCCAATCGCCACGGCGTCCAGCACGGTGGTGATGCCGCTGGCGACCATCATGGCGTCATGGCTGCTCATCGCCGAGTGGGCCGGCCAGTCTACCTTCGGCCGCGGGGTAAAGAACTTGTCGAGGTTATCGGTATGCAGCTCGATAAGGCCCGGCAGCAGCCAGCCGCCTTCCCCATCCAGCGCCTGCGGCAGCCGGCTCTGGCTTTCGGCGAAGGCGAGGATGCGACCGTCATGGACTTCCAGCGAACCGTGGACCACCTCGTCGTCGAGAACCAGTTTTACGTTATTGATAATCATGCTGTCATTCCCATAGAGTGCAGTCGGTCGGCGACCTGACGGCGTACCCCTTCGTCATGGAAAATCCCCACGATGGCCGCGCCGCGCGCTTTGGCATCGTGGATCAGGTTGACCACGGCAGCACTGTTTTTGTCATCCAGTGAGGCGGTGGGTTCATCAAGGAGCAGGATCGGATAGTCGACCGCAAAACCGCGGGCGATGTTGACCCGCTGCTGCTCGCCGCCGGAAAAGGTGGACGGCGCAAGGTGCCACAGGCGTTCCGGAACGTTGAGGCGGGTCAGGAGCTGGGCGGCTTTGGCGGCGCTCGCTTCGCGCGGCGTCCCAAGATCGAGCAGCGGCTGCATCACCACCTCCAGCGCCGAAATGCGCGGGATCACCCGTAGAAACTGGCTGACCCAGCCGATGGTGGTTTTGCGCACTTCCAGCACCTTGCGTGGGGTGGCGGTGACCAGGTCCACCCATTCGTCGCCGTGGCGGATATGGATATGGCCGCTGTCCGGCAGATAATTGGCGTACAGCGAACGCAGCAGGGTCGATTTGCCGCTGCCGGAGTGACCGTGGAGCACCACGCACTCCCCGGCGTTAACGGTCAGCGAGGCGTCGGCCAGCACCGGCAGACGCACGCCGTGCTGCTGGTGCAGAACAAAGGTTTTATGGACGTTTTCAACGCGGATCATGTTAGCTCTCACGAGGTTGAGTTGCCGGGTGGCGCTTCGCTTACCCGGCCTACGAATAACGCACCTGTGGGCCGGGTAAGGCGCAGCCGCCCCCCGGCAAAACCACATCAATTCTTCCACACCGAAGACACCAGCAGCTGGGTGTAAGGATGGTGCGGATCGTCGAGCACCCGGTCGGTTAAGCCACTCTCCACCACCTGGCCCTGCTTCATCACCAGCAGACGGTTCGCCAGCAGGCGAGCGACGCCGAGATCGTGGGTAACAATCACCACCGCCAGATTCAGCTCCACCGCCAGGCCGCGCAGCAGGTCTAGCAGCCGCGCCTGCACGGACACATCCAGCCCGCCGGTGGGTTCATCCATAAACACCAGCTTCGGCTGGGTGACCAGATTGCGGGCGATCTGCAGACGCTGCTGCATGCCGCCGGAGAAGGTGGTGGGCAGGTCGTCGATGCGCGAGGGCGGGATCTCCACCTCCTGCAGCCACTTTTCGGCGGTGGCGCGAATGTTGCCGTAGTGGCGGGCGCCGGTGGCCATTAGCCGTTCGCCGATGTTGCCCCCGGCGGAGACCTGGCGACGCAGACCGTCCATCGGGTGCTGATGCACTACGCCCCATTCGGTGCGCAACAGGCGTCGGCGTTCGGCTTCGCTCATGGCGTACAGCGAGCGCTGCTGGTACAGCACCTCGCCCTGCTGCGGCGTCAGGCGGGCGGAGATTGCCTTCAGCAGGGTGGTTTTACCGGAGCCGGACTCGCCGACGATGCCGAGCACTTCTCCCGGCCACAGCTCGAAGGAGACATCGCGAAAACCTTTATCCGGGGCGTAGAGATGGGTCAGGTTATTCACAGCAAGTAATGGCTGGTTCATTTTTTCTGCCCCTCGCTCTGCTGGCGGCAATAGTCGGTATCGGAGCAGACAAACATCCGCTGGCCGCTGTCATCCAGCACCACTTCGTCGAGGTAGCTGTGGCGCGAGCCGCAGATGGCGCAGGGCTCATCCCACTCCTGCACGGTAAAGGGATGGTCGTCGAAATCGAGACTCTCCACCGGGGTATAGGGCGGCACGGCGTAGATCCGCTTTTCGCGCCCGGCGCCGAACAGCTGCAGCGCCGGCATCATGTGCATTTTCGGGTTATCGAATTTCGGGATCGGCGAAGGGTCCATCACGTAGCGGCCATTGACCTTCACCGGATAGGCGTAGGTGGTGGCGATATGGCCGAAGCGGGCGATATCTTCATACAGTTTCACCTGCATGACGCCGTACTCTTCCAGGGCGTGCATGGTGCGGGTTTCGGTTTCACGCGGCTCGATAAAGCGCAATGGCTCCGGGATCGGCACCTGGTAGATCAGGATCTGATCCTCCACCAGCGGCGTCTCCGGGATCCGGTGGCGGGTCTGGATCAGGGTGGCGTCTTCGGTACGCTCGGTGGTGGCGACGCCGGTGACGCGCTTAAAGAACTGACGAATCGACACCGCGTTGGTGGTGTCATCCGCGCCCTGGTCAATCACCTTCAGCACGTCGTTCTCACCGATGACGCTGGCGGTCAGCTGGATGCCGCCGGTGCCCCAGCCGTAGGGCATTGGCATTTCGCGCCCGCCGAACGGCACCTGGTAGCCGGGAATCGCTACCGCTTTGAGAATAGCCCGGCGGATCATGCGCTTGGTTTGCTCGTCGAGGTAAGCAAAGTTATAGCCAGTCAGTGGGTTAGCCACGTTCGTTCTCCCGTTGCAGGCGTTTCAGCAGCGCCAGTTCGGCCTGGAAATCGACATAGTGCGGTAGCTTCAGATGCGAGACGAAGCCGGCCGCTTCGACGTTATCGGCGTGGGCCAGCACAAACTCTTCATCCTGCGCCGGGCCGGCAATCTCTTCGTCATAGTCCGGCGCCTGCAGCGCACGATCGACCAGCGCCATGGCCATCGCTTTGCGCTCGCTCATGCCGAAGGTCAGGCCGTAGCCGCGGGTGAAGTGCGGCGGCTCCTCCTGCGGGGCGACGAAGCCATTAACCATCTCGCACTCGGTCAGCAGCAGCTCGCCAATATTGACGCTAAAGCCCAGCTCTTCCGGGACGATTTCCACCTGCACGTAGCCGCTGCGGATCTCGCCGGCAAACGGATGGTTGCGGCCATAGCCGCGCTGGGTCGAATAGGCCAGCGCCAGCAGGTAGCCTTCATCGCCGCGCATCAGCTGCTGCAGGCGCGAGGAACGCGAGCAGGGGTAGACCGGCGGGGTGCGGGTGATATCGTCGGGCGGCGTGCCGCGATCTTCCTCGGTCTTCGCCAGCCCCTGCTGCGTGAGCAGGCTAAAGACGTGCGGCGTCGGCTCTGCTTCGCCATTGGCTTGCTGCACAGACGGCGCTTCGCCGTTGGCCAGCAGGGTAAAATCGAGCAGGCGGTGGGTGTAGTCGTAAGTGGGGCCCAGCAGCTGGCCGCCGGGGATATCTTTATACACTGCGGAGATGCGGCGTTCGAGGCGCATCTCCGCGGTATTAATCGGTTCGCTGACCGCCAGCCGCGGCAGGGTGGTGCGGTAGGCGCGCAGCAGAAATATTGCTTCGACGTTATCGCCGCTGGCCTGCTTCAGCGCCAGCGCCGCCAGTTCGCGGTCGGCGATGCCGCCCTCGGTCATCACCCGGTCCACCGCCAGGCTGAGCTGGTCGCCTATCTGTTCGACGCTCAGTTCGGGAAGCCGTCCATCGCCCCGTCGTTTCTGTTCCTGTAAGGCGTGAGCGGCGCGGATCGCCTTCTCGCCGCCCTTGACGGCAACGTACATTTAGCACACCTCCACGTGGGTGGTGCGCGGGATCGCCAGCAGGCGCTCGCCGCAGGTGAGGATCAGGTCGATGCCCAGCGGGAACGGGTGCGGGCGTTCGGTTAATTCGTCGATGATGCAGTCCGGCAGCTGCGGCGCGATCATTCGCTCTTCGGCAATGCCTGCCCCGGTCAGGCGCAGCATGCGTCCGCCGCTGAGGCTGGCAAGCTGAACGATCAGTGTGACGCCGGTTTCCGGCGCGGTGACGGTGCCAGCGGAAAGGACGTTGAGCTGCTCGGCGCTGATGCCGTCATTGGCGATGGCAAAAACCGCCTGCTGCGGCTGGTCCACCAGCGGCGCGCCGGTATGAAAGCGCAGATTCTGTCCCACCAGATCGTTACGCAGAGCGCTGGCGAGCCAGACCGGTGTTTCATGATCGGCAAGGGTCAACAGCAGGCTGGTGGAGGCCACGTTCAATGGCTGCCAGCCGTGCTGAAGCTGCTGCAGGGAGACAATCACCCCCGGCTCGCTCATCGCTTTCAGCAGGCGACGAAAACTGTGTTGGGCATCCTGCACAGCCAGGGTAAAAGCGGGTTGTAAGGTCATACGTTATCTCCGCGAACCAGGGTAAATAAGTCGACCCGGCTGGCGTTGACTTCGGCGCGTCGGGCTTCAATGCGCGCGCTGCGTAGCGCTTCCAGCGGGGTTATCAGGGTTTCCATTAAGGTGTGAAAATGGCGGGGCGACTGCAGCAGGGCGTCGATCGCCGCGCAGCGTTCAGCGTGCGGGCGGTCGCGGCCTAAGATCCAGCTGTAACCGAGGGTACCGTCAGCCAGGCGTACCGCTGCGCGGGTAAGGGTGGCGTCGCCGGCAAAGAAGCGGTCGCCGATACCGCCCATGCGGGCCTGGAGCTGTACCAGCCCGGTTTCCGGGGTGCGAATCAATTCATATTCCGGCGCCAGCTGCAGGGACTCCATGCGCGCCAGAAGGTCCTGCGGTTCACTGTGGGCCAGCACGGACATCCAGCGCTGGCGGGTGGCGGTATCGAAGTGCATTCAGTGCTCCATGGTAAATTCAATCATGTCGGCGCGGGTCAGGCTGACGGAGTACTCCGCCGTGACCGACTCGCCCTCGCGGCTATTGAGCGTGCGGACGCAGAGCAGCGGCGCCATATTGGGGATTTCCAGCAGCTTGCTCTCTTTTGCCTGCGCGCGGCGGGCGCTAATTTTGGTGCGTACGCGGGTCAGTTCGACGTCGAGCCGATCGCGTAGCAGATCGTGCAGCGAGCCGTGGCTGAAGGTCTGTAGCACCGGCCAGAAGCGCAGGTCGGCGAAGTAGTGGTCAATCAGGCACAGGGCGACGCCATTGACCCGGCGCAGGGTACGCAGGTGGATCACGTTCTCGCCCTCATTGATGCCAAAGGCTTCGGCGACATGGGCGCTGGCGGGGCGCAGCACCGACAGCAGCTTTTCGCTGGTGGGATCGCTGCCTTGTTCCAGCAGGTTTTGGCTGAAGCGCGCCTGGGCGTTAAGCGGGTAGTCGATAGGGCGCATCAGCACCAGCACACCCACGCCCTGACGGCGCTGAACCCAGCCGCGCTCAACCAGCTGGTCGATAGCCCGGCGCAGGGTGTGGCGGTTAACGTCGAAGCGCGTCGCCAGCTGCTGCTCGGCGGGCAGATAGTCGCCGCAGCGATAGTGGTGGCGCAGCTCCTGCTCAAGTCGGGCGGCGATTTCCTGATAGCGCGTGGGGTAACTGGTCGGATGTCTGGACAGGTGCATAGTCATCAAGCCTCACACAGCATAGGCGAGGAGCTTCCTCGCGTTGTGGGCCGATCCTGACCGGTTTATGTTGCATTTCGGTTAAGTGACGATGACTAAAGGATGAAGAGTTGATGCCAGGCGGATGACAGGGCGGCCGGGCCGCCCTGGGGGCGTCAGCCTTGTTTGACCACGTTGATCATCCAGGGGACGCCAAAGCGGTCGACGACTTTGCCGAAGCCGTGGGCCCAGAAGGTTTCCTGCCAGGCCATCTCAATGCGCCCGCCGACAGCCAGCGCGTCGAACCAGCGCTGGCCTTCAGCGACATCGCTGGGATCGAGGACGAGGGTGAAGCCGGCGTAATGCACATCGGGCCCGAAGGCGCTGTCGCTCAGCATCAGCTCGCCATTATTGATGCGCAGGCTGGCGTGGGCGATAGCATCATCCGCCATCTTCTGGCCAGACGGGCAGCCGTCTGACGCTTCCTGCGCCGCGGGCGGCATTTCGCCAAAGGTCATTTTAAACATCAGCTCCGCGCCCAGCGTCTGCTGGTAGAAGGCGATCGCCTCGGCGCAGTTGCCCGCAAAGGCAAGGTAGGGACTTAAGGACATGGTGAATACCTCAGTGACCGTAACCCGTAAAGCGTAGTCGCCCGGCAGGCGATTGAGCCAGACGGCAGGGCGAAAAGGGGCGCTGAAATATGACGGCAGGCGACAGTGTAAATAGCGGTTGCCGGCGAGGGAAATAACAGGATGCGCCGGTGGACAAACGGCCACCAGGATATCGGGTGCGGCGACGGTTATGTGAAAAAATAATCGTGCCGCCTACCCGAAATTAAATCAGTTCTTTTTCACAAATTCCGATTTGAGCTTCATCGGACCAAAACCGTCAATTTTGCAGTCAATATTGTGATCGCCTTCGACCAGACGGATATTTTTCACTTTGGTGCCGATTTTCAGCATCGAAGAGCTGCCTTTAACCTTCAAATCTTTCACGACGGTAACGCTGTCGCCATCGGCCAGTAAATTGCCATTGGCATCTTTAACGATCAGAATGTCGCTCTCTTCCGTCGCCTCGGCAGGGTTCCACTCATGGGCACATTCCGGGCAGATGTACATGCCGCTATCTTCATAAGTGTAAGTCGAATCGCATTTTGGGCAGTGTGGCAGTTGCATGACGCTCCTCATGATATCGTCGAAAAACAGGACGTTGGTCCTTTAAACAGCGGCTGAGAGCCGAAAGTGGGTATGATTATAGCGCAATCACCCACTTTTGTCGGGTGTTTTTTTGCTAAAAAATAGCCGTGGTGTTATTCCGGAAAGAAGCGAATAAACGCTGAAATTAACCGCCCGAAGTGGAGCAAAATCGACGAAATAATTTCCGCGCGATCGGCAGGAAATGAACTTATTTATTTTCCGACACTCTGTAATGAGGCGGTAAATTTCTGTGAAGTTGATCGCAGATATAAACACTGTTAGGGTAAAAAAGGGGAGCAGGTCAATTTCATCAAGCATCACGATGAGCCGCTCCATTTATTCACCAGTAGCCAGAGCAGGCGTCAACAGGTTCGGTTGTACATTCTGTCAGCAGACAGTGCAGGCAAACCTGCTACGCTTGAAATGAGGAGCACAGCAATTCACCGCTCCTGACGCACGATGCGAATGGCCTTGCCATTCGGCGAAGAGGCGTGCACTCAAGGCGGAGTAGCAGAGGAAAAATATGCTTAAAAGGAAAAAAATAAAGCCCATCACCCTTAAGGATGTGACCATCATCGATGATGGTAAACTGAAAAAGGCGATCACCGCGGCCTCCCTGGGCAACGCGATGGAGTGGTTCGATTTCGGCGTCTACGGCTTTGTGGCCTACGCCTTAGGTAAAGTCTTCTTCCCCGATGCCAACCCAAGCGTGCAGATGATTGCCGCGCTGGGTACCTTCTCCGTACCATTTTTAATTCGTCCGTTAGGAGGCCTGTTCTTCGGGATGCTGGGCGATAAATATGGTCGGCAAAAAATTCTCGCGATAACTATCGTGATCATGTCGATAAGTACTTTCTGTATCGGCCTTATTCCGTCGTATGCCACGATAGGTATCTGGGCACCGATCCTGCTGCTGCTGTGTAAAATGGCGCAAGGCTTCTCGGTTGGCGGTGAATATACCGGGGCGTCGATCTTCGTCGCGGAATACTCTCCTGACCGCAAGCGCGGCTTTATGGGCAGCTGGCTGGACTTTGGCTCCATCGCCGGGTTTGTGATGGGGGCCGGCGTGGTGGTTCTCATCTCCAGCGTGGTGGGCGAACAGAACTTTCTCGACTGGGGTTGGCGTATCCCGTTCTTCCTGGCGCTACCGTTAGGTATCATTGGTCTCTACCTGCGCCATGCGCTGGAAGAGACGCCAGCGTTCCAGCAGCATGTTGACACCATGGAGCAGGGCGACCGTGAAGGACTGCAGGACGGGCCGAAGGTCTCTTTTAAAGAGATTGCCACCAAGCACTGGCGTAGCCTGCTGACCTGTATCGGTCTGGTGATTTCCACCAACGTGACTTACTACATGCTGCTGACCTACATGCCGAGCTATCTGTCGCATAACCTGCACTACTCGGAAGATCATGGGGTGCTGATCATCATCGCTATCATGGTCGGGATGCTGTTTGTACAGCCGGTTATCGGTATGCTCAGCGACCGTTTCGGCCGTCGCCCGTTTATCCTGATTGGTAGCGTGGCGCTGTTTGCCCTGTCGATCCCGGCCTTCATTATGATCAACAGCAACGTGACTGGCCTGATCTTCGCCGGCCTGCTGCTGCTGGCGGTGGTGCTGAACTGCTTTATCGGGGTGATGGCCTCCTCGCTGCCGGCGATGTTCCCGACGCACATCCGCTTCAGCGCCCTGGCCAGCGCCTTTAACATCTCGGTGCTGATTGCCGGTCTGACGCCAACCCTGGCGGCGTGGCTGGTGGAGACCACCCAAAACCTGATGATGCCGGCGTACTACCTGATGGTTATCGCGGTGGTGGGTATGGCGACGGGCCTGTCGATGAAAGAGACGGCTAACCGTCCGCTGAAAGGGGCGACCCCGGCGGCGTCGGATATCCAGGAAGCGAAAGAAATCCTTGGCGAGCACTACGATAACATCGAGCAAAAAATCGAAGATATCGATCAGGAGATCGCCGATCTGCAGGCAAAACGGTCGCGCCTGGTGCAGCAGCATCCGCGTATCAACGACTAACCGTTTTCACTGTTAATCATGCCGCCTGGGGAAACCCCGGCGGCATTTTTTATGCCTTCGGCAAGGCCAGGCCGTGACGCCGCTGCTGGCTGAGTTTACGGTACTGCTGCGGCGGCATGCCCACGTAGCGGGTAAAAGTGCTGTAGAAGCGACTGCTGGAGCGAAAACCGGCGGTAAGGGCAATATCCAGGATGGTCTTGTCGGTATCGCTCAGCAGCGCCCGCACATGATTGATACGCATGGCGGTAATGTACTGCTTCATGGTCTGCTGCATCACCCGCTGAAAGACCCCCATCGCATAGTTCGGGTTGAGCTTCACGTGCTCGGCAACGGCATTGACGGTCAGCGCCTGGTCGTAGTGGGCAGCGATAAACTCCAGCATCTGGCTGACATAAAACTGCGCGTGGCGCGAGACGCTGTTCTTGTGGGTGCGTGAGGTTTTATTGACCAGAATCGGCTGCCAGCCGGCGAGGCTCAGCCGCTTCAGCATCAAGGCGATTTCATCGATCGCCAGCTGGCGTATCTGTTCATTCTCGTGGCTCAGTTCCTGCTGCCAGCGGCGCACTTCGAAGGCGCTCAACTGCTGCGCAGCGAGGGATTTAATCACCATCCCATGGGTGACGTGGTTGATAAGCTCCCGGTCCAGCGGCCATGAGAGAAACAGATGCATCGGTAGGTTGAATATCGCCATCTGCTGGCAATCGCCGGGGCGGGTCAGCTGATGCGGCGTACAGGCCCAGAACAGAGTGATATAGCCTTTCTCAATGCGCACCACTTCGTTATTAATCAAATACTCCACGTCGCCATCGAACGGCACGTTGACCTCCACCTGGCCGTGCCAGTGGCTGGTGGGCATGGCGTGCGGCGGGCGCAGTTCGATATCCATACGCTGATACTCGGAGTAGAGCGCCAGCGGGCTGCGGCTCTGCTTTTCGTCGCTGCTGCACATAAAGGGATCGGAGGGCAGAGAGGTGAAGCGGTGTTCCATCGTTAGCGTATTCCTGAATTGTCAGAGTGGCTGCATTTTTCGCCAGAACTGACGACAGCTTAGCGGAAGAATCGGCCCATTTTCTCTCCTTTTTGCTCAATCTGTTCCCGAAATCTCAGATTTTGTGGCGCTTAATGGCCGATCTGAGCTTTCGGGAATGCTCCGGCGGGAACAGGGCAGCGCAGCGGGGAGCGGCGTGCCACTCTGCAAGTGTTCAATGACCTGATGGAGAGTGCGTGATGTCTGCCCCAAAAATTACTTTTATCGGCGCCGGTTCGACGGTGTTCGTCAAAAATATTCTCGGTGATGTTTTCCAGCGCCCGGCGCTGAAATCGGCGCATATCGCGCTGATGGATATCGATGAAACCCGGCTGGAAGAGTCGCATATCGTGGTGCGCAAGCTGATGGATTCCGTGGGCGCGAACGGCGAAATCAGTTGCCACCGCGACCGGAAAATCGCCCTGCAGGGCGCCGATTTTGTCGTCGTTGCCTTCCAGATTGGCGGCTATGAGCCCTGTACCGTCACCGATTTTGCAGTCTGCAAGCGCCACGGCCTGGAGCAGACCATTGCCGATACGCTGGGGCCGGGAGGCATTATGCGCGCGCTGCGCACCATCCCGCACCTGTGGGCTATCTGCGACGATATGAGCGAGGTCTGCCCGGACGCCACCATGCTTAACTACGTCAACCCGATGGCGATGAACACCTGGGCGATGTACGCCCGCTACCCGCATATCAAGCAGGTTGGCCTGTGCCACTCGGTGCAAGGCACAGCGGAAGAGCTGGCGCGCGACCTCGATCTCGATCCGGCGGATTTACGCTACCGCTGCGCGGGGATTAACCATATGGCGTTCTATCTGTCGCTGGAGAAAAAGCTCGCGGACGGCAGCTACGTCAGTATCTACCCCGACCTGCTACAGGCCTACGCCGACGGGCGGGCGCCGAAGCCGAACCTGCACGGCAACCCGCGCTGCGAAAACATTGTCCGCTATGAAATGCTCAAAAAGCTGGGCTACTTTGTCACCGAGTCCTCGGAGCATTTCGCGGAATACACGCCATGGTTTATCAAGCCGGGCCGCGATGACCTTCTCGCTCGCTATAAAGTGCCGCTGGATGAATACCCTAAACGCTGCGTCGAGCAACTGGCCAACTGGCATCAGGAGCTGGAGAGCTATAAGCGCGGGGAGCGCATTGAGGTGAAACCCTCCCGCGAATATGCCAGCACCATCATGAACGCCATCTGGACCGGCGAGCCAAGCGTGGTGTACGGCAACGTGCGAAACGATAATCTCATCGACAACCTGCCTCAGGGCTGCTGTGTGGAAGTGGCCTGCCTGGTGGACGCCAACGGCATCCAGCCGACCAAAGTGGGCGCGCTGCCGGCGCATCTGGCGGCGCTGATGCAGACCAATATCAACGTGCAGACGCTGCTCACGGAGGCGATCCTCACCGAAAATCGCGATTACGTCTATTACGCCACGATGATGGATCCGCACACCGCCGCGGTGCTGGGGATCGAAGAGATCTACGCGCTGGTGGACGATCTGATCGCCAGCCACGGCGACTGGCTGCCGGCCTGGCTGCACCGTTAATCCTCTTATGCCGCCGGGGGCAACGAACCCGGCGGTGCCTGTCACGCTCTATCAAACGCTGAAGGAGGCGCTGGCGACAGCGACCTGGACCCTATGAGTATTTCAATGACAACAAAGCTCAGCTACGGATTTGGTGCCTTTGGTAAAGATTTCGCTATCGGTATCGTCTACATGTACCTGATGTATTACTACACCGATATTGTTGGCTTATCGGTCGGGGTGGTTGGCACCTTGTTCCTGGTGGCAAGGATCCTCGATGCGATAGCCGATCCGATTATGGGATGGATCGTTAACTGTACGCGGTCGCGATGGGGAAAGTTCAAACCGTGGATCCTGATCGGCACGATAACCAACTCGGTGGTGCTGTATATGCTGTTCAGCGCCCACCATTTCAGCGGCGGGGCGCTGCTGGCGTGGGTGTGGCTAACCTACCTGCTGTGGGGCTTCACTTACACCATCATGGATGTGCCGTTCTGGTCGTTGGTGCCGACCATTACCCTCGATAAACGCGAACGCGAGCAGCTGGTGCCTTACCCGCGCTTTTTCGCCAGTCTGGCGGGATTTGTCACGGCCGGCGTCACGCTGCCGTTCGTCAACGCCGTCGGCGGCGCCGATCGCGGTTTCGGTTTTCAGATGTTCACTCTGGTGCTGATCGCCTTCTTCGTCGTTTCCACCCTCGTCACCCTGCGCAACGTGCATGAGGTTTACTCCTCCGACAGTGGTGTGAGCGAAGACTCCAGCCACCTCTCACTGCGCCAGATGGTGGCGCTGATCTTTAAAAACGATCAGCTGGCCTGCCTGTTAGGCATGGCGCTGGCCTATAACACGGCGGCGAACATTATCGCTGGCTTTGCGATTTACTACTTTACCTACGTGATAGGCAGCGCGGAGATGTTCCCGTATTACATGTCCTACGCCGGGGCGGCGAATTTGCTGACGCTGATCCTGTTCCCACGACTGGTGAAAGGGCTGTCGCGGCGCATTCTGTGGGCGGGTGCTTCGATCATGCCGGTGCTGGGCTGCGGCGTGCTGTTGCTGATGGCGCTGGGCGGCGTTTACAACATCGCGCTGATTTCGCTGGCCGGGGTGCTGTTGAATATCGGCACCGCGCTGTTCTGGGTGCTGCAGGTTATTATGGTGGCCGATACCGTCGACTATGGCGAATATACGATGAATATCCGCTGCGAAAGCATCGCCTATTCCGTTCAAACGCTGGTAGTCAAAGCCGGTTCGGCGTTTGCGGCCTGGTTTATCGCTATCGTGCTCGGTATCATCGGTTACGTGCCGAATGTTGTGCAGTCGCCCCACACGCTGCTGGGGATGCAGGCGATTATGATTGCGCTGCCGACGCTCTTTTTTGCTCTGACGCTGTTTCTCTATTTCCGTTATTACAAACTGAATGGCGATATGCTGCGACGGATTCAGATTCACCTGCTGGATAAATATCGCCGGGTACCGGAAAATGACGTCGAGCCGGAACGGCCGATTGTGGTACCCAATCAGGTGTAAAAAGCGTGCGAAAACCGCTGACGAAAGAGGGGAGGGATGCTCTCTTTTTGAGCAAAAAACAGTGTCTTAAAAAGACAGAAAGAGAAAACTGTAGTTCTCTATTTTATCTCAATTATTTCTCTTTTTGAGCGTTCTGGACTGTTTGTTTCTTCGATTGTTCTCAAATAAAACTCAGAATTGTCTCTTTTTCGTGCTCTTGCGCTGCTTTTTAACTCTTGCTACTCTTTTTGGGTCTTACATTTTTCTCTTATTTGTCTCAGTGATGGAGCAATGCAATGCGCATTTTTATCGATGATGGTTCAACCAATATCAAAATGCTGTGGGAGCAAGATGGCGAAACTTTCACCCATATCAGCCCCAACAGTTTTAAACGCGGCTGGTCTGCCACCTTCGGTTCGGGGAAGCCTTTTAACTACACGGTGGATGATGAAAAGTACTCATTCGACCTGATCACTCCCGATGCGCTCCCAACCAATAACATTGACTGGCAATATAGCCCGTTGAACTCCATCGCTGTCCATCATGCGCTGCTGACCAGCGGTCTTGAGCCACAGGATGTTGAAATTGTGGTCACCCTGCCGCTGACCGAATTTTATGATGAAGATGCGCAATATCGCCTCGACAATATTGAGCGCAAGAAAAAGAGCCTGCTGCGCGAAGTTAAACTGAATAAAGGCGTGGTGTTCAATATCACTAAAGTTACCGTGCGCCCGGAATCGATTCCGGCGGGCATTAGCCTGTGTGATGAGCTGAAACCGTCGCATTCGGTGCTGATTATCGACCTTGGCGGCACCACGCTGGATATTTCAATGGTCGCCGGGCAGATGACCTCGGTTTCGCGCATTTACGGCGACCCGAAGCTGGGCGTATCGCTGGTGACCGACGCCGTTAAGCTGGCGCTGGCCCGGGCGAATACCGACACCTCCAGCTATAACGTCGACCAGATAATCATCAACCGCCACGACGAAGAATACCTGACCGACAACATCAACGATCCGGATGCGGTTTCTGAGGTGAAGAAGGTGATCAATAACAGTATCGAACGTCTGACCACGCGTGTCCTGACGGCCATCGATAGCTTTAAAGGCTATTCGCACGCGATCGTCATTGGCGGCGGCGCGCCGCTGGTTGCCGACGCCATTCGTGAACGGATGGGTCTGCGCGAGGATCGTTTCGTGGTGGCTGAAGAGCCGCAGTTTGCCCTGGTGCGTGGTCTGAAAATTATTGGTTAAGGAGCGTCTATGACTCTGGATCGCAGAAAAGTGCTGATTTACCTGCGCCCGGATATCAGCGCCAGCGAGCGCTTCGCGGACGCAAAAATTGAGGCCCATCACCGTGGCGACCGCGGCGATATGTCGCGTACCGCGCTGCTGGCGGGGCTGGCGTTAGGGGAAGTCGATAGCCGCTTGCCGTCGATGCTGGCGGCGTTGCTGGCGGAAGATACTAAACCGGAAACGCTGCGTAAGATGCTGGCCTCGTTCCTTGAGATCCAGCCGGCCTCTCCCGCCCCGGCAGCCGCGCCAGCGGCCGCTCCGGCTAAGGCGCCGGAGCCGCCCGCGCCGGTGAGCGAGAGCGTCTCCGCGCGTAATCTCGCCGGTTCGTTACCGGATTAAGCGCTATTCCCGGTTTGCGCGACCCGGCAAACTCCCCGGCTTGCGCTGCGCTTAGTTTGTATGCCGGGTATGGCGTAGCCGCCATTCGGCAAACAGGCGGCTCCCTGGCTGGGGCCATGCCCGGCGGCGCTACGCTTGCGCGGGCCTACGGATCCAGTGCAATGGTGGGCCCAGTGCCATTTGTAGGCCGGGTAAGGCGTAGCCGCCACCCGGCATACCGGCGGCTCCCTGGCTGGGGCCATGCCCGGCGGCGCTACGCTTGCGCGGGCCTACGGATCCAGTGCAATGGTGGGCCCAGTGCCGTTTGTAGGCCGGGTAAGGCGTAGCCGCCACCCGGCGCGAAGACGGAACGCCACGACCCGGGATGGCACCCCTATCCGTGGGCGAGGAAGCGCGCCAGGCGCTGCTGCAGCAGGCGATTTTCGCGGGTCAGCCGCGCGTTCTCATCCAGCAGGGTCAGCGCCACCGCAATTCCCGGCCAGTCCAGCTCCAGCTCGTTACGCAGGCGTACCGCGCGATGCACGATTGTCACCGCGCTGTCGTCGAACAGCCAGGTGTCCGCCTGCGGCTGGTGTGGCTCAATCATCCCTAAGCCGACGATCTCCGTCAGCTCCTCTTCCGACACCCCGGTACGCAGGCACAATTCGGTAATGGTAAACGTCACTGTTACTGTAGCCATCAGGCTTTCCCCCATGTCTTACGCGGATCGAAGCTGGCTTCGGCGGCGGCCAATTGTTGCCAGAGCTCACGCGCTTTTTCATCTGGTTTTGGCGGCATCACTATTTTAATAACGGCGAACAAATCGCCGGTGTGGGTTTTGCTCACGAGTCCTTTCCCTTTGATACGCAGTCGCTGCCCTGCCTGACTGCCCGGCGGCACCGTCAGCAGAATGCTCTCTTTCAGGGTGGGCACCGTCACTTTCGCGCCCAGCGCGGCCTCCCATGGCGCCAGCGGCAGGACGATCTCCAGGTTATGACCGACAATATCGAATAGCGGATGCGGGGCGATGTGGATAACCAGCCACAGATCGCCGTTCGGGCCGCCATTCTCCCCCGGCGTCCCCTGGCCTTTCAGGCGGATACGCTGACCATCGACTACCCCGGCGGGGATCTTCACATTCAGCGTTTTCGGCGTTTCGCTTTCGATCATGCCAAACACGTTGTACACCGGCAGGTTATAGCTGATGGTGCGCGTCTGCTCGGCCAGCGTCTCTTCAAGGAACACCGCCACTTCGATCTCCAGATCGTGGCCGCGCGCCGCGTGTTGACGACGACGCTGATGCGCCTGCTGGCCAAACATGGAGGAGAAGATGTCGTCGAAATCTTGCTGACTGTAGCTCTGCTCGTGGGTCTGTCGCTGGCGACCGAAGCCGGGATCGTTGCGATGCTGCCAGAGCTGATCGTATTCGGCGCGCCGTTGCTCATCTTTCAGGACTTCCCAGGCTTCGGCGAGATCCTTAAATTTGGCTTCGGCATCGTTTTCTTTACTGACGTCGGGGTGATATTTGCGCGCCAGGCGGCGGTAGGCGGTCTTGATGGTTTTCAGATCGTCGGTTGGTTGCACCCCGAGAATGGCATAATAATCCTTCAATTCCATGATTTTTTCTCATCTATGCTCAGTGCGGTGGTTACATATTCCCTGGAACAGGCGTCAGTATAAAGCGTAGGGCAAATGCGCCCTGACGGGGAAGAAAAGTGGCGGAAACTTGACGCCGTCGGGGTCGACGGCGCCGTGGATAAGGTTAGTCTTTCGCCTGCGGCCGTGGGCGGCGGCTCCATCCGGTGAATAGCACCAGCAGCGCGCCGACGGTGCCAGCCAGGCGCGCGGTGCCCTCGCCGGCGCTGGGAAACAGCCGGCGAATGGTAGGGTCGCTGACCAGCATTGACCCGGCAATCCAGCCGATGAGCATCCCGCCCAGCAGCACCACCGCGGGAAAGCGGGTGAGCAGGACCAGCACCAGCTTGCTGCCGGCGACAATAACCGGAATGCTGATCGCCACGCCGAGGGCGACCAGCGCAATGTGCCCTTTCCCCGCAGCAGCTACCGCCAGTACGTTATCCAGCGACATAATCACATCGGCAACGGTGATGGTGATCGCGGTGCGCCACAGGCTGCCAGAGCTGCTAACCTCGCTCTCTTCTTCCTCATTCCTGACCAGCTTGATGCCAATCCACAGCAGGAGCAGCGCGCCGACTATTTTCAGCCACGGCAGCGACAGGAGATACAAAGCGATCGCCAGCAGCAGAACGCGCGCCAGGATGGCGCCCACGGTACCGATGATGATCGCTTTGGTGCGTTTCTGCGGCGGCAGTTTGCGGCAGGCCATGGCGATCACCACGGCATTGTCGCCACCCAGCAGTAAGTCGATGGCGACAATCTGCAGCATAATCACTGCCATGTCCCATTGTTGAAGAAATGCATACATATCGAGAGAAACCACCTGAAAAAAGAGCAAGAAAAACCGCTACGCAGGGTACTCCGCCTGGGCCGCGTTGACCACTGGCGCAGACCTGCGCTATCGCGCGGGAAAGAGAGAGCCTGAAAAATAAAGTTACGAATCAAGGCGCCGTTGGGCAAGGCTTCGGCGAAAAAGGGTGATATTTTGTCACCCAGACTCACCTGCCGTTCACTTATCGCAAGGATCCCCACTATGTCTGGCCACAAGAAATACCTCTCTGTCGCCCTGCTGAGCGCTGTCTTACTGCCGGCGATGGCCTCTGCCGCTGACGCGCCGGCGACTTTCACCCCGGAACAGGAGGCGAAAATCGGCAAAATCGCCGCCGACTATCTGGTTGCCCACCCGGAAGTCCTGCTGCAGGCGAGCCAGAAACTGCAGCAAATTCAGGCTGAGCAGCAGGCCAGCGCGGCCACTCAGGCGGTGCTGAAGAACGCCGCCGTGTTGACCCAGGATAAAAATACCCCGACCTACGGCCCGGCCAACGGCAAAGTCACAGTGATCGAATTCTTCGACTACCAGTGCGTCTACTGCAGCCGTCTGGCGCCGGTGATGGAGCAGGTGATTAAAGCGCACCCGCAGACCCGCTTCGCCTTCAAAGAGTGGCCGATTTTCGGCGGCCGCTGGGAAAGCTCGCTGGAGGCGGCAAAAACCGGCCTGCAGATCTATCAACAGAAAGGGGCGGATGCCTATCTGGCCTACCATAACGGGATTTACGCTACCGGCCATAACGAAGGCAAGCTGACGACGGCGGATATCCAGCAGCAGGCGAAGAAAGCCGGCTTTGATGCGAAGAAGGCCGCCGACGTCGAACCGGTGCTGCAGAGCATTAACGATCTGGCGCAGGAGATTGGTCTGAGCGGCACGCCGGGCGTGATCGTGATGCCGACCACCGGCGCCACGGAAGCCAGCATCACCGTCTTCCCGGGGCTGGCAGACAAAGCCTCGCTGGAAGCCGCCATCAAAAAAGCCGGCGGCTAATCCCCGGCGTATTACCTGTCCAGGCCGCCGACGGCGGCCTTGCTCTCATGCGTCATCGCTCTCTTCCTGCGGCGGCGGTAACGCGTGGCTTTTTAAATCAATAATCTGCCCGATTTGATCGTGGTAAACGGTGAGCAAATTATAGCGGCTCATCTCCGAGATAATCTGCGGCGCGACGTTAAAGCTGCTCGCCAGCTCATCGTCGCGCAGAGCGAGCACCGCGGTATGACGCCGGGTATGGGCGCGGCGCCGGTTGTAGTGATACCAGAGGATCAACAGCCAGCCGTTCAGCGCGGCAATCAGCAGATACACCAGCGCCGTATTCAGGGAGTCTATCAGCGTTTCCCAGTGCGGAGAGGGCGGCGCGATGAACTGCATCAGCAAATTGGCGTACAGAAAGAACAGAAAACCGAGCCAGGCCAGCAGCGTTAAGCCGGCGTCGACCAGCCGGGGCAGCACCCGATGTTCGGTTAAGATGAGCGTATTTTCATTCATCACAGGCTTCCTTTTCCCCGGTCCGGGCTCACCCAGCGCGCGCGGGAACGTTGACGTTTCACCATCACTTTCGGAAAAGCGACCAGCGTGGTCAGCAGGCCGATCATCCAGTAGACCATCGGGAACCAGATCACCCAGAACAGCGATTTGGCGACCTTTTTCTCATAGCGCCGCTCGATATACAGACTGGCGACGAACTGCAGCAGGCACATCAGGCCGAGCAGCATGCCGGTGAATTCCGGTGGAAACAGGCTATGCACCGCCAGATTGTCAGGCAGCGGCATCAGGCGGCTGAGGATAAACAGCAGAATGGTGATCGCGTAGGCAAAGGCCCACAGCGTGGAGCAGGCATACTCCAGAAACAGCGGCCACATCCGGTGATGCTGCCAGTGAAACAGGCGGCGCAGATTGACCAGAAAGACTTCGGCGCCGCCCTGGGCCCAGCGCAGACGCTGCTTCCATAACCCTTTGAGGGTCTCCGGCATCAGGATCCAGCACAGCGCTCGCGGCTCGAAAAAGATGTCCCAGTGGCGGAGCTGAAGCTTCCAGCTGATATCAATATCTTCAGTGATCATATCCGGGCTCCAGTAGCCGACGTCCGCCAGCGCCTGGCGCCGGAAGGCGGCGATTACGCCGGAGACGGTAAAGACCCGGCCATAGATCCGCTGCGTCCGTTTGATAAGCCCAATGATCGACGAGAACTCCCCAACCTGAATGCGGCCGATCAGCGTGGATCGGGTGCGGATCCGCGGATTGCCGGTGACCGCCCCGACGTGCGGATAATGGATCAACGGCGCGACCAGCCAGGCCGCGGTATCCCGGTCCAGCAGGGCGTCGCCATCGATGCAGACCAGCAGATCGCCGCGGGCGGCGGCGGCGCCCGCTTTGAGCGCCACCGCTTTTCCCTGATTGGCGGCCAGATGGATCACCCGCAGTCTCGGCTCCTCCTGCGCCAGCTGCTGGAGCACCTGGGCGGTGTTGTCCGAAGAGCCGTCGTTAATTGCGATCACTTCAAGATTGGCGTAACGCTGGGCCAGCGCTGCGCTGATGGTTTCCCGGGCGTTTTTCTCCTCGTTAAAGCAGGGGATCAGGATCGAGATCAGTGGATTGCCCGGCAGCGTCGGCGGCGGGGTATCCTCCCCCCACGGCCAGTGACGTTCCAGCTGAAACCAGAAGTAGAGACCCCCGGTGATCCACAACACTGACATAAACAGCGGCCAGAAAAAGACAAAGTCGAGGATAAGCTCGCCGGTAAATACCGCTGCGACACCTAACGGCAGCCCGAATACGAGGCATAAAATGCACAATGCGATAATGCGATCAGTCATGGTCAGGGTACCACCAGGAAGAAAATTGCGGCCTGATACGAGAGATATCAGGCTGGTTGTTAATAAAATCGTCAGGGTAGTAGCCGTAGTTTTTGACGCCGTTCAGCCGCAGCAAACGCATCCAGTCCGCCAGCTGCTGGTCGGGAATGGCGTTTTGCTGGCGTCGATTCCAGTCTCTGGCCTGCAGTTCAAAGATGGTTTTCTTCAGCGCGCCCGGGTGGCGGGCGACGGCCTGCACCAGCCGCGTCAGCCAGGCCTGGCTGGCGTCGATCGGCACGGACTCCATCAGCGGCATCGCCATGGGGACCGTCCAGTCATAGGCGGCAAGGAAGTCATCCAGATTCTGCGCAAACCAGGCTTCGCTTTGCGGCTCCAGGATCGGCAGGCCGAAGAGATTACGCGCCGTTTTCACCTGCGGGCCGCGGATGGCCTGCACTGCCTGGCGTAGATCCAGAGTGAAGCGGGTCAGGGTTTGGCTTTTGAAACGCATCCATGCCTGGCGCTCTTGCGGACGTTGGGGCACCGGGGCGGCATCGTGCGCCATACCCGTCTGCCGCCAGGCGGCGACCGCCTCCGGACTCACGTCTTCAAAATCGGTCAGCACGGCGTCGTCGTGAAACAGAATCCCGCTGAAGCTGGCGTGTCGGGCCAGATCTTCGTAGATGTCGGTGATCTGCTGGCGAACCCGGGGATCCCAGGGCGACAGACGGACGTACGGCTGGCGGGCAAGTAACGCCTTCCCGGTTTGCGGATCCCAGCGCTGAACGCGCGGCAGATCTGAGGCAAGATCGAAGGCCAGCACCGGCATCCAGGCATAAACCTTCACATTGCCGCGGGTCTGCAACTGCCAGGAGACGAAGTTAAACAGGTCGGCGCGCATCGGCAGCCAGCGGTTGGGGAAATAGAGTGACTTGACCGTGCCGTCGCCCTGCGGGTCGGAGAAGGCCTGCAGAAAGACGTGGCTGATTTTCATGTCATAGACGCGCTGCACCAGCTTATCGATATTCTTTGCCTGCTGGACGGGATTGGGGTCATAGACATAGTCCAGATCCACATGCATCACCCGAACAGGATCGGCTTCCTGAATCTGGGTCACGGCGCTGGCAAAGGCCTTGAGCGACGGGTTACCGGCGATCAGCAGGCGTGGAATATTGTCCAGATCCTTCACGTTGCCCAGGCCGTCGTTCAGCGTAAACGCCAGCTGATACCCTTGCTGTTTGGCGATGGCCAGGGTGCTGCCGCTGGCGGCGCCGTAGGGCCACACCCAGGCGCGCGGCGTTTTCCCGGCAACCTCATGGATTTTCGCCGTTACTTTCTGCACGTCATCGGTCATTCGCCGGGTAAACTGCGCGTCGCTTTCATAGCGGCCGGTGGTTTTATCCCAGCCGCGGTTGGCGGCGGCAGGCTCGCGGCTGCCCTGCGGATTGGCCGGCAGACCGTAGTGCGAGGCCCAGGTGTGAGCGCCGATCTCCACCAGCGGCGAGCGGCTGAGCTCGCGCACCATCTCCCAGGTAGCGAAGCGCTCGCGGGGCGTCATCAGGCCGCCAAAATTAACGGGCTGACCAGCGGGAGTGTCCACCCAGCTGCCCACCGGCGCCCACAGCGCCGGGACGTTCCAGGCTTTAAGCAGCGGCCATACGCGGGTGTAAAAGCTGCTGTAACCATCGTCAAAACTGAGGAGAAAAGCCTTGGGCGGCAGCGACTTTAAGCCATAATGTGCATCGAGAATGTCCTGAACGCTAATCGCATGGTAGCCGTTATGCAGCAGCCAGGCGATCTGCTCATTGAGTGCGCTGGTGCGCACCGAAAGATAACGCTGGTCGGCGGCATCGTCTTCGACGTCATGGTAGGCCAGCACCAGAAAGCGATCCGCCGGCCAGGGTTGATTGGCCTCCAGTTGGGGGCGCTGCTGCGGGGCGAGGAAGGGGACTTCCTCAGCACGCACGCTGAAGATAAGGCACAGCCAGATGAGAAGCATCAGGCCGTTGCGCAGGGTCGTGTTCAGCATGGTCATCCTTAAAACCGTATATTTGCATCAAGAGTGATGGCGAGGTTGTTTTCACGTTTGCCGTCGTAGGGGCGCTTATCCCAGTTCAGCATCAGCCCGGAGTCGACGACGTTGTTCCAGCGCAGGCGCTGCCCGTAACCCAGCACCGTGATCGCCCCGGCGGCGTGATTTTTTTGCCAGTAGCTGCCGCCGCCGGCCAGTAACTGCTGGCTCCAGACGGTGTCATAGCGCTGGTAAAGCGTGTGATCGACGGCCAGCGCCGCGGTGGCGGCGAGGTCCCGTGCCGGACTGTAGTAGGCGGTGTCGGTGCGGCTATTGGCGCTGGCCGACAGACCGGGCTGCAAATCCAGCGTTAACCATGGGGTTTGCCAGAGGCGTTCTTTACCGGAGAGGGTGTACTCCTGGCGGCGGTTGCGATCGGTAAACCGGCTGGCGGCCGCGCTGAAGCGGTACTCCCGGCGTTCGTTTGGAGACCAGCGCAGCCAGCCTTCGCCGCGGTTGGCGCTGACGCCGTTGCGTAACGCGCGCAGCGGCGTCTGCTGCGAAATCCGCTCCAGTTCGCCGCCCAGCTGCCAGCGATCGCTAACGTCATGGGCGGCGGAAAGGCGGACGCCGGGCTTGTTCTCGCCGTGAAAATTGACGCTGGAGAGCTCAAGCTCGCCCCAGTAGTCGCGCGGACGCCATTCAATACCGGCAAACAGCTGGCGACGGCTGCCTTTCCCCTCTTCAAAATTGCCTTCAGCGAAGCGGTGCCCGCCGAACAACCGCCAGCTGTCGGCTAGCGGCGGGCTGTAGATCGCCGTCTCAAAACTGAGGTCGTGCGTGCCGCTCACCGGGTTGTCGGAATGCAGCCCTTTGCCAACGCTCAGGCGCAGCTCGGAGAGATGATGGATCTCGCGCGCTCTGGCCAGGCGCTGGGTGTTCAGATCCCGTGGCGAGCGGGCGACGACGTCGTCAGCCAGCAGATCCATTTGCCGCCACTCCTGCAGATCGAGGGCGACCCAGGCCTGCTGGCGCTCCAGCTGCAGGCTGGCGGGTTCCAGAGATTCCGCCGCTTTTAGCTGGCGTTCGGCTGCCCGTGGCAATCCTCTCTCCTGCAGAAGGGCGGCATAGTCTATCTGCAGGCCCTGGTTTCCAGGGGCCGTCGCCGCCAGGCGCTGCATTCGGGCTTCGGCCTGCGGCAGGTCGTTGGTAGCCGCTAAATAGTGCACGTTAAGCGACTGTGCGGTGAGCCAGTCGTCGTTCGGCTGCGGCGTTGGCGAGCCGTAGAGACGACGGATGTAGGGCGTATTCCTGGTGAGGCGGGCGACATACCGTTGCGCCTCCGGGTACTGACCGGTGTCCAGCAGAGCGTAGAAAAGCTCGTGTTCCTCATTCTGTTGGCTTGTCAGCCACGAAGGATGCTGGTGGATAAGCGTCAGCGCAGGCTCAATTTGCTTAAGGGCGATAAAAGAGGAGATGACCCAGCCGATGGCCCAGTCGGGAACGGTCTGCTGCTGGGCGATCAGGCTTTGGTATTCGCGGATGACCTGCGCGTACTCGGCGCTGGCGTACAGTGCGCCCAGACGATCAATACGCGCCCGGATGATGTCGGGCGCAGCCTGTGGGTCGGGGTGCCAGGCGGCGATCATCGCGTCATACTGCGTGAGCGCCGTGCGGGCCAGCGCGTAACGCGCCTTTTCTTCGCGGGAAGGGGTATCGGCAAGGCGCACCAGTTCGGCGGCGGCGTTCAGCTGCAAGTTACGCTTTTCCGCAGGCGTCAGTTCGACGCTATTCGCCAGGCCGAGAGCAGGGGAATCAATCCGGTTGCGGGTCAGGGTCGCCATCAGGCTGGCCAGCGCGGTTTTGTTTTGCGGTTCACGATCGAGGATCTGCGTGTCCACCAACAGCTGGTCCCAGCTTTTGCCCAACCGCAGGTAGACATAGGAGAGCGTCTGCAGGTGCGCAACGCTCGCCTGCTCCGCCACCAGGCGACGCGCTTCGCTGAGCGCCTCGCCGTCCTTGCGGGCATCGGCGAGCGTTTTGATATAGCCGATACGATAGTCGTCGCTGCCAGGGGCCTGGCTGAGTGCCTGCTGCCAGAGGGTGAGCGAGGTTTGCCACTGCTTCTGGTTGCGCAGGGCCTGCGCCGCGGCGGCGGTGCCCCGTGCGGGAATCGGCATATAGACCTGGTAGCGTCGCCAGACTTTCACCACTTCATCGTCCTGACCGGCCCAGAGGGCCACCTGCAGCCAGTCCGCCACCTGAGAAGGGGTTAAGGCATGCCGCAGCTGGTACTGCTGAAGGTAACTGAGAAAGGGGGCGTACTGGCCTTGGCGCGCTTGCAAGATTTGCTGGTCATAGAGCGAATCCGCTCCCTGAACCAGCGCCGGGAAGAGCAAAAGCAAGCCGATTGATAGCGAGAGTTTCGTGTTGCGATTAAACAATAACGTATTTGAATAAGGTGATCTTTCCATTTCTATTTGCCATATGTTCATCAAGAATCCATTGCACAACACGACCGTCCTTTGACGGTGAGTTAAAGGATGAGGATGGTCCCATTTAGCTGACTGGCACTGCAGGTGAATGACCTATTGCAAACTAATAAACATATCTCCTGTTGATAAATGAATGGGTAATTTATACCCGATACGGCAACCGATAAATATGGATAAATTATGGTCTGCGTTTTAAGATAATTCTGTAAAATCGACTTCATTCGAACGGAAGTGTTCAAGTTGATTTCTTTAACCTACTGATATAAATAAAAAAGAAAGTCAGGTGGAATTTTGTTTCAAAATGGCGGTGTGACTTATATTTAGTTGGGGTTAGAGTTTTTTAGGCAATATTTAAGATGATTTCTGACAAAAATTCTCAATAGCAAAAAAAGCATCTTTTTTGTGGATTTTTTTTATTTATAATCAATCTGTTTATTTCCTGTCAGAACGC
Source organism: Klebsiella sp. K47 (assembly GCF_051858335.1). Taxonomy (NCBI): domain Bacteria; kingdom Pseudomonadati; phylum Pseudomonadota; class Gammaproteobacteria; order Enterobacterales; family Enterobacteriaceae; genus Klebsiella; species Klebsiella sp. K47. The sequence goes on from NZ_JBPYUI010000015.1 coordinate 139,367, forward strand.
AAGGAGGGTTTTCACAGCCAGATTCAGATGCCGCGCTAATGATAAATCACAGGTCTCGTTATTTTCACCGCCATGCGAAGCGTTCCATAGGGGGAGGGAAAACGTCTGGTTGACGAGAATTTGTTGATTAAATGTTAAAGGGACGATTTGTGGCAACTTTAATGATATTGGTTACCCAGGATTACTATCTTTTTCAAGGTGTTAAGAATTTTTTTCCTGATATCATTCAGTTAGATTCTAGCGGAAAAGCGATTTTAGATAATGAGGTTGATGAAGTCTCTCTGCTGGTTGATAGCCGCTCGCCGCTTTGCCATTACGATTATCTCGTGCTGGCAGCGGCGAAATCCAGAAAGCGAATATGTTGTATCGTCCTCGATATGCGCCATCGGGAAGAGCATTTACTGAGCCTGAAATCGTTTTTAAACATGTCATTATCACCCGCGGATATGGCGACATTATTTGGTCTTTTTCTGGAGATGAATAGCAAGCGTCTGACCAAAGAGTGGTTTGACGATCTGCGCTTAAGTTTGTCTGAACAGTTAATGTTACGTTTACTCATGGCGGGGATGACCATGGAGGAGGTGGCCGTCAATCTCAATACGTCACTAAAAAGCCTTTACCGCAAGCGTACTGCGCTTTATGAGCGTTTGGGGTTAGATAATTTTAATGAAGCTTGCTTATTTATCTTTCGAAATAAGCTGCTGGAGCAGACCGAACGTTCGTTATGAAGCTTCGCTGTACAGAGAATGGATGTTATCGCAAGGTATTTGTTGACGAAAATCTAATAAATTAAATAGATATTGATAGGTACAACCGTCGATACCCGGCGGTATCGATGATGGCATTCGGCATATAATTCCGGAGCTCTTTGGAAGTATTTACCGCCAATGCGGTTTGCTATGCACAGCGATTATTATAATGAATATATTCCTTGCGCCGCACAGGAATAGTTTTGTCATAAATTAACACTACCATGGTATTCCGACTCACGCGTCGGAATACCATGAGATATCGTGAAAGCATCAGAGGAGCGAGGTGGATGAGAATAAGGGACAGTATTGCTGAGCGGTTAGAGGCATGCGGCCTCTACCGTCGGGCGGCATCCAGATGGATTGAGGTGATGCAGCGTTGCCTGGACGATGAGGACCGAGAGTGGATCCGTCACCATCGCAATCAGTGTCTGAAAAAGGCGCAACGTCCGCCGGCGCCGAAAGAGGAGTTTGCCGACCTCCACCAGGCGGCGAAAGAGACTCAATATCGTATGGGCATTGCGAAGCCCTATGGCGAAGCATTCAGACTGCCCGGCAAAGGGAAAACGGCCGCCGAGTAATGCCTTTCTTCACGACGTTTGCCTGACGGCTTCGCCTTATCCGGCCTACGAGTCCTCTGCTGGTTCAAACAGCGTAGGCCCGCGCAAGCGCAGCGCCGCCGGGCGATACACATCAGACGCCGTACCCGCGGTTGTGCCGGATGGCGGCATAAATGCCTTATCCTGCTTACAAATGGCATTGGGTCCACCCATGACATTCGTCCGTAGGTCCGCGCAAGAGCATGGGGTCAGTTCATTGCTGGGCGGTTTTTTCGTTTTCAAAGCAAGAGAATACGCATGAAAAAAGGATCTCAAGAAGATCCTTGTGATGTCACGTTCAGCCGTTAACAATTACGTTAATACGACTCATATTTAAGCCCGTAATTCCTACTCCACCTAACGTCAAAAAGGGGCTTTCTATCAATACACCGATCCTCTGTCGGGATGTCGTTAAAACAAAAAACCTCATCGGTAGAAAACAGTAGGTTTTCATCCGGTTCCGTGCGATATCCATCCCCAAAATCAACAATCCATACATGGTAAAAGCCGTCTTTACCCTCGTGTGGAATCCCGTACTTCGCCTGTATTACGGCCTTATTGGCTTCCCACCAGGCTATCTGACGACTTTTCAGGTATGGAAAATGCCTGACCAGAATCGTATTTCCATCGTGAACTGCCACAATCTCAACCGGGGACAGATACTGCCATAGTAGATAACCACCTACCGCAGCCGCTACAACCCCCGCTATCAGTCGCTTATTCACCCCGCCTCCCGCTGATTTCCACGGTCGCATTCATCTCGGTGATGAACGGCCTATAGCCGTATTTCACATAGCGCTGCAGCACAAACCAGATCCGGAAAATTCGGCCCTGATGAAAAACAGGGTTCAGGATATCCGCGTCATCAAGCCCGAAGTGGTCCTGTACCCGGTAGTGTACTTTCGCCCGGTAGCTGTCGCCCGTCACCTCCAGTGACTCGAGCGTGATATGCGTCGACCACGTATCATGGACGGTAATCACCAGCCCGTTAGTCTTATCGATCTGACGATCAAATTTAGGTAGAACAGCTTTATTAACTTCCTTAAAGTTGCCCTTTCCGTCGAATAAATCGTCCTTTTTACCGAGAGGAAGAAATCCATATTCGTAGCTAACAGCATCATCCAAGGCCCTTTTAATCCCCAACAACGAGCTATCACTCGAATGGTCATTCAGGATCTGCTCTTTCAGCGCCCTGTCCAGTAATGGGCTGCTGTACGATGTGCCGCTGTTCCCCTGCATATGATTAATCATTTCGGTGATGATGTTTTTATATGGGCCATGGAAGGAGAATACCTTGGCAAGTCCCCGGAACTCATCAAACATCAGCCGGACACTTTCCTCCCGGCTGACCACGACCGGCGTACTTCCCGTCAGGCTGCCCGGATAAAATACACCATACGAACTGGCGGGCGCTGGTGGGACAAGGGTCAGCGTATACGGGTTCACTTTCGCCGAGACATCCGTCAGACCAAAGCGCTCTTTCAGTGCTTCCTCGCTCAGATCACCGTGGTGCATGTCCTTTGCGCCGTAGTCATCCATTGCCCTCTGCGTGGCATAAATCAGCGCCGGAAGGGGCATTGGCTGAGGCCCTTTAGCCTTCGCCTCATTCAGTTTTTTCCTGCTGGCTTCCCTCTCCCGTTCGGCAGCCAGGCCGGCATTGCAGTTATATTCGTAGGTGTTATCCAAATCTTGCGGAATGAATTTCGCCCGACACGGGCAGGAGCTGTAACTTTCGATGGAGCCTGCTAGCTGGCGGTTTACACCGCCTACTTCGTACATGTCGCCCATGCCACCACAAATACGGTAGATCCCCGGATGTTTTCCGCAGGTCACTTTATCGCTTTCCCGCGCCTGTGATCGCCCGAAAAATTCGGTGTCTTCAGCACCGGTGATAATTTTACCGCCACAGACGGTACGATCTCCCTGGAAAAGAAAATAGCCTTCCAGCGCCATCAGTGCTTATCTCCCGGCACAGTTAAAAAGCCATCCGGCAGTGCATCGCCCTCACGGAATACAAACATCTGACACCCCTGAGGTGTTGAAATGATTTCATCACCGTTATCCAGCATGCTGCCCACGAGCGCCATCGATTCCCCCTGCATCACCCGACCTTTACCGGCTCCGCAAATAATGGTCGCCTCACGTCCATCCGGATACACAACTTTATCTCCGACCCGCGCAGAATAGTGCCCGTCAAGGGTACTTTTGCCGGATGTCTCACGGATCACGCCACCATGACGGGTCAGGCTGCCAATCGTTGCACCCCGGAAAATATGGAGAACAGGGCGCTGTAACATTGATTCCATTTCTGCGACGAGTGACTGACGCGACTGTGGCTCAAGTTCTGACAGAAACTCATCGGTAAATGGCGGCTGACGCAGCCGTTCCAGTACATCAGTGGTCAGTTCATTGGTGTATTGCTGTGACATGGTAAATCCTTTTAGTGTATCTGGTTGCTCATTCCGCTCTGAGCGATCATGGATTAGAATTGAAGTTCGATCAGTGTTTCGCATCTGTTCGATCAATCGGGATGCGTTAACTTTTTATAGTGCTTTTAACCTGTTTTTCCCTCGCTTTCCACTACCGGCGAGCTTTTCCTCATCGACTTACCCTGCAAAACCACCCTGCGCGCGTTTTATACAGCAGCCTGTCCAGGATTACGTCTGCCGTTGTCAGGATCTCCATCAGTCCATGCTGTCCACTGGGAACTGATTCACTACGATGGTACTGCTTTGGCCGTAATGGTCTTAAGTGATCTCCAGCAGGCGTTTCTTCGTCCTCCAGGCCCGTGCAAGCGCAGCGCCGCCGGGCGATACACATCAGACGCCGTACCTGCGGTTGTGCCGGATGGCGGCATAAATGCCTTATCCGGCCTACGAGTCCTCTGCTGGTTCAAACAGCGTAGGCCCGCGCAAGCGCAGCGCCGCCGGGCGATACACATCAGACGCCGTACCTGCGGTTGTGCCGGATGGCGGCATAAATGCCTTATCCGGCCTACGAGTCCTCTGCTGGTTCAAACAGCGTAGGCCCGCGCAAGCGCAGCGCCGCCGGGCGATACACATCAGACGCCGTACCTGCGGTTGTGCCGGATGGCGGCATAAATGCCTTATCCGGCCTACGAGTCCTCTGCTGGTTCAAACAGCGTAGGCCCGCGCAAGCGCAGCGCCGCCGGGC
>NZ_JBPYUI010000016.1:0-26048 GCF_051858335.1 Klebsiella sp. K47
GCGCCCTGCTGGCGGGTGGCGGCAGCAAAGGCCATGCGGAAGGTACGACGCAGTCTGCGGTATCCGAGGGCACTATCTCCGACAAGGAGAAAGCGCAGCGGCGCCTGATATAAATCCAGGTGAGCGGTGATTTTGCCGCTATCCCATTCTTTTAACATCTACAAACTGAGCGCTGATATACCTTACGAATTTGAAGGTATCGGATACTTCAGCTCGATTTGCGGCGCATCGCTTAGCCACCGGCCAGATTTTGCCATCAGGTATCCGGCGATTTCTTCAGGCGTTAAATCGACATGAAGCATGTCTTTATCCTGAAACCATTCATTAGGCCAGTAGATGAGGTCGGATGGATTGGCATCAAAGTTTTTCTCAAGCAGTCCCAGCGCGTAGCTTTGTTCAGATTCCTTACCTTCGGCCTGACACACAAACTGGATGATCTGAATCAGCTCATCCCAGGATAAATCCGCCACGTATTTTTCTTGATTAAACGCCATCCCGGTGAAGTCTTTTGCACTGGTCCATGAAGAGAAATCCCGGAAATCAGAGAATGCATACGGGTTAATAACCTGGCTATTCCAGTCATTTATCAACATTTTCAACCCGGTATCCTCTTCCTTAGCCCCGTTATCAATTTGCGCCAGTATCTCTTCGGCCATGTCCGCTAGCTGTTTCAGTTTCTGGCGGTTTACTTTGGCTGGTTGCAGACGTTCGGGTAATGGCATCGGTTTATTCCTTGTAAAATTGAGCGCATCAGTGACAAGCTATGCTCCCATCCTGGTCAAACATTTATCCAAAGTCTATATACAATCAATCCCTCTTCTGACAACGAGCGTCTAACGGTATAAATATCAGCGGTAGGTCCCGGACGTTCGTTACCCGCTATCCGCAAAAAATCTACTTTTCAAGATGAAAAGTGGCTTCGCAAACCATATCTGTTAGCCGACTTCTCTGTGCAGGAGGCCGCTTGCGGCCTGTTTCAGAGTACACCCAGTTGTACCGTTCCCCGCCAAATAACCGCAATCTGATAACAAAAAGTTTAATTTTTTTCCCCGCCGCGCTGACTATAGTTAGGGCACTTTCACTTGCCCAATAAGGTCACGATTATGAAATTAGTTATCGCCTCCGTAATTTCTCTGCTCAGCTTCAGCGCGCTGGCGGCGCCAGAGGGGACGCTCAGCGTACACATTCTTAATCAGCAAACCGGGCTCCCTTCACCGGGGGTGCAGATTGAGCTGGATAAACAGCAGGGGGAGAGCTGGCAGCATATCGCCACCGGTAAAACGGATGCCGATGGGCGGATTAAGTCGCTCTATCCGCAGGCGGAGAATATGGAGCCGGGGGTGTATAAAGTGACGTTTAAAACCGGTGACTATTTTAAAAGCCAAAATATGAATACGTTCTTCCCGGTGATTCCGGTTATTTTCAATGTCACAAAGCAAAATCAAAAACTGCATATCCCGCTGCTGCTCAGTCAGTACGGATACTCTACCTACCGCGGCAGCTGATGACCCAAGCCGCTATCCAGCCAACGCCTGCGCGGCTTCCGCAGGCGTCACGCTTTTCTCGCACCACGATGTCCACGCCTAACGCTCGGTCTCTTTCTCTTTAAAGTGTTTAACGGCTTCGTCGTACATCGCCAGCAGGCCGGAAATTTCGCCTTCATATTGCGGCACGCGCTGGGCGCGAACGAGCTCAATCAGTAGCGCATAGGCTGCTTCTTCCGGGGCCGCATGTGGATTAATAAGTCCAGACATATCACCTCCTTAACAGTGGGCCTTTAGCCTACCCCTCGGCGGGAAAACGCAACAGCCTGATATGCAACCAGTACTTCTTATATGGCTCTTATGAAACCTCAGAGGCGAAGACCACGGCGGAAATCAATTGAAGGAGGGGTTATCCAGACCACTGGCGTGGCGGTTAGTGGTGCATCTACACCGGCAGGAGGCTCATCATCAGCCAGGCGATGGCGATGCAGATAAGGGTCATCGACAGCACAAAATTCATGGTAGCTCCTCTTCATCCTTTCTTTACTCAACGTAAATTTTGACAGCGATGATCGCCTTTATCCTTGGCGATTTGTGCCGCTATCCGGCGGTGGGCTGGGGAAAGACGGCCTGTTTCCCAGTGAAGGCCAGCAAAATATCCTCTTTGCCAGGGTTATAGTGATGACATCAATGAATAAGCTGCATCACATTGGTTATGTTGGTCTTTCCGCCTGAAGAATGACTTCGGGTCGCTGATAAGCTTGCTGGGGGACTAACAGGATGAGCACTACACCGTTAACGCTTTCTTTTGCTGGACAACAACCGCCCATCGCCCTGCCGCAGGTGCCGGGAACGCGGGGGCCGGTGGGAGTTGACATGCGCGGGCTAAATCAGTCCGGATTCTGCAGCTATGACCCCGGCTTCGCCAATACCGCCGGATGCCAGTCGGCGATCTCGTGGATCGATACGGAAAACAGCGTGCTATTGCACCGCGGCTATCCGGTGGATCAGCTGGCTCGCCAGTGCGATTTTCTCGAAGTGGCCTACATCATGCTGAACGGTGACGCGCCGGATGAGGCCAGCTATCAAACCTTTCGCGAGACCATCACCCGCCATACTCTGGTCCATGAGCAGATAGCCCGCATGTGCAGCGGCTTTCGTCGCGACTCGCACCCGATGGCGCTGATGTGCGCCCTGGTGGGGGCGCTGGCGGCGTTCTATCATGATGTACTGGATGTGGAAAATCCGCAGCACCGGGCGCTGGCCGCCACCCGGCTGCTGTCGAAAATGCCCACTATCGCCGCCATGAGCTACAAGTACACCATTGAGCAACCCGCGGCGTATCCGCGCAACGATCTCTCCTATGCCGGTAATTTCCTGCAGATGCTGTTTGCTATCCCGGCGGAAAAATACGTTCTCAATCCGGTTATCGAGCAGGCGATGAACCAGATCCTGGTGCTGCATGCCGATCACGGGCAGTGCGCCTCGACCACTACGGTGCGCGCGGCGGGCTCCTCCGGGGCGAACTTATTCGCCTGCGTCGCCGCCGGGCTGGCGTCGCTGTGGGGGCCGATGCATGGCGGAGCAAATGAATCGAGCATGCGAATGCTGGAGGAGATTGAAAGCGTCGATCAGGTTCCGGCGTTTCTGCGCCAGGCGAAGCGCGATCCGCAGGCATTTCGCCGGCTGGGTTTTGGCAACTCGCGCTACCGTCACCGTGACCCGCGCGCCGATATCCTGCGTGAAACCAGCCATCGGGTGCTGGCGGAGGTAGGCATGTCCGACCGCCTGCTGCAGGTGGCGATGGCCCTTGAGGACGTGGCGCTGACCGACCCCTATTTTGTGGACAATGGCCTGTCGCCAAGCGTGGATTTCTATACCGCGGTGATCCTTAAAGCGATGAATCTGCCTTCGTCGATGTTTGCGGTGGTCACCGCGGTCGGTCGGACGGTCGGGTGGGTGGCGCACTGGAACGAGATGCACCAGGCGCCGCTGACCATCTACCGGCCACGGCAGATTTACGTTGGCGAGGGCTATCGGGATTACGTCTCCCGACGCGGCGAGCGGTCTGCTGAGCTAAGGTAATGCCTTACAGGCAGGAGGCGCGCGGCGTCTTCCTGCCCAGGCGGGTTACTACTCAGAGATGCCGGGAGAGCAGATAGTGCTCGACGGCGGTATATTCGGTTAACCGGGTATACAGCGCCAACAGGGCGCTGAGAAAAGCGCCTACCTCACAGGCCTGCGGCCTGGGCGTGGCGAGTAATGGCTGTAGCGTAGCTCTCAGTTGATCAAGGTCGGGCTTCAGCACATACGGTATATGCAGGGTGCTGAGGATGGTTTCAGTCTGCTGGAAATCATGACGAGATGGCAACGCCTCGTCTGCGCTTAGCCAGCTCAGGATAATCAACATGAGGCGATTTTTAGCGTAGAGATACGATTTCATGGCCTGTCTCCTGTCGGTAGTGGCGCAACACCATCCCCTGAACTTTGTTCATCAGTTCCACGTTATTTTTCACCGCCAGCTTGCTAAGGACACGTGAACGGTAGTAGTAGACCCGTTTGATCGTGAGCTGCATGGTGCTGGCCACGTGACACAACGGCATTCCCCCCATCAGCAGGCTGATTAAAAAAGTTTCCTTACGGGTCAGGTTATAGCTGTCAGGTATGGCGATATAGAGCTTGTCGGCGGGGGGCGATGTCAAGCGCGGACCGCGGGCAAGGGCAGCGCTGAGCCCGGCAAAACTGGTGATGAACTCTGCGCCGAGCACAATGGCGAGGCTGCGTTCGAGCTCGCTCAACGGGTAGCCTGATTTGGCAAAAATAAAGATCCGGATCAGGGGATTAAACGATTTTAAACTGAGCGCGACCTGCAGTACTTCGATGCTGACGCTGCTGTAATCAATAAGGATGGTGCTTAGCCGGGCTCCGGCATCGGTCGCAAAAAAAGTATAGAACATCTCACTCTGTCCACTAAACGGGTAACAGAGTATTTCTTTAATATCCAGAGGCTTGCTGTTTGGTTCATTAATATACGCTTTCAGGGCAATATTAAAATATTCTGAATCCGCAATGCAGATCAACATAATGACCTCCTGGCATAAATACGCTGTGCATGCTGTCCTGCCTGAATCGACAATTTACTGTAGAGAATACCCGCCATAAATAACATACTCCCTGCGCTTTCAATCCAGGGGGGAGAACGTGGGAGGAGGTGGTTAATAATGAGGGTGAGATAGTTAGATCGCATTTCTCGAATGTTTTTTAGAAAATAAAAAATAAAAATTATCTTTTATTTACAGTGAGTTGTGTTTTTATTGTGCGTCAGTTTTATTTCTTTTTCAAAGTGGTGTTAAGACTTTTCTATAAAAAGTAGAAATGGTCCTGGTGGCGAATTTGAATAATAAATAATGAAGTGAGTAGGATGTCAGTGCAGGGAAGGGGTTAAAAGATAACAGGCTAATCCAATGGACTGAGCATTAATAAATTGTACGTATAAAGTACGCCAGGGTATTTCCTGAACGATTCTTCATAAGCGTGGTGATGAGGAGTGAATATGAAAAAATACAGCAGAGGAATGGCATCTTTCGTGGTGATGATGATGCTTTCTCCGGTAGCGGCACAGGCTGCTGATGGCAAAGTCACCTTTAATGGTGAAGTCATCGAAAATACTTGTACGGTAGTGAATAAAGACAAGACGGTAACCCTACCGACGGTCCAGCGTTCAGCGCTCAGCAGCGCGGGTGAGACGGCGGGCGTGGTTCCCTTCACCATCGATCTGACGAGCTGCACCCCAGGGGCTGATGTCTCGGTGTACTTCGAGAAAGATCAATACGTTTCCACGGAGGGTCGACTAAAAAACACTCTGTCTGACGGCACGGAAGCAGAAAACGTCGATGTGGAGCTGCTGAACACTCGGTTTACGCCGATTAACCTCGCGGAGACCCCGGCGGTCGCTGCAGACGGCACCATTGCTCGCCCGGACGTGATCCCGGTGGCGGTGGCTGAGCAGGATGGTTCCGCCTCGCTGCCTTTCTATGCCCGCTACTATGCGACCGACGCCGCTACGGCTGGAAAAGTCGCTACCTACGTCAACTTTACGGTGGTCTATCCGTAACCCCTGTCCACGGCCCCGCTCAGGGGCCGTTTATCCACCCGGCAAGGAGGAGGTGAATATGCGGCGTATGGTTCTGGCACTGCTGCTGTCCAGCTATTTACCCTCGGCGGACGCCAGCATGGTTATTGACGGCACACGGATTATTTTTTCCGGCGACAAAAAAGAGATCGCCGTCCGGGCCACCAATATGGGGGAGACCCCCTCTCTGACGCAGGTCTGGGTCGACGATGGCCGCGTGCAAAATCAACCGGAAAAGGATGCGGCGCCGTTTATTGTGCTGCCGCCGATTGTGCGCATCGAACCGGGAAAAGGCCAGAGCTGGCGCCTGGTGTTTAACGGCAGCCGCCTGCCGCAGGATCGGGAATCGCTGTTCTGGTTCAATCTTCTGGATATCCCACCTGAGCCGAAAAATGGCAAGACTGACAATTACCTGCAGCTCGCGATACGGTCGCGTATCAAGCTGTTTTACCGTCCGGCAGGCGTGGCGGCGGAAAAAATAGCCGCGGAAAAAGCCCTGAGCTGGGCGCTGGCTCCTACGGGCAACGGGCTGCGGGTGAGCAATGCCTCAGCGCGCTATATCACCATCGACAGCATCACCCTTAACGGACAAAAACACGCTGCCGGCATGGTCGCCCCGTTTTCCTCGCTGGAGATCGCGCCTAAAGGGGTCGCGCTGCGCACGCTGCCAGCCAAATTCAGCTTCACCACCATCAATGATTACGGCGCGGTAGTGAATCATAATTATCCTCAGTAAGGACATTATTATGAAATTCAGGGAGATCAAGGTTGGGTTGATGCTGCTCCTTCCCTGGCAGGAGGCATGGGCGGCAGAGGCGTTTAGTTTTAACCGCGCCCATTTGCACGGCGCCGCGCAGGTTGATCTCCAGAAATATCAATACGGTAATCCACTACACGCCGGACAGTACCGCAGCACGCTCTCGGTGAATGGCCGGGACCTGGGGGAAGAAACGTTTGTTATCCAGGAACACGATGGCCAGCTTGAGCCCTGCATCTCACCCTCGCTGTTCGACGCTCTGCAGCTGAAGGATGCCCAGTGGCCAACCGCGGCCACCTGCCTGCGTTTTTCGCAGATCGATAAGGCGATCGGCTGGGAGTATGACAGCGGGGAAAACGTCCTGCGGGTAAATATGCCCCAGGCGCTGCTGCAACCCCATTATCGGGGGGCGGTGAACCTGAAAAAGGTGGATAGCGGCGTGCCCGCCGCGGTGCTGCGCTACCAGGCCAATAGCTATCAGAGCATCGTCGACGGGGACACCAGCAGCCATCATTATCTCGGGCTGGATGCCAGCCTGCGCGCCTTTGGCTGGCGGTTACATCACCAGTCCAGCTACCAGGCGCAGGAAGGGAATACGCACTGGGATAGCATTGCCACCTGGGCTGAGAGAAGTGTAGTGAACTGGGCGTCCACGTTACGGCTGGGTCAGGGATGGACCGACGGAACCTTCTTTGACAGCGTCAGTTTTATCGGCGGCAGGCTGGCTACCGATGTGCGCATGCTGCCGGGCTCTCGCCGCGGTTTTGCGCCGTCGGTCAGCGGCGTGGCGCGCACCAACGCCCGCGTAACGGTCACCCAGAACGGCGCTCTGTTGTACGAGGCAACGGTTCCGCCGGGCAAATTCACCTTCGACGATCTCTATCCCACCAACGCCGGCGGCGATTTACAGGTGACGATCCACGAGGCGGATGGCAGTCAGGACACCTTTACCGTGCCGTACGCCACGCTGCCTGGCCTGGTGCGGGCAGGCGCGGTCTATTATGATCTGTCGCTGGGCTATCTGGATGAGGACGGGATCGCCGGGCGGCCGGGATTTGGCGAAGCCACGCTGCAGTACGGCTTCAATGACTATATCAGCGGCTATACCGGCGCTAACGCGACGACAGATTATTACTCGACGCTGGTCGGCAGCGCCTTCAATACCTACTGGGGCGCGCTGGCGGTCGATCTTTCCCGTTCTGCGGCGAAGGGCAGGGAGCACGGCTGGCAGGAGGGCTACCGCTGGCGGGTGTCCGCATCAAAATCGTTTACATCCGATACGCGAATGCTGCTCTCGATGAGCCACAGCAACGACGGCAATTATCGCTCCATTCGCGATGCCGCCTGGGAGCACGACCGGCACCCCAACGACTGGCGGGAGATGACCCGCTACAGCGCGACGTTGTCTCAGCAGGCCGGCAGCGGCAGTCTGTCATTTAACGGAATCTGGAGTGAGGATGTCCGCCACCACCGCTGGCGCTCATATCAGCTGGGCTATGCCAACCGCTATGGTCAGCTCAATTATTATCTGTATGCCCAGCAGAGCCAGGATATCCATCACCGCAATAATCAGGTGGTGGGCGTCTCCTTTTCGCTGCCGTTCGGGCAGGCGGGCAGCCTGACCACCCGCTTTAACCACGATAAAAACTACGGCAGCCAGCTGCAGTCCAGCTATACCGGCAGCGCAGGCGAGAAAAACGCCTTCAGCTACGGTTTGACCGCCAGCTACGACATGCCGCGGGAGAACCCAAATGAAGCCAGCGTTGCGGCCAACGGTAGCCTGCGGACGGATTATGCGTACCTGAACGCCAGCGCCAGCGCCGGTCGCCATCAGCAGCAGTACTCGCTGGGGGCGTCGGGCGCCCTGGTAGCGCATCAGGGCGGCATGACCGCCACCCCCGAACTGGGGGAAACCTTCGCCATTGTGGAAGCGCCCGGCGCGGTGGGGGCCCGGGTGGCTAACCGCCTTGGACAGCCGATTAACCGCCAGGGTTTTACGATCATCCCTTACCTCGATCCCTTTACCGCTAACTGGCTGGATCTCGATCCGCAGGGTCTGAACGACCATGTGGAGATTGTCTCCAGCAGCACGACGGTGGTGCCCGATTCGGGCGCGGCGGTGAAGGTCAAATTTGTCACGCGTACCGGCTATCCCTGGTTTGCCCATGTCACGCTGCCGGATGGCGCGGCTCCCCCGCTGGGCGCGGAGGTGTTCGACGACAACGGTCGGGCGGTTGGCGCCGTCGGTCAGGGCGGGCTGCTGTATGCCCGGGTGCCGCAGGACCACGGCAGCGTCTCGGTAGTATGGGGCGAACGCAGCGGGCAACGCTGCCGGTTGGCCTATGCCATCCGCGACGACGCGGTGCAGCAGGTTAGCAGCCCCACGCCGCATCAGGTCTGCCGGCCGGGAATAAAGGAGAAGTAATATGAAAAAAATCATCGCATCAGGGGTACCTCTTCTGCTGGCCGGCGGGTACTGCGCTTCGCTGTCGGCAGCGTGCCAGATGGTCAGTGGCAAAACTATCGAGTATTCAGTGAACGTCAGCCAGGCCAGTATCAACCTTGACGTCAGCGATCTCCCCATTGGCTCCCTGCTATACAGCTACGGAGGGATGATTATCACTAATAACGAACGCTGGGAGATCGCCTGCAGCGGCAGCGAGCCCGGCGGGTTTCAGAGCATTGGCGGTTCCCGGGTCGGCCCGGCGGGAGACGGCAAGCCGGGGGATATCTACAGCATCGACCGCCTGCCGGGCATCGGCTACAGCTTTCAGATGGGGGAACAGGATGGCATTAATTTCGATCCCCTGTTCACGGCCTGGCCTTCCGCGCCGGTATTTTCCGGCCAGCGCGCATTTCAGGCGGAAAATAAAAAACCGACCATCTATTTCTGGCGGATTGCCGATAACGGCGGTCTACCGCCGCCGGGCGAATATTGCCTTAATGATTACCTTGGCGATATTTATCTTGGCGGAGTACAGGCGATGCGCTTCAGCGTCAGCGGGCTCTGTATTCAGGTCAAATCACCCACCTGCAAGATTACTGACGACAGTAAAAACATTAACGTCTTCCTCGGACGGCATAACAAAACCGCATTTACCGGGCTCAACAGCACCACCGCCCCGGTTCCTTTTAACATCAACCTGACGAACTGTGAAAATGTCGGCAGCGTGTTTATGCAGTTTAACGCGACGGTGGACAGCGCTGTCGCCGCCAACGAAGTGATTAAAATCGATGACCAACCTGAAGGGGCATCCGGACTTGGCGTGCAGATCCTCAGTGCCGGCGGCTCGCTGGTGCCGCTAAACCAGGTGAGCCAGGTCTGGTCCGGGAAAAAAGGCAGTCAGACGAACTATCGTTTATCCTATCAGGCCCGCTATATCCAGACGCAGCCCGCAGTGACTGCGGGCGAAGCGAACGCCAGTGCGACCTTCGTGGTGACTTATAACTGATCTGCCTGGCGGCACAGCGCCGTCAGGCATGCGCCAGTAAAGGAAACATCAACTTCCTGTCTTTAAACAGGTTTTCCTTCTGGTCATAGACGAAGAGGATATCTTCTCCCTCTATCTTCTCATACTCGCCGAGCCGGTCTTCACTGGGGGTAAAACCGAGGATGGCCTGGTAAACGTGGTCATCGGCCAGTTCGTTGACCAGCGTCGACAGGCTCTTGCCCACGTCGCAGAACAGATCAAAGCAGATCAGCACCGGACCGTTTTGCATGGCGATGACCACCGCCTCATTTTTTGCCGAGTAATAGACAAAATGCTTCATAAAGGCTGAGCAGTAAAACATCAGCAGGCCAAAGTTATGCTCCACCCGCAGCGGTGAGAACGGGTTGGATTTTTCATAGTAATGGCGGAGCAGGGCGACATCGTCAGCGCTGTCCATATCCAGTTTACGAAAATCACCGGCTCGCGGGGAGACCGGCATAATATATTGATGTTCTTCGCTGCGGGTGAAGCCAAATTTGGGGTAAAAATCCACCGTGGTGGGATTGGCGAATAAAAAGAAGGCGTCCGCCTCCTGCTGCCAGTCCTGCAGGATGTGATGGATAAGCTGGCCGGCTAATCCCTTATTACGGTGGTCCGGCTCGGTCATCACGGTGCCAATCTGAATATAACGCCGGGGCTCGCCCTGCCAGCGCAGGTCGATGATGTTGGCCGAAGCGTTAGCGATAACTTTATTGCGTTCGACAAAAGCATAGGGGATATAGGCATCGGTCCAGTAACCTTGCTGATACCACTCTTCAAAAGACAGGTCAAAAGTCTTAACGGCAAGGTCAATGAAGCTTTTTCTTAATGGGTTATTTTCTCTGACTTGCTTCACTAATTGATAATTCATTGTCATAGTTCCTTCTCACTATGGCTTCTGAAAGCGGCGACGTCGGCAAAGGCACTTGCGTCGAATGAGCGCTGTAAACGTAGCATATCTGGGAAAAGGATCCGCAATGTCGATGCTTAACCTTTGCCCCAGTCACAAATAACCGCATGCTGGCCGTGTCAAACCGGGCGAAACGGACTGTTTGCGTTCGCTACCGCCATAATAAAGCGTGAGTAAAAGAGGTATTGGTCGCGAGGCTGAGGCAAATGTACTGGCTATTTTATCGACAATCGGCCGGGCCGTAGAGGTTAGGTTTATTTATTTATGCATTAAACAGGAAATTTTACGCGTTGCGTCTAATAATAGAGTAGTCCCCAGCGTAAGGGCTGAATTTATCCTGGAATCGGCTTATAATAACGCGCTTTGTGATTGAGTATTACCGCACGAATTGGAAAAATACTACGTGCAGGATCCGCTACTTTATTTCGCGGTTTTTGCTCAGCTATTATTGAGTGAATTAACAGGATTACTATGTCAAATTTACCCAAATTTTCCCGCGCGCTGTTGCACCCGCGTTACTGGCTGTTGTGGCTGGGAATTGGCTTTTTGTGGCTGCTGGTGCAATTACCGTATCCGGTGATCTACCGTCTGGGAACGGCGCTTGGGCGGCTGGCAATGCGGGTGATGAAAAGCCGCGCGCGGATTGCCAGACGTAATCTCGAACTCTGCTTTCCCGAGATGAGCGCCGCCGACCGCGAGGCGCTGCTGGTGAAAAACTTTGAATCGCTGGGCATGGGGCTGATGGAGACCGGCATGGCCTGGTTCTGGCCGACGCACCGGGTAGCGCGCTGGACCGAGACCAGCGGCGTTAACGAGGTGGTGGAGCTTCTGGAAGAAAAGCAGGGCATTTTACTGATCGGTATCCATTTTCTGACCCTCGAAATGGGTGCGCGAATGTACGGCATGTTTACCCCAGGCATTGGCGTCTACCGGCCCAACGATAACCCGCTGATTGACTGGCTGCAAACCTGGGGACGCTTGCGCTCTAACAAGACCATGCTGGATCGAAAAAATCTGAAAGGGATGGTCAGGGCGCTAAAAGAGGGGGAAATTCTCTGGTACGCGCCGGATCATGACTACGGTCCGGCCAGCAGCGTCTTCGCCCCGCTGTTTGCCGTCGAACAGGCGGCGACCACCACCGGTACCTGGATGCTGGCGAAAATGTCCGGGGCGACGATTGTGCCGTTTGTTCCGCGGCGCAAGCCCAACGGCATGGGGTATGAATTGATCTCCCTGACGCCGGAGCGCACGCCGCCGCTGGCGAGCGCCGAGGTTACGGCGGCCTGGATGAATCAGATTATCGAACAGTGCATCCTGATGGCGCCCGAGCAATACATGTGGCTGCACCGGCGCTTTAAGACCCGCCCGGAAGGAGTACCGCCGCGTTACTGAACGCCTCGGCCAAAAAATAAGCGCATCGGTAGCACGCTTAGTAAATCGCCGTCTATACTGAAAGGGCCTGACTGAAGGCTAATTCCAAGGAGATTGCAGGATGAAAAAAGTGATAGTCGCGTTAGCCCTTTCCGCCGTTGCATTTGGCGCCTCCGCCGCGCAGTTGATTACCAAAGAAGAAGTGAAACACTTCAAACTGACCAAAGTCGGGCCGATCTCGGTGGGGCCGTCCGGTGGCGAATTCTCTTCGCCTTCCGATCTGCACGATCAGCTCTCCAAGCTGGCCGATGAGAAAGGCGGAAAGTACTACGTGATCACCGCTGCGCGTGAGCATGGCCCTAACTTTGAAGCCACAGCGGAAGTGTATAAATAACCTTTTTTTAAAGCGTGCCGTATCGGCGCGCAACGCATTGAGCCTGGAGCGCGTTAAGCCTCCGGGCTTATTTTTTTCTGCTATCGGAATTGCCTTAGGCAATAGCGGCAGCGGAAATGCGTTTTTATCGCTATATATAGATTTCATGATCACGATGTTAATGAATTATTGCTTTTTATTGTTAATAAAGAGCCCATTCCGGCCTAATGCCTGAGGGAGTGACCCCTGGCAAAAATAGGTAGGACAAATGTGTTATCATCGCGCCTTTCCCTTTTTGTCTGGGGCTTTCTTGTATGCTACAACCTGTTGTTCGCGTCGGTGAATGGCTGGTAACCCCCTCTGTAAACCAAATCAGCAGGAAGGGGCGCCAGCTTACCCTTGAACCGCGTTTAATCGATCTTCTGGTCTTTTTTGCCCGCCATCCGGGGGAAGTGCTTAGCCGGGACGAGCTTATCGAAAACGTCTGGACCCGGAACGTTGTGACCAGCCACGTCGTCACGCAGAGTATTTCTGAACTGCGCAAGTCGCTCAAAGACGGCGACGACGTTAGCCTTGAGTACATCGCGACGGTACCCAAACGGGGGTATAAGCTCACGGTGCCGGTGATCTGGTGCACCGAAGAGGGGGAGGAGCTAGCCCCGTCGATGGAGGCGCTGACGCCTTCGCCGTCGACCGCCGTTCCTGCGCCGCCGGCCGCCGGTGCGCCATCCGACGTCTCTGTCCCTCTCCCTGATGCCGCCGCGCCGCCACCGGCTCCTACCGTGGCCAGCGCGCCGTCAGGCCGCAAGCTCCTCACTACCGCCCTGGTGTGGGGGCTGTTCCTGTTGGCGCTGGGCACCTGCGTGGCGCTGGTGGCGCTGTCGAGCATGGAATCGCGGCCGCCGGTCAACAAGGCGCGTCTGCTGCTCAATCCGCGCGATATCGATATCCACCTGGTGAATGGCAACTCCTGCGCTAACTGGTCGTCGCAGCACTCCTACGCCGTAGGACTGGCCAGCCTGATCACCACCTCGCTGAACACCTTCTCGACCTTTATGGTGCATGACAAAACGGACTACAACATCAATGAACCAAGCAGTTCCGGCAAAACGCTGACCATTGAGTTCGTTAATCAGCGCCATTATCGGGCGCAGCAGTGCTTTATGTCGGTCCAGCTGGTGGACAACGCCGACAGCTCGACGATGCTGGATAAGCGCTACTTTGTGACCAACGATAACCAGCTGACCATCCAGAACGATCTGATGAACAGCCTGTCGGATGCCCTGGCGCAGCCGTGGCCGGCGCGAATGCAGGCGATGCTCAGGCAATATCAGCCCTCGCAAAGCGTGGCGTTAACCTATTTCTACCAGTCGCATCAGCTGTTAATGAAGGGCGACGTCGATTCATTAAGTAAGGCCAGTAGCCTGCTGGATGATGTGATTCAGCGGGCGCCGGATTTTATTTACGCCTATGCCGAAAAAACGCTGGTGGATGTATTGCGCCATTCGCAACAGCCTCTGGACGATAAACAGCTGGCCGCCCTCTACAGTGAAGTCGAGCGGGTAGGGGCGATGCCGGGTATAAAAGACATGGCGATTTATTATCAAATAAAAGCGGTGGATTCATTGGGGAAGGGCAAAGTCGACGAAGCAAATACCGCAATTAATAGTGCGATTGATTTAGAGATGTCATGGCTAAATTATGTGCTGTTAGGCAAAGTCTATGAGATGAAAGGTGAGAACCGTCTGGCTGCCGATTCTTACATCACGGCGTTTAATTTACGTCCTGGCGAAGATACCCTGTACTGGATTGAAAATGGGGTTTTCCAGACATCGGTTAACCGAGTAGTTCCATATCTCGACAACTTTCTCTCTTCAGAATAAGTAAACCCTCATCATGCGCAAGGTTTTGGGCATGGTGAGGTTAAATTTATGTTTCTCATGAAGCCTCTTTTTGTTATTTTTATTTAGCATTCAGGAGGCTTTAAATAACAGTCAGATAACACGCTACCCTTCTTCTAACTCACTGTAATTCAACGATGTTTATCTTTTTCTGACACCCTGTTGTCATGTTTATATGTTAAGGGAAAAAGGTCAAAATATCATTTGTCTGATGTTTGTTTTTATATCACTTTATCTTTATGACTTATCTCGTACAAATCAGTAATCTTGTTGGCAGTTGGTCGGGTCAATTAATGGTTCTGTATCATGATCTGTACCTCCCAAATAAACTTAGGAGAAAAACAACCATGAGTTCTGCCAAGAAGATCGGGCTATTTGCCTGTACCGGTGTCGTCGCCGGTAATATGATGGGGAGCGGGATTGCATTATTACCTGCGAACCTGGCCAGCATCGGTGGTATTGCCATTTGGGGCTGGGTGATTTCAATTATTGGTGCGATGTCTCTGGCTTATGTTTATGCCCGACTGGCCACTAAAAACCCGCAGCAGGGCGGTCCTATTGCCTACGCTGGCGAAATATCTCCGGCATTCGGTTTCCAGACCGGTGTCCTTTATTATCATGCAAACTGGATTGGTAACCTGGCCATCGGGATTACCGCAGTTTCTTATCTCTCTACGTTCTTCCCAATTTTAAATAACCCGGTGCCAGCAGGTATTGCCTGTATTGCCATCGTGTGGATCTTTACTTTCGTTAATATGCTCGGCGGGACCTGGGTCAGCCGTCTGACCACTATTGGTCTGGTACTGGTGCTTATTCCGGTAGTCATGACCGCGGTCGTCGGCTGGCACTGGTTTGATGTCGCTACCTATCAGGCGAACTGGAATACCTCCAGCACCACCGATAGCCACGCGGTTATTAAAAGTATCCTGCTCTGCCTGTGGGCCTTCGTTGGCGTAGAATCCGCCGCCGTGAGTACCGGGATGGTGAAAAACCCGAAACGTACCGTGCCGCTGGCTACCATGCTGGGCACTGCGATGGCCGGTATCGTCTACATCGCCGCGACTCAGGTTATCGCCGGTATGTATCCTGCTTCTCAGATGGCCGCGTCCGGTGCGCCGTTCGCAATTAGCGCCTCTACCATCCTCGGCGGCTGGGCTGCACCGATGGTATCCGCTTTCACCGCCTTTGCCTGCCTGACTTCTCTGGGCTCGTGGATGATGCTGGTTGGCCAGGCCGGTGTACGTGCCGCCAACGACGGTAACTTCCCGAAAGTGTATGGCGAAGTTGATAACAACGGTATTCCGAAAAAAGGCCTGCTGCTGGCCGCAGTGAAAATGACCGCGCTGATGGTGCTGATTACCCTGATGAACTCCGCCGGTGGTAAAGCCTCTGACCTGTTCGGCGAACTGACCGGTATCGCGGTACTGCTGACCATGCTGCCTTACTTCTACTCCTGTGTTGACCTGATTCGTTTCGAAGGCATCAACATCCGTAACTTCGTTAGCCTGATTTGTTCGGTACTGGGTTGCGTGTTCTGCTTCATCGCGCTGATGGGCGCAAGCTCCTTCGAACTGGCCGGCACCTTCATCGTTAGCCTGATTATCCTGATGTTCTACGGTCGCAAAATGCACCAGCGCCAGAACAACGCATCGGATAACAACACCACCGCTAACGCGCACTAATCAGCAACCCGTTTTCCTGAGGCTCCTTCCATCACCTGTCATCACGCGACGGGAGGGGCTTTCTACATCTGGAGATTTGACTATGAACGTTATTGCAATCATGAATCACATGGGGGTTTACTTCAAAGAAGAACCCATCCGTGAACTGCATCGTGCTCTCGAACGCCTGGACTTCCGTATTGTCTACCCGAACGACCGTGACGACTTATTAAAACTTATTGAAAACAACTCTCGTCTGTGCGGCGTGATCTTCGACTGGGATAAATACAATCTCGAACTGTGCGAAGAAATCAGCAAAATGAACGAGTACATGCCGCTGTATGCGTTCGCTAACACCTACTCCACTCTGGACGTTAGCCTGAACGATCTGCGCATGCAGGTTCGCTTCTTCGAATATGCGCTGGGCGCTGCGGAAGATATCGCGAACAAAATCAAACAGAACACTGACGAATACATCGACACCATTCTGCCGCCGCTGACCAAAGCGCTGTTCAAATATGTCCGTGAAGGTAAATATACCTTCTGTACCCCAGGCCACATGGGCGGTACCGCGTTCCAGAAAAGCCCGGTAGGCAGCATCTTCTACGATTTCTTTGGCTCCAACACCATGAAATCCGATATCTCCATTTCGGTTTCTGAACTGGGTTCCCTGCTGGACCACAGCGGCCCGCACAAAGAAGCGGAAGAGTATATCGCTCGCGTGTTTAACGCAGAACGCAGCTACATGGTGACCAACGGTACTTCTACCGCTAACAAAATCGTCGGCATGTACTCCGCGCCGGCCGGCAGCACCGTGCTGATTGACCGTAACTGCCACAAATCGCTGACTCACCTGATGATGATGAGCGACATTACGCCGATCTACTTCCGTCCGACCCGTAACGCCTACGGTATCCTCGGCGGTATTCCGCAGAGCGAATTCCAGCACGCGACTATCGCCAAGCGTGTGAAAGAGACGCCGAATGCGACCTGGCCGGTACACGCGGTTATCACCAACTCAACCTATGATGGTCTGCTGTACAACACCGACTTCATCAAGAAAACCCTGGATGTGAAATCCATCCACTTTGACTCCGCGTGGGTGCCTTACACCAACTTCTCGCCGATCTATGAAGGCAAATGCGGGATGAGCGGCGGCCGCGTCGAAGGGAAAGTGATTTATGAAACCCAGTCCACGCACAAACTGCTGGCGGCGTTCTCCCAGGCGTCGATGATCCATGTGAAAGGCGACGTAAACGAAGAGACCTTCAACGAAGCCTACATGATGCACACCACCACCTCTCCACACTACGGGATCGTGGCCTCCACCGAAACCGCGGCGGCGATGATGAAGGGGAACGCTGGTAAGCGTCTGATCGACGGCTCTATTGAACGTTCCATCAAGTTCCGTAAAGAGATCAAACGTCTGAAAGGCGAGTCTGACGGCTGGTTCTTCGACGTCTGGCAGCCGGAGCATATCGATGGTCCTGAATGCTGGCCGCTGCGTTCCGACAGCGCATGGCACGGTTTCAAAAACATCGATAATGAACACATGTACCTCGACCCGATCAAAGTCACGCTGCTGACTCCGGGGATGAAGAAAGACGGCACCATGGATGACTTCGGTATTCCGGCAAGCATCGTGGCGAAATACCTCGACGAACACGGCATCGTGGTAGAGAAAACCGGTCCGTACAACCTGCTGTTCCTGTTCAGTATCGGTATCGATAAGACTAAAGCGCTGAGCCTGCTGCGTGCGCTGACCGACTTCAAACGCGCGTTCGACCTGAACCTGCGGGTGAAAAACATGCTGCCGTCGCTGTACCGTGAAGATCCTGAATTCTATGAAAACATGCGTATTCAGGACCTCGCGCAGAACATTCACAAACTGATTGAGCATCACAACCTGCCGGATCTGATGTTCCGCGCGTTTGAAGTGCTGCCATCGATGGTGATGACCCCGTATGCCGCGTTCCAGAAAGAGCTGCACGGTCAGACGGAAGAAGTGTATCTCGAAGAGATGGTCGGCCGCGTCAACGCCAACATGATCCTGCCGTATCCTCCGGGAGTGCCGCTGGTGATGCCGGGTGAGATGATCACCGAAGAGAGCCGTCCGGTGCTGGAGTTCCTGCAGATGCTGTGCGAAATCGGCGCCCACTATCCAGGCTTCGAAACCGATATCCACGGCGCCTATCGTCAGGCGGATGGTCGTTACACCGTTAAAGTGCTGAAAGAAGAGAATAACAAGTAATAGACGCACACCAGGGAAGTGGCTTGCCACTTCCCTTTTTCACGCTGCAAGGAGAACACATGAAAACACCCTCACAGCCGCGCGCGATTTACTACATCGTTGCGATCCAGATCTGGGAGTACTTCAGCTTTTACGGCATGCGCGCCTTACTCATCCTTTACCTTACCCACCAGCTTGGCTTCGACGACAGCCACGCCATCAGCCTGTTCAGCGCTTACGCATCTCTGGTTTACGTTACCCCTATTCTCGGCGGCTGGCTTGCCGACCGCCTGCTCGGCAACCGCACGGCGGTAATTGCCGGGGCGCTGTTGATGACCCTCGGCCATGTGGTGCTGGGCGTTGAGTCGACCTCCGCATGGAGTTTGTACGTCGCGCTGGCGATCATCATCTGCGGCTACGGCCTGTTTAAATCCAATATCAGCTGCCTGCTCGGCGAACTGTACGCTCACGACGACCCGCGTCGCGACGGTGGTTTCTCGCTGCTGTACGCCGCCGGCAACGTCGGCTCGATTGCCGCGCCCATCGCCTGCGGACTGGCGGCGCAGTGGTACGGCTGGCATATCGGCTTCGCCCTTGCGGGGATCGGTATGTTTATCGGCCTGATGATTTTCTTAAGCGGCAGCCGCCACTTCCGGCATACCCGCGGCGTCGATAAACCGGCGCTGCGGGCGGTGAAGTTCGTGCTGCCGACCTGGGGCTGGCTGCTGGTGATGCTCTGCCTGGCGCCGGTATTTTTCACGCTGCTGCTGCAAAACAACTGGTCCGGCTATCTGCTGGCGATCGTCTGCCTGTTCGCCGCCCAGATGGTGGCGCGGATCATGATCAAAGCCCCGGAGCATCGTCGCGCGCTGTGGCAGATCGTCCTGCTGATGCTCGCCGGAACGCTGTTCTGGGTGCTGGCGCAGCAGGGCGGGAGCTCGATTAGCCTGTTTATCGACCACTTCGTCAATCGTCGTCTGCTGAACTGGGACGTGCCGACCGCGCTGTTCCAGTCAGTTAACGCGATAGCGGTGATGGCGGCCGGCGTGGTGCTGGCGTGGCTGATGCGCCCGGAAGGCAGCGTGCGTTCTGTGCTGCGCGTCTGGCTGAAATTTTCTTTCGGCCTGCTGCTGATGGGCGGCGGCTTTATGCTGCTGGCGCTCAATGCCCGCCATGGCGCGGCTGACGGTCAGGCCTCAATGGGCATGATGGTCGCCGGGCTGGCGATGATGGGCTTTGCCGAACTGTTTATCGACCCGGTGGCGATGGCGCAAATCACCCGTCTGAACATGCCCGGCGTCACCGGGGTGTTGACCGGGATCTATATGCTGGCCACCGGCGCGGTGGCCAACTGGCTGGCGGGCGTGGTCGCCCAGCAAACCACCGAATCGCAAATCAGCGATACGGCGATTGCCGCCTATCAGCATTTCTTCGCGCAGATGGGCGAATGGACCCTCGGCTGCGTGGCGGTGATGGTCATTATCGCCTTTGCCGCGGCCTGTAGCGTTGGCAAACGTCGTGCGGCTGCCGGTGAAATTACCGGCGGCGGCGCCTGACGCTCGTCCCGGCCCGT
The DNA here is from genome assembly GCF_051858335.1 of Klebsiella sp. K47. Lineage (NCBI taxonomy): Bacteria > Pseudomonadati > Pseudomonadota > Gammaproteobacteria > Enterobacterales > Enterobacteriaceae > Klebsiella > Klebsiella sp. K47. The sequence goes on from NZ_JBPYUI010000016.1 coordinate 19,863, forward strand.
GGCGTAAACACCTTGTCCGGGCTGCGATTCGTAGCCCCGGTAAGCGCAGCGCGACCGGGGGCATTACCTCAACAGCGGAGCGCGAAGTCGCTCCTTGCACAGCTTAGTGAACAGGAGGAGGATATTCTGGCATGCGCGGAGGCCAACGATAAAAAATACCGTTACTGAAGCCATAGCTGAGTGAGATCAGCTTGGAGTGAATCCAGGATCGTTAAGATTGTGCTCTGGTGTCTTCCCAGAGACAGGCCGCGCGGAAGGGTGACCTGGTTCAATTTATCGAAGCTAGTTTGAAAGCAAGGTTATGAGGAATCCATATGTCTGAACAACAAGCACAAGGTGCCGATGAGGCCATTGACCTTAATAATGAACTGAAAGCTCGTCGCGAAAAACTGGCTGCGCTGCGTGAGCAGGGCGTAGCTTTCCCCAACGATTTCCGTCGCGATCATACCTCTGACCAATTGCATGCTGAATTCGATGCGAAGGACAACGATGAACTCGCTTCCCTGAACGTTGAAGTTGCGGTGGCTGGTCGGATGATGACCCGCCGCGTGATGGGCAAAGCCTCCTTCGTCACCCTCCAGGACGTCGGCGGCCGCATTCAGCTGTACGTGGCGCGCGATGACCTGCCGGAAGGCGTCTACAACGAACAGTTTAAGAAATGGGACCTCGGCGATATCATCGCCGCCCGCGGCAAGCTGTTCAAAACGCAAACCGGCGAACTCTCGATCCACTGCACCGAGCTGCGCCTGCTGACCAAAGCCCTGCGCCCGCTGCCGGATAAATTTCACGGCCTGCAGGATCAGGAAGTTCGCTATCGCCAGCGCTATCTGGATCTGATCGCCAACGAAGAGTCGCGTCATACGTTCCGTATCCGTTCGCAGATCCTCGCCACCATGCGCCAGTTCATGGTGGCCCGCGGCTTTATGGAAGTCGAAACGCCGATGATGCAGGTGATCCCTGGCGGTGCGTCAGCCCGTCCGTTCATTACCCATCACAACGCCCTGGATCTCGATATGTACCTGCGCATCGCGCCGGAACTGTATCTGAAACGTCTGGTGGTTGGCGGTTTTGAACGCGTGTTTGAAATCAACCGTAACTTCCGCAACGAAGGGATCTCGGTACGCCATAACCCAGAGTTCACCATGATGGAACTGTATATGGCGTATGCGGACTACAAAGACCTGATCGAACTGACCGAGTCGCTGTTCCGCACCCTGGCGCAGACGGTGCTGGGCAAAACCGAAGTGCCGTATGGCGACCAGGTGTTTGATTTCGGCAAGCCGTTTGAAAAACTGACCATGCGGGAAGCGATCAAGAAACACCGTCCGGAAACCAACATGGCGGATCTGGATAACTTCGACGCGGCGAAAGCACTGGCGGAATCTATCGGTATTCAGGTAGAGAAAAGCTGGGGGCTGGGACGCATAGTTACCGAAATCTTTGACGAAGTGGCGGAAGCGCATCTGATTCAGCCGACCTTCATCACCGAATACCCGGCGGAAGTTTCTCCGCTGGCGCGCCGTAACGACGTCAACCCGGAAATCACTGACCGCTTTGAATTCTTCATCGGCGGCCGCGAAATCGGTAACGGTTTCAGCGAGCTGAACGATGCCGAAGACCAGGCGCAGCGCTTCCAGGATCAGGTGAACGCCAAAGCGGCGGGCGATGACGAAGCGATGTTCTACGACGAAGACTACGTGACCGCCCTCGAGTGCGGCCTGCCGCCGACCGCGGGTCTGGGTATTGGTATCGACCGCATGGTGATGCTGTTTACCAACAGCCATACCATCCGCGACGTGATCCTCTTCCCGGCCATGCGTCCGCAGAAGTAATCCATTGCACTCCCTCCCGGCCTGCGCCGGGAGGTTCTCCCTGCATTATCCCCGGCCTGTCGGCAGAGCGATGTTATTACAGGACTTTTTGCAACGTGCCGCGCTGGCTGCCGTTTGCCCATACGCCGTTAAAGGCGTCGTTCAGCGTAAAGGCTGAGCTTTTCACCCGGAAGGTCAGTTTACCCTGGCTGGCTTTCGCCTCCTCGACCAGATGACCATGGGTTTTCACCGTTTTAGCGGTGACGGTAATCTCATCAATTTTATCGCCATACTCCGTATAAACATACCAGGTGCCCACCCAGGGGCCGAAGCCGCTGCTGGCGTGCTGTGCGGCGGCGGCATTCTCGGCTTTGGTTTTATGAATATCGCAGGTGATCCCGTCGGTCATCTGCGTGCAGCCGGAACGTTCAAGCTGTTCCCGGTATTTCGCGCTAATGGCGTGGGCCGGCGCGGCGGCGACCAGCGCCAGGGTGAGGGTGGTGAAAAGCCAGGTCTTATTCATCTTATTGTTTCTCATCGCGATAGCGGCGTGCCGGGCCAGAGAGAGGGATACACGTTGGTGTATTCTCCCGTTGGCGTCAGAATAAAATAACCCAACCAGTCCTGATAAGTAATTAGCAAGAGGCTCTGGGGTTATTTATTAGTAAAACATCAAAGTTTCATGCTTATTTCGCAAGCCAACCTTCCCACTGCTTGTCATATTATTGCAGAGAGAATGTTAATTATTTGATGTTTTAAAAGCGGCTATGTGTCATTCAGGCAAATAACAGCAGGCCTGTCCTTGGCGCACGGCAAAAGCCCGCGCTGGTGCGGTGTTGAGTTTTTTTCATATTGCTATCATCATATTTCGAATGAAAGGGATAACCTCTGCAGCGGGTTATTAAGCCAGTAATTTTTATCCGCAAAATAAGCCGGCGGCAAGCATTATTTCCATTTATTTTTCAGGGTTACCTGAAATAGCGAATATACCGCCAGCGCAATGATGGATTTCCATCATTTCTCCGTTTTCATCGTCGGTCGTCACCTGCTTATAGTGACGCCAGACAAGACCACAGGGTGGAAAGGAGAACAAGATGGCGACAGAGCAACTGCGGTGGGGCGTGAGCCCCCTGTGCTGGACCAACGATGTACTCGAGGATTTAGGCGGTGATATTCCCCTGGATACCTGCCTGCGCGAGGCGCGGGAGGCGGGCTATCAGGGCATTGAGTTAGGACGGAAATTTCCCCGCCAGGCATCAACCCTGGGCCCGCTGCTGGCGGCGGCTGACCTGCGCCTGGCGTCCGGCTGGTACAGCGGCCTGCTGGCCGACCGCAGCGTGGAAGCGGAGCTGGAGGCGGTGCGGGAGCACGCCCAGCTCCTCCGGCAGCTCGGCGCGAAGGTGATGGTTTACGGCGAGTGCGGGCAACTGCCAGGTGAAACCCCGCTTGATGAGCCTATTTCGCTCTCGCCGCCGTTAAGCCGCGTCAGCCTTGCGGCGTATTGCCACAAGCTGAATACCTTTGCTGACCTGCTGCTGCGCGACTATGACCTCCAGCTGGCCTATCACCATCATCTGATGATGCTGGTGGAGCACGATGACGAGCTGGAGCGGTTTCTGTCTCACACCCATGACAACGTCGGGCTGGCGTTTGATACCGGGCACGCCTTTGTCGCCGGGGTCGAGATCCCGCGCGTACTGCACAAATATGGCCACCGTATCCGCCATCTGCATCTGAAAGACGTGCGTCCGCAGGTGCTGGGGCGTCTGTATCGGGAAAACCTGAGCTTTAACGAGGCGGTGCGCGCCGGGCTGTTTACCATCCCAGGCGACGGCTGCATCGACTATGCGCCGATCCTCGACTTTGTCCGGGACAGCGACTACCGCGGCTGGCTGATTATCGAAGCCGAGCAGGACCCGGCGATGGCGCCGCCGCTGGCCACCGCCAGCCGCGCCTATGCCTGGCTGGCGCACCATTTATCTTCCCCTTCATCGTCAGAGGAGTACGCATCATGAGCGCGCGGTTAAATATCGGCCTTATCGGCTCAGGTTTTATGGGGCAGGCACACGCTGACGCTTACCGTCGCGCGGCAATGTTCTATCCCGATCTGCCCAAGCGCCCGCATCTCTACGCGCTGGCGGATCAGGATCAGGCGATGGCCGAACGGCACGCGGCGAAACTGGGGGCGGAAAAGGCCTACGGCGACTGGCGCGAGCTGGTAAACGATCCGCAGGTTGATGTGGTGGATATCACCTCGCCGAACCATCTGCACTACACAATGGCGATGGCGGCGATCGCGGCGGGTAAACATGTCTATTGCGAGAAGCCGCTGGCGGTCAATGAGCAGCAGGCGCAGGAGATGGCGCAGGCGGCACGGCGCGCGGGGGTGAAGACCATGGTGGCCTTTAACAACATCAAAACGCCGGCGGCGCTGCTGGCAAAGCAGATTATCGCCCGGGGCGATATTGGCGAACCGGTGCGCTTTCGCGGCACCTTTGATCAGGGGTTTTATAACGACCCGAACCTGCCCTGGTCCTGGCGCTGCTCGAAAACCCTCGGCGGCAGCGGGGCGCTTGGCGACCTCGGCGCCCATACCCTGTCCGTCGCCCAGTTTTTGCTGGGCGGGATCCGTGAAGTGACCGCCAGCGCGCAAACCTGCCTGCGCCAGCGTCCGGTGCCGCAGACCGATGCCGGGTATGCCAGCCGGGTCGCGGCCGATGCCGAGTGGCGGGAAGTGGAAAATGACGATCAGGTTCAGTGCCTGGTCAATTTCGACAGCGGCGCCGCGGGGGTGATTGAGGCCTCGCGCATCGCCGCCGGGCGGATCTTCGGCGTGTTCTGGGAGGTCTCCGGCACCGAAGGCACGCTGTATATGGACGGGGAGCGCTTTAACGAGCTGCAGGTGTATCGCTTCAACGATGATAAACATGACCGCGGCTTTAAGACGCTGTATGCCGGGAGCCAGATCCCGGCCTATGCCGGCTTCTTCGGCTTCGATTTTGGCGGCGGCGGGCTGGGCTATTTTGACATCAAGGTGATCGAAGTGCATGACCTGGTGCAGGGGATTTGCGGGGAGGGCGACTGCTATCCCAACTTTGAATTTGGTTTGCAGAATCAGCGCGTGCTGTCGGCGATTGAAGCCTCGATGGTCAGCCGTCGCTGGGTGAACGTGGTTAAAGACTAAGGAGCCGCTATGTTTCCGTCACACTTACCAACCCCGCGCCGCCCGGCGGCGCAGAACATTCCCCTCCTGCGCTGGGGCATTATCGGTCCTGGCTGGATCGCCGAGCGCTTTGTGCACTCATTGAAAACCTACAGCCGGCAGCAGGTGGTGGCGGTGGCTTCCCGCAGCCAGGCGAAGGCCGACCGGGTGGCCGCGGAATGGGGGATCCCCCAGGCTTACGGCCAGGTGGAGGAGATGCTGGCGCGTCCGGATATTGATGCGGTGTATATTGCGACGCCGCACAACCATCACTTTCCCGACGGCATGCAGGCGCTGAAGGCGGGCAAACACGTGCTGATTGAGAAACCCTTCGCCCTCAACCTCGGCGAAGGACGTGAGCTGCAGGCTGAAGCCGCCCGCCAGGGGAAGCTGGCGCTGGAGGCAATGTGGTGCGATTACGCGCCGAAATATGATGTGATCCGCCAGCTGCTGGAGGATGGGGCGCTCGGCGACCTGCATACCCTGCTGGCCGATCACGGCGAGTATTTCACCCCCGAGCACCGCATCTTCAATGCCGATCTTGCCGGCGGGCCGATGATGGACCTCGGCAGCTATGTGACCTCGTTTGCGCTGATGGTGGGCGGCATGCCGCAGGAGATTGTCGCCCGCGGCAGCGCCACGGCGGAGGGGCTTAACGGTCAGACGTCGATGCTGTTTAGCTGGCAGAACGGGATGCAGGGGGTGTTAAACACCACTTTGTTCAGCAACACGCCGGGCGGGGCGGTGGTGGCCGGACGCCTGGCGACCCTGACGATCGACGGCCAGTTTTACGCCCCCGGCGGCTTCACGCTCGCCGCCAGCCAGGGCGGGCAGGTGCTGCGCTGGGAAGAGCCGCGCAATCGTTACGACCAGCTGTTCTGGCAGGCGGAGCATTTTGCCTGGTGCATCGGGCAGGGGTTGCAGGACTCGCCGCTGCGGCCGCTCAGTCGGGTGCTGCAGAATCTGCAGGTGATGGATGAGGTGCGGCGCCAGGTGGGCGCGGTGTTTAACGAAGAACGCTAAGGAGCCGGCCGGGCAATGGCAGATAGCGCGAGCGTATCTGCCATTGCCCGGCAAAAGGACGCGTACGATGCCTGATGTCTGTTGCCCGGCGGCGCTGCGCTTGCGCGGGCCTGGGATATCAATGCAACCGTTTGATATTAAATCAGATTA
>NZ_JBPYUI010000016.1:26148-42815 GCF_051858335.1 Klebsiella sp. K47
GTGCCTGTGTTATGTAGGCCGGGCAAGGCGACGCCGCCGCCCGGCATAAAAGCGGTTCCGCGCCCGCTGTTCTTGCCCGGCGGCGCTGCGCTTGCGCGGGCCTGAGATATTTATGCAAGGGTTTGATATTAAAGCATATTAATGCCTGTGTTATGTAGGCCGGGCAAGGCGGCGGCGCCGCCCGGCATAAAACGGCTCCGCGTCGGCTGTTCTTGCCCGGCGGCGCTGCGCTTGCGCGGGCCTGGAATATCTATGCAATGGTTTGATATTAAAGCATATTAATGCCTGTGTTATGTAGGCCGGGCAAGGCGACGCCGCCGCCCGGCATAAAACGGCTCCGCGCCCGCTGTTCTTGCCCGGCGGCGCTGCGCTTGCACGGGCCTACGATTTTACTGCAACCGTTTGATATTAAATCAGATTAGTGCCTGTGTTATGTAGGCCGGGCAAGGCGACGCCGCCGCCCGGCATAAAAGCGGCTCTGCGCCCGCTGTCCTTGCCCGGCGGCGCTGCGCTTGCACGGGCCTGGGATATCTATGCAACCTATTGATATTAAGGTGTATTAATGCCTGTCTTCTGTAGGCCGGGCAAGGCATCGCCGCCGCCCGGCATAAAGGCAGGTACAGCGCCTGATAGCGGTTGCCTCGCACCCGCTCAGCGACAGTCGTCGACGGCGACAAACTGACCATGCTGCAGGGACTGAACTGCCGCTTCGGCAATGGCCTGCGCCTGCAGGCCGTCCAGCAGGCCGGGCAGGTCGGCGACGGTTTCACCATTCAGGGAGCGAATAAAGGCGTCAAGATGCTGGTAATAAGATCCCTGTACCCGGCTGAACCAGTCCGGCCACAGGCCCGGCTCAATGCGCTGATTGCCGCGCCACAGGGTAGGGCCCGCCGGCGACTGGCTACCGGACTCCAGCGCGCCTTCGGCGCCCAGCAGGGTGATCCGTTCATCGTACCCGTGGCCGGTGCGGCGGGTATTGTCCAGCTGCGCCAGCGCGCCGCCGCGCATCTGCATCATCAGGATGGAGGTGTCGACATCGCCAAATTCGGCAATGTCCGGCAGGGCCAGCGCCGCGCCCATCGCTGCTACGGTGCGCACTTCATCGCCAGTGAGAAAGCGCAGGAGATCGAAGAAGTGGATCGCCTGATCGCGCATCTGGCCGCCGGAGCTGCGCAGATAGTCGAGCGGCGGCATGCTGGAGGCGCGGCAGACCATCTGCACCAGCTCGACCCGGCCGATCAGCCCTTGCTCCAGCTGGCGGCGGAGCTGCTGATGGCTGCTATCGAAGCGCCGGTTAAAGCCGACAGTGACCGGCACGTTCAGGGGGAGCACCCGCTCCACCACCTCACGGGCGCGCGCCAGGGAGAGGTCGATCGGTTTTTCGCAATAGACCGCCTTGCCCGCCCTGGCGGCGGCTTCCAGCAGTTCGGCATGCGACGGGGTTGAACTGGCGATCAGCACCGCGTCGATGGCGTCGCTATGGATCGCCTCGCTCACGGTCACCGCCCGGGCGCCATAGCGGGCGGCCAGCGCCTGGGCGCGCTCCGGGGCGGCATCGGCCACCATCGTCAACGCACTTCCTTCATGACGAGCAAGACTGGCGGCATGAACCTGACCGATAAAACCACTGCCTACCAGGGCAAAACGTTTGCAGATCATTTTTTTCTCCAGAATGGCGAGGGGACGCTGCCACCATAATCGGTTTGCTAAACTCACTGACACTGCCGTTTTGATGGATTTCCATCATGAAGAGAGGGGCGATGAAAAACATTTCACTGGCGATGCTGGCCAGACAGATTGGCGTCGGCGTGGCCACCGTTGACCGGGTGCTGAACGAGCGCGGCGGCGTATCGCCGCAGACCACGCGCAAAGTGCTGCAGGCGGCGCGCGAGGCGGGGCTGAAGCGGATCCTGCCGGAGGAGCACCGCTTTCCCTGGCAGATTGAGGTCTTTCTCAGCAGCAATGACTCGTTCTTCTTTCCGCAGCTGGCGCAGGATTTTGCCGCCGTGGCGGATAGCCTCGGCTATCGCCGTCTGACCTTGCACCGCACCTTTGTCCCGGAGTCGCAGCCAACGACGCTGGCCCGGCGCATTGCGCGCAGCTGCCAGCAGCGTCAAGGGATCATCGTCTTCGGCAATGACCATCCCGCGGTGCACGACGCGCTGCACCGCTGCCGGGAGGCTGGCGTCCCGGCGATCACCCTGGCGACGGACCTGCCCGGCGCCGACCGACTCTGCCACGTGGGGATCAATCAGCTACAGGCTGGCCGCACGGCGGGGTTAATGCTGGGGAGAATGACGCCGCGGCCCGGCGAGGTGCTGATGGTCAGCGGCCGGCAAGATTACAGCGCGCATCGCCTGCGCATTCAGGGGTTCCGCGAGGTGCTGAGCCAGCGCTTTCCCCACCTGCAGCTCAGCGACGTGCTGGCGGGCGAGGAGCGGCGGGAGCAGATCACCCGCCTGGTGGAGCAAGCCCTGTGCCGCAGCCGGAATATTGTTGGGATCTATAACACCGGGCTTGGCAATACCCAGATTGCCGAGGCGCTGGCCCGCCACCGCCGCGAAGGCGACGTCTGCTGGATCACCCATGAGCGTTACAACACCACCCGGCAGCAGCTGGCGAAGGGCAGCCTGGCGTTAACGCTCGATCAGAACACCCGCCAGCACGCCCAGCTGGCGATCGACCTGATGCTGCGCCATCTGGAGTCCGGCTACCAGCCGCAAACCTATGCCGACGGTAAAGTCGACTTTATCCTCTACAGCGCCGAGAACGTGGACTAAGGCGTGCGGCGCCTCCCTTCCTGACAACACGGATTTCCCCGGCGGGTAAATGCCAACCCCGCCGGGAGAGATCGCTTCAAAGCGTTGTCTGCTTCTCATTTTTCGCTCATTTATGCGGCAATGTTAGATGTCTGTCAAAATTCTGTTACTGCATAGTTTTAAAATTTTCATTTCAGTTATTTACTTATAAAAGTTTCAAATGTCTTGTTAATGAAATAAATGGTCTGAAATCCAGGTTGCGGCGTAAATGGACTGATGTTTCAAAATAGTGATGATAAAACAGCCGTTATTTGTGATTTAGATCACGATGGAGTGCGAGAGGTGCCGCAGCGTCGTCGATATACCAGCAGACATTTGCCGCAACGTAACTGAAATTAATTTTTCATTTTGTTTCATTCACCGGCGTACCTACAAAATCAAGGATCAACTATGAATATTAAGAAAACGATTGTTGCCTCTTTGTTAGCCTGCATGCTGCCTGCGGTGGTTATGGCAAAAGATGTCTCCATTGGCGTCTCGATGGCGCTGTTTGACGATAACTTCCTGACGATCCTGCGTACCTCGATGCAAAAAGAGATGAAAAAAGATGGCGTTAAATCGCAGATCGAGGACGCGAAAGGGGATGTCTCCCAGCAGCTGCAGCAGGTGCAGAACTTTATCGGCCAGGGGGTGGACGCCATTATCGTCAACCCGGTGGATACCAACGCGGTGAAACCGATCATGGATCAGGCCACCAAAGCCGGGATCCCGCTGGTGTTTGTGAACCGCCGTCCGCAGGCGGAGCTGACCGACAAGATGGCCTATGTGGGATCGGACTCTATTCTCGCCGGCCGTCTGCAGATGGAAGCGCTGGCGAAAGCGATGAACGGTAAGGGCAATGTGGCGATCCTGCTCGGCGACCTGGCGAATGAATCCACTCGCGACCGCACCAAAGGGGTGGAAGAGGTGGTAGCGAAATACCCGAACATCAAAATCGTCCAGAAGCAGACCGCGAAATTTACCCGCAATGACGCAGTGGATGTGGTCAGCAACTGGATGACCAGCGGTGAGGATATCCAGGCCATCGCCTCCAACAACGATGAAATGGCGATCGGCGCCCTGCAGGCGCTGGGCAAAAACCCGAACCATATTCTCATCGCTGGCGTGGATGGCACCCCGGATGCCCTGCAGATGCTGAAGAGCGGCAAGATGATCGCCACCATCTTCCAGGATGCGAAAGGCCAGGGTGAAGGCGCAGTCGACGCGGCCATCAAGCTGGCGAACGGCGAGAAAGTGGAAAAAATCATCGACGTGCCGTATCAGCTGATCACCAAAGAGAACATGGCTGAATTTACCAACCGTAATCAGAAATAGTCCTGGCCAACCTGTGGTACGGAGGTGGATGTATGAACGCTTTTGCCCTTGAAGCCGAAGGTATCAGTAAGTTCTTCCCCGGCGTGAAGGCGCTCGATAATGTCTCATTGCGCGTGCGTCCGGGAACGGTGCATGCCCTGATGGGCGAGAACGGCGCCGGTAAATCCACGCTGATGAAATGCCTGATCGGTATCTATCGCCCCGATAAAGGGTCGATTCGCGTGAAAGGGGAGCCGGTGGAGTTTACCGACACCATGGATGCGCTGCGCTCGGGGATCTCGATGATCCACCAGGAGCTCAATCTGGTGCCGCATATGACGGTGGCGGAGAATATCTGGCTGGGGCGCGAGCCGATGAAGTACGGCTTTGTCGACCACGGCCAGCTGACCCGCCAGACCCAGGCGCTGCTGGATAAGCTCAATATCCGCTTAACCGCTGACCGGCTGGTGGGCGACCTGAGCATCGCCGCCCAGCAGATGGTGGAGATTGCCAAAGCGGTTTCATGGAACGCGGATATCGTGATCATGGATGAGCCCACCTCGGCGCTGACCGAAGGCGAGGTGGCTCACCTGTTCACCATCATCCGCGACCTGCGCGCCCAGGGTAAAGCGATCATCTATATCAGCCACAAAATGGATGAGATCTTTGCCATCACCGATGAGATCAGCGTCTTTCGCGACGGCACTTGGGTAGGGAGCAAAAACACCACCGAATTTACCCGGCAGTCGCTGATCACCCAGATGGTGGGCCGCGAATTAACCCAGCTGTTTCCGAAATTTAATAACACCATCGGCGAAGAGGTGCTGACGGTGCGCAACCTGACGCGTCAGGGCGTGTTCCATGACGTCAGCTTTAGCGTACGCCGTGGCGAAATCCTGGGCGTGGCCGGGCTGGTGGGCGCCGGGCGCAGCGAGGTGATGGAAAGCCTGTTCGGTATGGAGCGCTTCGACAGCGGCGAAGTGCTGATCGACGGGGCGCCGGTGACCATCGATTCCCCCTCCGTGGCGATTGAAAAGGGGATGGCATTATTAACCGAAGACCGGAAAAAGTCGGGCCTGTTTCTGGTGCTGTCGGTGCTGGAAAATATGAGTATCGTCAAAATGCCGGAATATATCGGCAAGAGCGGTTTTGTCCAGCACGTGAAAATGGCCGAAGACTGCATGGAGCAAATACGCCGGCTCAATATTAAAACGCCGACGATGGATCAAATTATTAATAACCTCAGCGGGGGGAATCAGCAAAAAGTCCTGATTGCGCGCTGGCTGTTAGCGCAACCGAAAATCTTAATTCTCGATGAGCCGACCCGCGGTATCGACGTCGGGGCGAAGGCGGAGATTTATCATCTTATCAGTGAACTGGCGAATCGGGGGGTGGCGGTGATTATGGTCTCCTCTGAACTGCCGGAAATCCTTGGCATGAGCGATCGGGTCATGGTGATGCATGAAGGTCGTATCACCGGCATCCTGGAAAAAGACGAAGCCGACCAGGAAACCATTTTGTCGTTGGCATCCCATTGAGGCACAGAGAATGAGTAATATGAAATTAACGGCGGCTCCGGCCAGCGAGGGTTCCTCCTTCTTCGCTAATTTGCGGCATAAAATGCCGAAAGATACCGGCATCTTTGTGGTGATGCTGGTGATTGCCCTGACCTTTGAAATCGCCGGCTGGTATGTACGCGACCAGTCGTTCCTGCTCAATACCAACCGGCTGGTGCTGATTGTGCTGCAGGTGGCGATTATCGGCATCATCGCCGTCGGCGTCACCCAGGTGATCATCACCACCGGGATTGACCTCTCCTCCGGCTCGGTTATTGCCCTTGCGGCGGTGGTGGCGGCCAGCCTGGCGCAAACCTCCGATAGCCTGTCGCCAATGTTCCCGGCGCTGGTCAACCTGCCGGCGGTGATCCCCATTTGCGCGGGGATCGGCGTCGGCCTGCTGTGCGGCCTGACCAACGGTTTCCTGGTGACGCGGACCGGTATCCCGCCGTTTATCGCCACCCTCGGGATGATGGTTTCGGCGCGCGGTCTGGCGCAGTATTACACTCAGGGCAACCCGATCAGCTTCCTCTCCGACAGCTTTACGGCGATAGGCCAGGGTGCGATGCCGGTGATTATCTTCTTCGTGATCGCCGCCGTGTTTCACATTGCGCTGAAGCATACCCGGTATGGCAAATATGTGTATGCCATCGGCGGCAACATGACCTCGGCCAAAGTGTCCGGCATCAACGTGAATAAATATCTGGTGATCGTCTACACCATCGCCGGGGCGCTCTCCGGGCTGGCGGGGGTGGTGCTGGCGGCGCGCGTCAGCAGCGGCCAGTCGAGTATGGGGATGTCCTACGAGCTGGACGCGATTGCCGCCGCGGTGATCGGCGGCAGCAGCTTAATGGGCGGAGTGGGGCGCATTACCGGCACCCTGATTGGCGCGATGATCCTTGGCCTGATCAAAAGCGGTTTTACCTTTGTCGGCGTCGATGCCTATGTGCAGGATATTATTAAAGGCATCATTATCGTTGCGGCGGTAACCATCGATATGCGTCGCAACCGGAAAAAACACTAATCTTATCAACGAGCGGCAACGGCGAAGGATGCCGTTGCCGCCCGTCCTGTCCAGAAATAAACAAAATACTCCCCGCCAGGCTCCGCCTGTCTGTTTTGCCCGCGCTGCGCATCCTGTACAGTTTCGCCACTTCCGTTGTCCATTCGTCAGGGGCCACGCGTGGCCTGCGGTTTCTGGAGTCGTATGAATACACCATCCTTTGGCAAATTCTCGCCGCGCTGGCTAGCGGGAAAAAGGGGCCTTATCGTCACGCTGCTCGCGGGGCTGGCGATCCTGGCGCTCGGTCGGGGCATGAATTTGCCGGCCAGAGAGGTTTACCGTGAGAGGCAGATCCGCCAGCTGGAGGAGGATGCGCAGTGGGTGGCGGAACGCCTTGAGCGGCGGATGAACATTCCGGCGCCGCAGCGGGAAGCGACCTGGCCGCTGGCGGCGATGCGCGCCGCTCTCCAGACCCTCGCCCAGGAGCGGCATTATCAGCTGCTGCTGGTGAATGGCGACGGGCATCTGCTGGCGGCATCGCACGCGCTGCCGGCCAGCGTGCTGGCCCAGGTGCAGGCGCAGTTCCCGCGAGAGATGCAGCCCCCGCTGTTCGGCAGCCACTACCAGACCATTCAGCCATTCGCCCCGCATCAAAGGATGTTAAGCCGGGCGTTGAACGGCAACGCGGGGCTGGCGGGCTGGAATCTGGTGATGCTGGCGCCGGATGGTGGATTGCCCTCGTTGCTGGTGGCTTACCGCTGGCCGGTGACGATCGGCCTTGGCGCGGTGCTCGCCAGCGCGCTGCTGGCGCTGAGGCAGGCGGCGCGCGCCAGGCGAAAACGCTAATTGCCAACCGCGCCGTCAGGGATGGCGAATCTGCAGGGTGGCGGGCAGGTAGCGCTGAAGCGGCTCCGGGGCCTGACCGTCGATCAGCTGGCTGAGCAGATCATAGCAGTGCCAGGCCAGCTGGCGATTATCCTGCTGCACGGTATCAATGCGCAGGGAAAGCGAATCATACAGATAGTGATCGTCGAAGCTGGCGAGATGAATATTGGAATCCAGCAGATGATGCTGGCTCATATAGCGCAGCACCCCTTCGAGCAGCCCGCAGGCCGCGGTGAAGAGCGCCTTCGGCGGACGCCCCAGCCGCGCGCAGAGCGCCGCGAACATCTCATAGCCGGAGCTGGGGTGGTAGTTGCCGTTGATCACCCACTCAGGGCGCAGCGTGATCCCCGCCTGGGCCAGGCCCTGGGTGAACCCCGCCAGCCGGTCGCGCGACGGCGACAGCCGCGGCTGGCCGCCGAGAAACCAGAACTCGTCCGCATGCTGAGGCGCGATACGAGAGATCAGCTCGGCCGTTGGGGTGACCGAGTCGGTCATCACCAGCGGCAGGGCGCTGTCGCTGGGGGAGCGGTCAAACAGCACCACCGGCAGCTGTTCGCTGAGCTTCTGATAGTCGGCATCGCTGTGCATACAAGAGGCGACAATCAGGCCGTCGACCTGGCGGGCGATCATGTTATTGACCACCACGCTCTCCTGGCCTGGGTTTTCGTCGGTGCAGGAGATAAGCAGCTGCACGCCGGCTTCCCGGCAGAGCGTCTCAAGCTCGTGGGAGAAAACGGCAAACCCGTAGTTGGTGATCTCCGGCACCACCAGACCAATGGTATGGCTGCGGTTATCGCGCAGCGAGCGCGCGTGAATGCTCGGCTGATAGTGCTGTTCGCGAGCGATCGCCAGTACGCGCTCGCGCGTCTCCTGCGCCACGCGCAGCTCTTTACCACGACCGTTGAGTACCAGGCTGGCGGTCGCTTTGGAGACGCCCGCCAGTTCGGCGATATCTTTGATAGTTACGCGTTTGGTTTTCATCAGCACCCGGGAGCCTGAAAGCAAAACGCTTATTCTACCATGCATGGCCGCAGCAGCCAGCGGCAGAATGCCACCGGCGTCGCACCGCTGAAGATGAGCTGCCCCGGATAGCCCGGAAAGAAGCGGCTGCTCATTACCCCCTCGCCATCGTTGATGAAAATCTCCACGCTGGAGCGGTCGATAAAGATCCGCAGGCGTCGCGCCTCGCCGCGCCAGTAGCGGTGATGCATCTCTGCCGTCTGCAGGCCACGGCGCGACAGACGTAGGCCGTCGCGATTGACGGTGAGCTGCAGGGCGCCGGCAAAGTCCAGCCCCAGCGTGCTGTTGGGGGCGATGTCAAAGGCCAGCTCCATCGGGGCGAGGGGCAGGGTCTGTCCGCGCCAGCCCTGGGCTTCCCCGCGCAGGGCGACCAGCTCGCGCAGCGGACGCTGATACAGAGTGCCAGCCTGCCACTCCAGCTCACGCACGCAGGTCATCTGATGGATCCAGCCCTGCGCGCGGGTGGGCTGATGCATCTCGTCCCCGTCGGGGACGCCCATCCAGCCGACCAGCAGGCGGCGGCCATCATCGGCCTGCATGGTCTGCGGCGCGTAGAACTCAAATCCGCTGTCCAGCTCGTGCAGCGGGCCGTGGTCGAAGATCCCGCGTTCGGCGTCGAAGCGGCCTGCCATCCACACCGCCGGATAGGTATTGAGAAAGCGCTGCGCTTCGCGGGCCAGCCCCTGCGGGCAGCAGATCAGCAGGTGGGTGTCCGCCAGCGGAAAGAGATCCGGGCACTCCCACATGTAGCCGGCGTTCGCCAGGCCGTTCACATCGTGCCCGGCGATCTCCCCTACCAGGCGCCACTCTCGCAGGTCGCTGGCGGTAAACAGCAGCACTTTGCCGCGCTGTTGCACATCCTGCGCCCCAAGAACCATGTACCAGCGCCCGTCCTGCCGCCACACTTTAGGGTCGCGCACATGGCCGGTATAGCCTTCTGGCAGCGGCAGCACCGGCCCCAGCTTGCGGAAGGTGCCATCGGCATTCTCGGTCGCCAGACATTGCCAGGCGGTGCGCCCGCCGTCGGGGAATTTCACGTTGCCGGTGTAGCACAGAGTCAGGGCGCCCTCGAACTCGACCGCGCTGCCAGAGTAGCAGCCGTTGCGGTCATACTCTTCATCCGGCATCAGGGCGATAGGTTCGTGCCGCCAGTGCAGCAGATCGGTAGAGCTCCAGTGTCCCCAGCACTTATAGGTATGGTCGCAGGCGAGCGGGTTCCACTGATAAAACAGGTGGTAACGCCCGGCGACCTGGCAAAAGCCGTTAGGATCGTTCAGCAGTCCGTTGACCGGCGCCAGATGCCATTGTGGATAATGGCTGTCGGCCAGCGCCTGCGGCTGGCCCTGCATAACGGCCTGCAGGATCGCAGGCAGGCGTGACGGTAATGACATTATTCAGCGTCCGTTTTGTATTTCAGCGTCAGAGAGAGCGCGAAGGCCACGGCGAAGGCGATCGCCATTCCGATAATGTAGTTCAGCAGCGAGCTGGCCTGCACGATAGCCATCCCCGGGATCGCCGTCAGGCCCACCGCGGTCATGTAGACGTGCATCGACACCACCCAGGCGCCGCCGGCGGCACCGCCCACCAGCGCGGCGATAAACGGTTTCACAAAGCGCAGGTTAATCCCGAAGATTGCCGCCTCGGTGATCCCCAGCATCGCCGAAAACGCCGACGGCAGGGTGATGGCTTTTATTTTGGCATCTTTGGTTTTAAACCACACCGCAAAGCAGGCGCCGCCCTGGGCGACGTTGGCCATCGCCCAGATCGGCAGCAGGAAGTTGACGCCAATCGATGGGTTGCCCAGCAGTCCGGCTTCGATGGCATGGAAGCTGTGATGGATACCGGTAATGACGATCACCGAATAGAGGCCGCCGAACAGCAGGCCCGCCAGCCAGCCGGCGTGGCTGATAAGCGTGCTGAGGATAAACGAAATGCCGTCGCCGAGCGCGCGACCGGCCGGGCCGATCAGCAGCAGGGCGATAAAGCCGGAGATAATCACCGTCAGGAACGGAGTGAGGATCAGGTCCAGCGCGTCAGGGATCACGCGGCGCAGCCGCTTCTCGACCATGCTCATAAACCACACCGCCAGCAGCACCGGGAAGACGGTGCCCTGGTAACCGATCATCGCCACTTCGATGCCGAAGAAATTCATGGTGTGGAAGCCGGCGGCGACGCCCCAGGCGTTGGTCAGCGCCGGGTGGGTGAGGATCCCGCCGAGGGTCGCGCCCAGATAGGGGTTACCGCCAAATTCGCGGGCGGCGGTAAAGCCGATCAGGATCGGCAGAATGATAAACGCCGCCGAACTGCACATATCCAGCATGATATAGAGAGCGTTGCTCGGGTCGACCCAACCGTAGGTTTTCACCATCCCCAGCAGGCCCATCAGCAGGCCGGAGGCGACGATGGCCGGAATAATCGGCACGAAGATGTTGGACAGCAGGCGGGCGATGCGCTGGAACGGGTTCAGCTTTTTCGCCGCCAGGTCGGCGGCTTCGGATTTGCTCGATTCGCTGATGCCTGCGGCCTGGATAAAGGCGGCATAGACTTTATTGACCACCCCGGTGCCGAAGATGATCTGCATCTGTCCGGCATTGCGAAAGCAGCCTTTCACCCCGTCGATTTTGCCAATCGCCTGCTGATCGGCGAGCGCGTCGTCGACCAGCACCAGCCGCAGGCGGGTGGCGCAGTGCGCGGCGCTGGCGATATTTTCCTTGCCGCCCAGCAGGGGAAGCAGTGAGCGGGAAATCTGTTCAAAATCCATAGTACCCTCTAAATGCATGATGATATGGCGTGGGCGGCGCCAGCCGTGGCAGGCGCCGCGAACCTTATATTTATGTGTTATTTACCCTGTCGCCCCGGTGGCCGTCAGAACCAGGTCTCCATTTGCATACCGAACGACCATTCGCCGCCCGATTTGAATCCGTTGCTGCCTAACGCGTCATCGTTGGCGTAGTTGTCCAGTTTTTTGCTCCAGTCCATCCACGATGTATAGAAGCGGATCTCCGGCCGCGAGAAGAAGTCGCCGATGCTGCCCACCTTGAAGGTCGGGGCGAAGGTCAGCTTGTAGAAGCTGCCATTGACCGCATGGCGATCGTTGTAGCCTTCAGGCTGCAGATCCATGTACTGATAGCTGCCCTCCCAGGCGAGGGCGAAGTTCTGCGTCACTTCCTGAATCAGACGCAGGTTGAGGGTGGCCCACTGATAGCTGTCGCCATCGACATAACGATCTTTACTGCTCTGCGCCAGCACGGCCGGGGCAATAAACCAGCGATCGCTCAGCGGCGTGGTGCCATAGCTGGCGAAGCGCCAGGTATTGGCCCCCGGGCGCAGCGCGCCGTCGGAGCCGATGCCTTTAACCTCGGCGCCCAGCCCGTGGCCGTACAGCAGGGCCGTTTTGCTGGTCCCGTCGCGCAGGCCATAGAAGCTCTCATTGTGCAGGCCCAGCAGGGCATGAACCCCGGTGTTAGCGGCATCGCCTTTCACCAGATTGCCGTTCGCGTCCTGGCGGTCGTCATTATCTTTCGCCCGCATCCCGCTGACCATCATCTGCACCGGGCCGGCAAAGTTATTCATGCTGACGATATAGTTCTGCACGCTGTTGCTGCTGTCGGCGATATCGCCAAAGTTGCGGCCGTATAACGAGAAGTTGCTGCGCAGGCTGTCGTTCCATTTCACGTCGTAGATCCCGCCGCCGGTCCCGGCGAGGAACACCACATCCGAGTCAATCCAGTGGATGTCGAAGTTGTCGCGGTCAAAGCGTTTCCCGGCCCACAGGGTCGAGCCTTTGAACGGGCCTTCGAAGGTCGGCAGATTGCCCAGCTCGACGAACGCCTGGCGTACGTTCAGGTCGCTGCTGCTTGCCGTCCAGTCGTTATAGGTGGTCTGTCCGTCGGCCACCATCACTTTGAAACGGGTGGTCGCCCCGTTGTCCAGGGTCTGTTTATGTTCGAGGTTCATTTCCACATAGGTGTCGGCCTGGTTGCCCAGGCGACCAATGGCGCCGCCGGTCTCCCCGGCGGGGGTCATATAAGCGCCGGATTTGGTACTGGCGGCCGAGTCGTTCATGATCACCCCGGAACGCGCATAGCCGTGGAACTCAAAGCCGCCGGGCCGTTCGGCTTTTTCTTCCAGTTGAGTGGTGCGCCTGGCCACCTGCTGGGTGGTGGCCTGGGTTTGCTGCTGCTGCTGGGTTAACTGCTGAACTTTCTGCTCCGCTGAGGCGGCGCGGCTTTCGGCAGTGCTGGCGCGGGTCTCGGCGTCCTGCAGGCGTTTTTCCAGGGCGGCGAGACGCGCTTCAATGCTGTTCAGGTCTGTCTGCCCATGGGCGGCGGCGGTGCCGGTTAGCAAAGCAATAAGAATGGCTAACTTCCGTTTTTTATACATGTTGGTGACATCCAAAGGTAAATCAGTGAGTGTGCTAATGTTTGCTAAACCGGTTTAGTTGATATGTTAAACATGTCGGTAACGCGGTGAAAATAAAAATTGCTAAACCGGTTTAAGAATTGTGATGTCGCCAGCAAAGTGGGCCGTTAACCGGCCCAAGGGGATCACAGCGAGCGCTGAAGATCGTCCTTGTAGGGCAGGGCGGTCATGGCGCCTTTGGCGGTGGTGGCCAGCGCGCCGCAGGTTTGCGCCAGCGCGAGGTCGGGAGCCAGGGCTGCGAGGTTGTCCGGGATACCGTGGGCGGCGAGGCCGGCGAGTAGCCCGGCGACAAAGGCATCGCCGGCGCCGGTGGTATCGACGGCCACCACCGGGCGGGCAGGGAAGTGGCTAACCTGCCCGCGCAGGGCGGCCTGGACCCCCGCTTTACCCTGGGTCACCAGCAGTAGCGTCGGCTGGAAGCGGGCGTTCAGCCGGGCGATGCCGCTGACGATGTCGTCGCTGCCGCTGATAAACGCCAGCTCCTCTTCCGAAAGTTTTATGGCGTCGGCGAGGGCCAGCGCCCGGTCGAGACAGTCGCGAAGGTCCTGCGGATCCTGCCACAGGTCGCTGCGGATATTGGGGTCGAAGCTGACATAGCCCCCGGCGCGCTTTATCGCCTCCATCGCCGCGAATGTCGTGCTGCGGCTCGGCTCCGCGCTGAGAGCGATGGAGCAGACGTGCAGCCACTGACCGGCGGCAAACGGCGGGAGATCCTCGGGCTGAAGGAACAGGTCGGCGCTCGGACGGACCATAAAGGTAAAGGTGCGCTCCCCGTGGCTATCGAGATCGACCACCACCGTGGAGGTGCGCTGCGCCGCATCGAGGCGCATATAGTTCACATCCACTTGCTCCTGCGCCAGGGTGTGACGCATAAAACGGCCGAAGGGATCGTCGCCGACGCGGCCGATAAACCCGCTGTCACCGCCGAGCCGCGCCACGCCGACCGCCACGTTGGCCGGCGCGCCGCCGGGGCATTGCAGCAGGCGGCCCTCTCCATCGGGCAGGAGATCGACGACCGCATCGCCGAGTACCCAGATTTTTCCATTCATACGACAAGCTCCTCTAAGCTAAACTTTATTAAACCGGTTTAGCTCATTAAAGCACAGCCCACCGGTAAGCGGAACGATTGGGTCACGAAACAGGGAGGCGAGGGTAAAAAATGTGAGCCAGGCGGAATATTTCGCCACTCCAGATCTGGACTTTTCCTTCCCCACCCGCTTAGGTATAGTTCACCAGGTCGCGGTTAGCCCCGCCGCGGTGGCCAAAGGTAAAGGAGTGCGTAGCGCGATGAACCCCAGTTTTGGCGATATTTACGATCGGTACCAGAAGCTGACGCTGACTACGCATCTGCCGGCGGTGATCGCCTGCAGTGAAACGCTGAGTTTGGGCAAAGACCAGGGCTTTATTCCGCAGTCGGGCTATCTCTACTTTCTGCTGCAGGGGCAAATGACATTGGCCTTTGGTGATGAGCAGAACCTGGTCGGGATTGTTATCGCGCATATGCCGTTAGGATTACTGGAACATTATTGTCCGTCGGTCGCGCTCTATTATCAGTGTCTGGGCGAGTGCCAGCTGGCGAAAATAACCGCCAGCGATTTTGAGCGAATATTCTTTCATTCGTCGCCGGGCTATATGCAAGAGCTGACCACGATCCTGGCCTATATGGGCATATTTGCCCTTGATGCCCACTATGAACGCGGCAGCCAGACCAGCTTTCAGACCATTAAATCGATGCTGTCGCGCTATTTATATCGCGGCGAAATTGATGGGGGTCAGCATGAGAGCCTGTCGGCATTTATTATTAAACGAACCAATCTCTCGCGCAGCTATGTGTACCAGGTGCTGGCCGCGCTGCGCGAGGGGGGATATATCACGGTGAAAAAAGGCAAGCTGATCTCCATCGACCGTCATATTCCTGAGAAATTCTAAATCCGATTCGGCAGATTCACGCCATCACGTTGCTATTACCGCCAGGGAAAGCGCTAAGCGCGCTTTTTCCCCCGGCCCCGTTACGCCTGAATCTGGCTGTTTTATTTATTTAACCTTGCACTCTGGAGTTATTTTATGACCCTGGACTATGTGGCGCTGGCCATTCTGATCGCCGTGGCCTTAATACTTTTTTATGGCGTGATTGTTATTCACGATATTCCTTATGAAATCGCCAAAGAGCGGCGTCATCCTCATCAGGATGCGATTCATTATGCCGGTTGGGTCAGCTTATTTACCCTCCACGCGCTGTGGCCCTTGTTATGGATCTGGGCGACGCTGTGGCGCGAAGACCGCGGATGGGGGATGCGCCACATTGCCGACGAGCAGCAGGCGCTGCATCAGCGTCTGGAAACGGTGGTCCAGCAGCTGGAACAGGTCCAGCGCGAGGTGGACGTTCTGAAAGCGAAGGAGGCAAAATAATGGAAACGTTAATGTTGCTGACCTACGCCGCGCTATGCATCGTGGTGTTTAAAGTTTTTCGCATCCCGCTCAATAAGTGGACCGTACCGACGGCGGTGCTCGGCGGTATCGCCCTGATTGGCGCGGTGATCTTCGGGATGAACTACAACTTCCCTTATACCGACGTCGGTAACCAGGTGTTTCGCACCGTGCCGATTGTGTCGCAGGTACGCGGCCGGGTGCAGAGCGTACCGGTGAAGCCTAACCAGATGCTGCATAAGGGCGATGTGCTGTTTACCCTCGACCCGACGCCGTTCCAGGCGAAAGTGGACGATCTGCAGGCGCAGATAAAAGCAGCCAGTCAGGATGCGCTCTCCTTAAACGCGGCGTTAAGCCAGGCGCAGGCCGAGCTGAGCCGTGCGGTGGCCCAGCGCGACCAGTCGCGGCGGGAGTATGCCCGCTATCGGGAGGGCCATGCCCAGGGCGCCTTCTCCGATCAAATGGTTGATACCCGTCTGCAGACGTGGAAAGCCGATGAAGCCAGCGTCAGCGCGGCTCAGGCAAAGGTGGTTCAGGCGCGTAATGCGCTGGACTCGGTGGTGAAGGGCAAAAACACCACCGTGGCCTCCCTGCTGGCGCAGCTGCAAAAGGCGCAGTTTCAGCTGGAGAACACCGTCGTCCGCGCCCCGGAGGATGGCTATGTCAGTACCGTCGGCTTACGGCCGGGCACCATGTCCACTGCGCTGGGGATGATCCCGCTGATGACCTTTGTGCCGGTGGAGGGCGCCGCCTCGCGGGAGTACGTCGCGGCATTTCGCCAGAACGCCCTGCAGCGTCTGCACAAAGGCGAGCCCGCGGAGCTGATGTTTCCGGCTATCCCGGGCACCGTCTTTCGCGGAGAAGTGGCCGACGTGCTGCCGGCGATTGGCGAGAGCCAGTTCCAGGGGCAGGGCAAACTGCTGACCACAGACGCGCTCAATACCCATGGCCGGGCGCTGGTGGTGCTGAAGGTGACCGATCCGCGTTTTGCCGAATACGCTCTGCCGCAGGGGGCCACCCTCGAGGCGGCGGTCTACTCGGATCACCTGAAAGAGCTGTCGCTGATCAGGAAGATCCTGATCCGCATGAAAAGCTGGGAAAACTATATCTATCTCGATCACTAAGCCGGCGGGGGGGGGGGGGGGGGGGGAAAAAAAAAAAAAACACAAAACATACCTGATTTTTTTCCCCCGAACGTTCCTTTCTCCGGCCTCTGCTACCCACACACCCAGTTTTTCTTTT
>NZ_JBPYUI010000016.1:42825-129098 GCF_051858335.1 Klebsiella sp. K47
GGGGGGGGGGGGGTGGGGGGGAGAAGGGGAGGGGGGAGGGTTGGCTTTTCTGTGAGGAGGGGGGGGGGGGGGGGGGGGTCCCCCCCCCCCCCCCCCCCCGCGGTCAGGCCTCGCTGTCCACCAGGCCGTCAATAATCACCTGCCGCACCCCCTGCGAACAGGGTTCAATACGCCCGCGCACCCCATAGACGGCCGCCAGAGTCTCGGGGGTGATGACCGCGGCCGGGGTGCCGTCGCCGAGCAGCTGGCCCGCCTTGAGCATCAGCACGTGGTCGGCGTGACGCAGGGCAATATTGATGTCGTGCACCACCACCAGGGTCACGATGTTGCGCCGCCGGGTCTCCCGGCGCACCAGATCCATCACGTGAAACTGGTAGTTGAGGTCAAGGGCGCTGAGCGGTTCGTCGAGCAGCAGCAGGCGCGGCTGGCGGATCAGCGACTGGGCGAGACCCACCAGCTGCTTTTGCCCGCCGGAGAGCTGATCGAGGTAGCTCATCGCCAGATGGGCAATCCCCAGCTGTCGCAGCAGCGCCATCACCTCCTCCTGGCGCTGCGGACTGTGGCGTCCTCCGGCGGCGCGCTGGGCAACGATTATCGACTCCAGCACATGCAGATGCACGCCGGCGGGCAGCGTCTGCGGAAGATAGACCACCTGCTCTGCGCGACGTGAGAACGGCTGCGTCAGCAGATTTTCCCCCTCCAGCAGCAGCTCGCCGCGGCAGGGGCCCAGACCCGCCATCGCCCGCATTAACGTTGATTTACCGCTGCCGTTTGGCCCCAGCAGCGCGGTGATTTTCCCTCGCGGCAGATGGGGAACCGTCAGGTTCTCGATCACCTTGCGTCTGGGGTAGCCGGCGCTGAAGTGAGACAGCGACAGCCCGGATAATGTCTGGTCGCTCATACCTGCCCCCGATGACGTAAAATGATGCTCAAAAAGAACGGGACCCCGACCAGGGAAGTGACGATCCCCACCGGAATAATGGCCCCGGGGATCAGGTTTTTCGAGGCGATGGAGGCCAGGGAGAGCACCAGGGCGCCGATCAGCGCGCTGGCGGGCAGGTAAAAGCGATGGTCTTCGCCGAAGAGCATCCGCGCAATATGCGGCGCCACCAGGCCGATAAAGCCGATTGGCCCGACAAAGGCCACCGAAAGCGCTGACAGGATGCTGATCCGCAGCAGCGTGGTCAGGCGCAGACGGCGAACGTTAATGCCAAAGCTGATGGCCCGGTCCTCGCCCAACCGCAGGGCGGTCAGCTTCCACGCGCTGCGCAGCGACAGGGGCATCACCAGCGCCAGGGCGACCAGCAGGATGGCGACTTTGCTCCAGGAGGCGCGCTCGATGCTGCCCATGGTCCAGAACACCAACCCCTGCAGCGTGTCTTCGTTGGCGATGAACTGCAGCATCGAGACCAGAGCGTTAAAGGTAAAGACCAGCGCGATGCCGAACAGAATGACGCCGGAGGTGGCCACCTGGGTCCAGCGGGTGATGCCGTCCAGCAGCAGGGCCGCCAGCAGGGCGAAGATAAAGGCGTTGGCCGAGATAAACCACTGGCCGGGAATACCGGGCAGGCCAATACCCAGCACAATCGCCAGCGCGGCGCCAAACGCCGCAGCCGAGGAGACGCCGAGGGTAAACGGGCTGGCCAGCGGGTTATTGAGGATGGTCTGCATTTCGGCGCCGGCCAGTCCCAGCGCCAGACCGACGATAATCGCCATCACCGCATAGGGCAGGCGGATATCCCAGACGATGGCGCGCGTGCCCGGATCGGCGCTGGCCGGATCGGTTAACGTCTGCCACAGGCTCTGCAGCGGCAGACCGGAGGGGCCGAGCATAAAATCGAGTAGCAGCGACGCGACAATCAACAGCGCCAGCAGGAGGATCAGCAGCAGACGGCGACGCACGATACGGCGATAATCATTCATCACGCCAGAGGTCCCGGCGGGCAGCCCGTCGAGCACGGAGTCGGAGGTTAAACGCATGCCGGATTACTCGCTCTGCTGCCAGGAGAAGACGAACGGCTGGTCCGGCAGGTCGGTGAAATGGCGCACGATATAATGGTACGTCTCATCCGGGTTGAGATCGCCGAAGGCCTGCGGGTAGATATCTTTCGCCAGGTATTCCATGCCGACAATATTCCACGGGTGGTTATAGAAGTGGTGATAAACGCCATAGGCCCGCTTTTCCTGTACCGCCGGGATCTGGCTGACCCCAGGTCGCGCCAGCAGCGTCTGCGCCTGGGCCTTCACCGCCTCTGGCTTAACCGCATAACCCAGGGGCAGCACCTGGCTGTTGCCGCGCTTCGAGCCGGTCATGATCCAGGCGTCGGGCTTCATACTGATAATTTTCTCCAGCGAAACGAACCCGGAGGCGCCCGGCAGCAGCTGCGAACCGATA
Organism: Klebsiella sp. K47; assembly: GCF_051858335.1. Lineage (NCBI taxonomy): Bacteria > Pseudomonadati > Pseudomonadota > Gammaproteobacteria > Enterobacterales > Enterobacteriaceae > Klebsiella > Klebsiella sp. K47. The sequence goes on from NZ_JBPYUI010000016.1 coordinate 45,221, forward strand.
TTGTTCGCCCCGACCGCCTCCACCAGCCCGCCCCAGCCGCTGTGGCCGTGAGTAAAGCAGCAGGCGTCGCTGTTGCCGGCCAGCGCTTCCACGAAGACGTTGGCCTTCGGCGTGATGGCCGCGGTTTTCTGGCGAATCGTCTGCAGCTGCTGACGATAGTAATCGGTAAAGGCTTTGGCCTGGCTCTCGCGGTTAAGGACTTTGCCCAGCAGGTCGATGCTGGGGGCGGTATCTTTCGCCGGGGCGATCTCATAGTCGACAAACAGCACCGGAACGTGCAGGGCGCTGAGCTTGTCGATGACGCCGCTCTCCATCAGCGCTGGCCTGGCGCGCAGCTGGGCGATCATCAGATCCGGCTGACGGGCGATGACGCTTTCAAGATCGACGTTCCCTTTATCGCTGAAGCCCATGTCAAGGATCGTGGCCGACTGGGGCCACGTCGTTTTCAGCATCTGCCAGGTGGCAACATCCTGCTTTTTCGCCAGATTATTCCATGCCACCAGCCGTTTAAACGGATTGTCCCGATCCAGCAGGGCGAGGGTCATAATGTCGCGACCATCCTGCAAAATAATACGCTGCGGCTCTTTGGCGAGGGTGACCTGCCGGCCGTCAAGGTCCGTGACCGTCAGGGGATATTGGGTTGCATAGCTGAGGAGGGGCGTCGCGAGCAGCGCAGTAAGTAACAGCGATCTTACTGATTTTCTTGCCATAAAATGAGTTCCGTTTGCCAATTTATAAATATAATGATTCTGAGAATTATTCTCGAGTAAACGTCAACGGCAAGTATATCAAGGGCAAATTTCATAAAATGTAACAAACATGTTGGAAATTATGCCAACGCTGACAGGGCGCGCGCGGCGGCAGCATTTTCTGCCATGGCTGGAGGTCGAAGACGTTTTTCAGGCTAATTCCTAATGTCATCCCCGGTTCGTTGTGCCATCCTGAATGCGACTCATAACACGACACGTGAGAGAGGATATTATGAAAAAAGCAATGATTGCGTTATCGGCTATTCTGGTTGCGGCTCCGGTTTTTGCTGCGACAACACATGCAACAGATGATACCGTCGCGGCGGCGAATGCCAACGCCAACACCGCTAAAGAGAAGCTGCATCAGGCCCAGCACGAGGGCGAAGAGCAGCAGCTGAAGGCGAAACACGCCGCCGAAGGCAAGCAGGACAGCGTCGGCAGCCAGGTGAGCGAAGGCGCGCAGAAAACCTGGAACAAGACCAAAGAAGGCACCGAGAAGGGGTGGGATAAGACCAAAGAGGTCAGTGAAAAAGGCTGGAACGCCACCAAATCCGGTGCGGAAAAGGGCTGGGATAAAACCAAAACCGGCGCCGAAGAGTTAAAAAATAAAGTGACTAAATAAGTCCTTTTACCTGTCTGAATAAAGGTCGCGAAAGCGGCCTTTTTTATTGTCCTTCCTCCCGCTGCCTGGCTGTTGCGCAGCACAGTAACAGCCGATGCCAGGAATCGTCCTGGTTAACCAGTTACTCACTCTTTCTTCACATTTGCCCGGTACAAAGGAGCTGAATCAGGAGGTGTACCATGAAAAAGATGATTTCTCTGGCAGTAATTTTATCCTGTGTGCTGAGCGTCCCGGCCTTTGCCGATGGCCCGAACGACGGCCATCGTCCGGGGCAACCCACGGTGTGGCAGAACGGTCCGGACCATGACGGGCATGCACCGCAGGGCGGACCTGACGCGCATCATCAGGGCGACCATGACCAGCATGGCCCGGATCGCGACGGCCATGACAAACGCGATCTGGCACGTCATGAGCAGAACCATTTCGCCTGGCGCGGGAACGATTTCCGCAAAGGCCACCCGGCTCCGGCGCCGTTCCGTGGCGATGAATATCGCGTCCGCGACTGGAGCGACCGCGGCCTGCCGCCCCCGCCGGAAGGCCATCACTGGTCCTATATCGACGGTAACTATGTGCTGATCGCCGCGGCGACCGGGATCATCACCTCGATTCTGGTAAGTGGCGCCCTCGGCCACTAAATGCGCTGCTCCGCGACGCCGGGTCAGGAAAAGCCTGATCCGGCGATGGCGCACTCGCGGAAAGCTACGGATCCAGCGCAGCATCCGGCCAGTATTTATAACCATTGATCGTTGCCTGGGTGGACAGTTCTTTTTCGGTCAGATGATAAACGTTGACCTTCGAGAGCAACGAGGCGGTATCTGACGCCACGCCGCTGGTGGAGGCGGCGATCGGCGCGCTGCAGCCCGCCAGCGCAACGATTGCGAGAAGGAAAAGCCTCTGTAATTGCCTGCCCGTTTATTTTATATAACGCTGGATGTGGCCGTGCAGGGTAGGGTAAATAACTGGAAATCCTCAAAAAAATAAACTTTTATTTTTTAATTGCACTATTTTTATTATTCATTGCGCTGTGATGAGTGAATTATTAAATAAGATGCGTCCATTCCAGGTATTAGAAATGCTGCTTGCATAAACTTTTCATCGCGATACCGTGATAAGTCCTTAATTTATTTCCCGGAGAGCGGCATGAGTGATTATGTAATTCCAGAAATTAAAGCGACGGAAGCGGAAATGATTTCTATCCGTCATTATTTACATGCCAATCCGGAATTAAGTCTTGAAGAGTTTAATACCAGCGAACTGGTCGCCAGCAAGCTGACGGAATGGGGCTATCAGGTGACGCGCGGTCTCGGCAAGACCGGCGTGGTCGGCAGCCTGAGCAAAGGCGATTCTCCGCGCACCATCGGTTTACGCGCCGATATGGATGCCCTGCCGATCGAGGAAACCACCGGTTTACCCTGGGCCAGCACGGCGCCAGGAAAAATGCACGCCTGCGGCCATGACGGTCACACCACCATTCTGCTGGCGGCGGCGAAATATATCGCCTCGCCGGCCTGTCAGTTCAACGGCACGGTGCATCTGATTTTTCAGCCGGCGGAAGAGGCTATCGGCGGCGCGGATTTAATGATTAAAGACGGCCTGTTCGAGCAGTTCCCCTGCGAACGCATCTTTGGCTTGCACAACATGCCAGGCCTGCCTGTAGGCAAGCTGGGCTTCTACGCCGGCAACTTCATGGCCTCGGCGGACACCGTCAAAATCACGATTACCGGCTACGGCGGCCACGGCGCCCACCCCGAGCGCACCGTCGACCCGATCGTCGCCGGTGCGGCGCTGGTGATGGCCCTGCAGAGCATCGTGGCGCGCAACGTGCCGCCGGGGGAAACGGCAGTGGTCAGCGTCGGCACCTTCCAGGCCGGTATCGCCTCCAACGTCATTCCGGAGAGCGCGGTGATGGAGCTGAGCGTGCGGGCGATGAAGCCGGAAATCCGCGACCTGCTGATCAAGCGTATTCACGAGCTCGCTGACTTTACCGCCAAAAGCTATGGCGCCAGCAGCGTAGTGGAGGTTTACGACTCCTATCCGGTATTAACCAACAGTCCTGAAGAGACCGATTTCGCCCGGGCGCTGGCGCTGGAGGTGTTTGGCCGCGAAGGGGTCCTGGAGTCGGTCTCGCCGATGAACGCCAGCGAGGATTTCGCTTTTATGCTGCGCGAACGCCCGGGCAGCTACTTCCTGCTCGGCAATGGCGAGAAAGGGGAGAAGGGCGGTTGCATGGTGCACAACCCCGGCTACGACTTTAACGATGACATTATCACCATCGGCGCGACGCTGTTCGCCCGTCTGGTGGAAAAACACTGTCGCTAATCTCTGGAGAAGAACGCGAATGAAAAAATCACTGTTGCTATGGCTGGCCTTAATGGCGTCGACGTCGGCGCTGGCCGAAGGGGGAAAGGAGATCCGCTTCGGCGTCGACCCGACTTTCGCGCCGTTTGAATGGAAAGATCCGCAGGGCAAGCTGGCGGGGTTTGATATCGATTTAGGCAACGCCATTTGTCAGCAGCTGCAGGCGAAATGCGTGTGGGTGGAAAGCAATTTCGACGGCATTATCCCGGCGCTGAAGGCGCGTAAATTCGACGCGATCCTTTCCGGGATGTATATGACCGAGAAGCGCAAAGCGCAGATTGCCTTTAGCGACAAGTTGTATAACGGGCCGGTGTTCCTCGTGGCGCGTAAAAATACCCTGCAAGGCAATACGCCGGAACAGCTGAAGGGCAAAACCATCGGCGTGGAGCAGGGCTCGGCGCAGGAGACGTATGTTAACCAGCACTGGCGGCCGCAGGGGATAAACATTGTGGCCTACCAGGGGGCCGATAGCGTGGTGCGTGACCTGGAGTCGGGGCGCATCGACGGCGCGGTGCTCTCCGGGATGATGGCCGACTACAGCTTCCTGCAGCAGCCGCAGGGTAAAGAATTCGCCTTTGTCGGCGGCCATCTGCAGGACGATACGCTGTTTGGCGCCGGGGCGGCGATAGGTTTGCGTAAAGACGATGAGGCGCTGCGTCAGGAAATTAACGGCGCGATTGCGAAGATTCTTGCCGACGGCACCTATAAAAAATTAGCTGGCAAATATTTTAGCTTTGATGTTTATTCCGGGACATAATGTCAGAGTGTACCTGCGGGCGTGGAGCGCCCGCCGTAAGATTCCTTTTCTGATTATCCAATCGACCTCCTCTCCTGACCCCTATGGTTACCTGAGGGAAGCAGAATATAAGCTAAGGAGTACTCGGCATGATGACACGTCCTTTGGGCAAAACCGGATTTTCCATCGCCCCATTAGTCTTTGGCGGCAACGTCTTTGGCTGGACCATCGATGAAAAAACCAGTTTTGCTCTTCTTGATGCTTTCGTTGACCACGGTTTTGACGCTATCGATACGGCGGATGTTTATTCCCGCTGGGCGGAGGGCAACCAGGGCGGCGAATCTGAAACCATAATCGGCCGCTGGCTACAGGCGCGCCCCGGCATGCGTGATAAAGTCAAAATTTTCACCAAAGTCGGCTCCGATCTCGGCCTCCCCGGCCATAAAGGGCTCAGCAAAGCCTGGATCCAACAGGCGGTTGACGACTCTCTGCGTCGCCTGAATACCGATTATATCGACCTCTACTTCTCCCACTGGCCGGATCCGCAAACCCCGGTGGCGGAAACGCTGGAGGCCTTCCACAGCCTGCAGCAGGCCGGAAAAATCCGCGCGATGGGGGCCTCTAACCTCGATGCGATGCAACTGGCGGGGGCGCTGGAGGTGGCGCGTAAGGGCGGCTTGCCTGCGTGGCAGGTGCTGCAGCCGGAATATAACCTCTACCACCGCTCTGCGTTTGAAGGTGCGCTGTGCGATCTCTGCGTCAGCCGCGATATCGGGGTGGTGACCTACTACAGCCTGGCCTCGGGGTTCTTAACCGGTAAGTACCGCCAGCCGTCGGATCTGACACAGAGCCAGCGCGGAAGCGGGATTGGTAAGTACCTGAATCCGCGCGGGATGCGGATTATCGATACCCTGGCGGCGGTCGCGGACGAGCAGGGCGCGAAGCCGGCTGAGGTGGCCCTGGCGTGGCTGATCGGCCGCGAAGGGGTGACCGCGCCGATCGCCAGCGCCACCAGCGTGGCTCAGGTGGAGAGTTTTGCCCGCGCGGCGGCGCTGAGTCTGAGCGCGGAGCAAGTGGCGCGGCTGGACGGCGCCAGCGCCTGAGGCAATCCCTCTTCCCGGCGGGGAGAGGGGGGAAGGCTAAACATGACGCGGAGCATAGGCCGGGTAAGGCGCCAGCCGCCACCCGGCAAAATAACGGCGCAACCGGTAATGCCCCTGCCCGCGCTGCGCTTAGCAGGGCTACAGCTTCTATGTTACTTCCGGGCCGATTGCGCTCCCAATTAATTGTCTGCGTTATGGCAGTCATGGTGCAGGGAGCGCACAGGGGGCGGCCAGTCGCCGCCGCCCCCTGTACCCCCGGGCTCCGGCCAGCAACATCGCCGCTGCGCGGTCCCTTCGACTTATCCCTGCAGGCTTCGGGTCGGGCCGAGGCAGCGTCCGTGCAAAACACGGCCCTCAGCCCGCATCCATGCGGGCTGCCCCGGCCTTCCGGGAACGTCTCAGCGATGTTGAGGCCGCAACACCGGCAGTTTCAGCAAGACTGGTGAATAAATTAACGACAGGTTGCGCGAATCCCAGGTCGGGTAAGGCGCCAGCCGCCACCCGGCGAAATATCGGCGCAATCGGAAATGTCCTTGCTCGCGCTGCGTTTAGCAGGGCTACAGCTTCTATGTTACTTCCGGGCCGATTGCGCTCCCGGTTAATTGTCTGCGTTATGGCAGTCATGGTGCAGGGAGCGCACAGGGGGCGGCCAGTCGCCGCCGCCCCCTGTACCCCCGGGCTCCGGCCAGCAACATCGCCGCTGCGCGGTCCCTTCGACTTATCCCTGCAGGCTTCGGGTCGGGCCGAGGCAGCGTCCGTGCAAAACACGGCCCTCAGCCCGCATCCATGCGGGCTGCCCCGGCCTTCCGGGAACGTCTCAGCGATGTTGAGGCCGCAACACCGGCAGTTTCAGTCGCACTAGTGGGTAAGTTAACGGCTGGCTGCTACGGACCGTAGGCCGGGTAAGGCGCCAGCCGCCACCCGGCAATAAAGCGGCTCTGTGCCTGATAGCATCGCCCGGTGGCGCTGCGCTTACCGGGCCTGCGAGGTGTGAGCCTGTGAGAGGCCCCGGTAGGCCGGGTAAGGCGCAGCCGCCACCCGGCGAAATGACGGGTGCGGTGCCTGAAAGCGTGCCCGGCGGCGCCCTACTATTCCTGATGGCGGGTGACGTTGAGGATCTTCGCGCTGGCGCCGACCGGAAAATTGCTGAGGGCGCCGAAATCGCTGCCCTGATAGCCCATGATCTTGCCGTCAGTGCGCATCTGCTGCAGATCGATGAGGATCACCCCCAGCGTGGGAATGATTTTCTCCCGCCAGACGAACAGATAGAGATCCTCAGCCACCTGCACATAGTGGCAGCGATCGACATCCGCCAGCCCCTTTTCCACGCCGTCCAGACACTGCCAGGCGTAAAAATTGTCGTTGAGATAGATGTGTTCATAACGCTCGGTCGGGCTGTAGGTGTACTGATTGCGCATGCCAATGAGTGCATCGGTAAAGCCCGGCAGCGGCCCCGGCTGGGCATCCAGGCGGGCGAAGACGAAACGGACCTCAACCGCGGTCAGCGGCAACCCTTGTTCTACCCGGCTGAAGGCGTCCAGCCGCGCGGCGGCTTCGTCCGGCAGCTGGCCGTATACCAGCGTGGCATTGCGCTGCGTCAGGTTGCATACCGCGCTAATGCTGGCGTTATCCCGCTCCGGGTCAAGGAAGTCGATAAACAGAATGTCCGGGCGCAGGGCGGTCGCCCGCCAGGGGGCGCGCTTGCCGTTCCAGCTTAGCGTCTGCTCATCTTCGATAACCAGCTGCTGCGGCTCGCTCCCGGCGACATAAAAGGTAAAGTTTTCGCCTGCGGGCAGGCTGGCGGTAGCCAGCAGGTTACCGTGCGGCGCAAAACCATCGGCCAGCGCGCCGACCTGGATAAATACGGCTTCTGAAGTCATAGGGGCTCCTGAACAGAGTAGGGCGTTAGGCAAACGCCAGAGTGGGAACATCGACGATGCTGGCCCCGCCGTCGGCGACCAGCGTAGCGCCGCTGATGATGGCGGCCTGCGGTGAACAGAGAAACTGACAGGCCTCGGCTATCTCCTCGGGGCTGGCGGGGCGGCGCAGCGGAACATCGCGACATACCCGCTGATAAGCCTCAGTCAGCGACAGCCCTTCCGCCTGCATCAGCGGGCGCATCTCTTCATCCGCCATCGGCGTCGTGACCCAGCCGGGACAGACGGCGTTAGCGCGTACCCCCTGGGGGCCATAATCGCGGGCGACGGAGCGCATCAGGCCGATTAAAGCGTGTTTGGCGGTGACGTAGCCGCAGGCCTGCGGCCCGGCGGCCAGAGAGGCGATGGAGGCGACAAACAGCACATTGCCGCGGCGGGCAATCAGCGAAGCCAGACAGGCGCGAACGCTGGCGAAGGCGCTGGTGAGATTGCCGTCCAGCGCCTCGCGCCATTGGCGGTCGCTGGTCTCGGCGGCGGGGCTGTTGCCCATCCCGCCGGCGCTGCAGATGAGGACATCAATCCCGTCGGTCTGGTCGAGGATCGCCGGTAGCAGCCGCTGGCGCCACACCTCGCCGTCGGCGGCATCGCCCACCAGCGCCGTGGCGCCGGTCTCATCGGCGACAGCCTGCAGCGGCGCTTCGCGCCGTCCGGTAATAAACACCCGGTCGCCCGCGGCGCGCATCAGCCGCGCGCAGGCGGCGCCAATTCCGGTTCCACCGCCGGTAATTACCACGACTCTCGCCATCCGCACTCTCCTGTAATGGGGTTTCCGATTACCTTAAAAAGCGCGTCAGGTCCCGGCTATCGCCCGGAAGAACGATAGCCGTGGTGGTTAATGGATCTCGCTCACAGGGATCGCCTGCGGCGCAGGCACCGGCTTCATGGTGGCGGGGTCGACTGCCAGATAGCGCCCGGTTTTGCTGTCGATGCCGACGTAATCGATCATCTTGCCCTGTGCCCGGGTGACCATGGTGCGCTTAGCAAATGCCTCGTAGGCCTCGCTCATGGCTTTGACCCGATCGGGATGTTCGGCCGCGACATCATGCGTCTCCAGCGGGTCGTCGTGCAGATTAAATAGCTGCCACGGCGCGTCGCCGGCGGTGAGGCCGCGCGGCACCAGCCGTCGCAGCTTCCATTCGCCATCGACCCAGGCCGCCTGATGATGCAGTTCAACCCCGTAGTTGCCGCGCGGCGGCTCCTGTACTTCGCCGGTGAGATAGCGCTTAAAGCTGACGCCGATCATCGGCAACACCGGCTTTTTCGCCAGCGACTTGTTCGGATCGATGCCGGCGAATTCATATAGCGTCGGCGCCACGTCATACACCGCCATCGTCGAGGCGTCGATTTTACCGTGGCGGGTGATCCCGGGACCGGAGATCATAAAGTCGGTATTGATGCCGCCCTGGGCGCTGGTGGTTTTGTGATAATTGGCGTAGGGGGCGTTGCTGACGTTGGCCCAGTGCGGGCCGTAGGAGACAAATGATCCTTTGCGGCCGACGTTGTCATAGCTGTTATCGAACTGCTTCCAGAATTCCGGGGTAGATTCGTAGTAGAAACCCTGCGCCGGGTTGGCGCCGTTATCGGTTAAAAAGACCAGCAGGGTATTTTTATCGCGCCCGGTTTGTTTCAGCGTCTCCATCAGGGTGCCGATTTGCGCGTCCATATTGGCGATCATCGCCGCATACACCTGCATCACTTTCGCCGTATATTTCTGCTGCTCTGGCGTTAGCGCTTCCCACTCTTTATCCAGCTCCAGATGCGGCAGCGGGGTATCGTCATGGATAATTCCCAGCGCTTTCAGGCGGGCGATGCGCTGGCGATAGACCTCGGCGTAACCCTGCTCATACTGGCCTTTGAAGCGCTTAATCCACTCGTCCGGCGCCTGCAGGGGATCATGAGGGGCGGTGAAGGCCAGCCAGGCGAAGACCGGCTGTTCCTTCGGCGTCGCTTTAATCCAGCTGTTCATCTGGCGGGCGTAGGCTTCGCTGGAGTAAAAATCATCCGGTAGGGAGACGCGCTCGCCGTCGCGGGTGTAGTAGGTGTGGAAGGCTTCAACGGTCCCCAGCGGTATCGCGTCGTTAAAGTGGCTGGTGCCGCCGCCCATAAAGGCGAAGGCGTGATTAAAGCCGCGATCTTTCGGCGTGGCGCCGGGAACAAAACCGAGGTGCCATTTACCGGCCATCAGGGTGTTATACCCCGCGTCTTTAAAGCGCTCGGCCATGGTGGTGACGCGGTCGGTCAGCCGCAGCTCGTAGCCCTCCTTGCCAATGGTGCTGTCGTACCACCACATGCCGCCCATCCCAGCCTGCTGGTTACTGTTGCCGGTGAGCAGCATTGAGCGCGCCGGGGCCGACATCGGCGAGGTGTAATACTGGCTCATGCGCATTCCCTGCTCGGCCATCGCCTGCAGGTTGGGGGTGGGGATCTCGCCGCCAAAGGGGCTGATGTCCGAGTAGCCCATATCATCGGCGATAATCACGATGACGTTTGGACGCTCCTGCTGCGCGGCGTGCGCGCCACCGGCGAGGATCATGCTGACCGCCGCGGCCATGGCTTTTTTGTTCACGACTGACTCTCCTGTTCAGAGGGGGATATCATCAGGGTAAGGCGCTACGCAGTATGCGCAGTCCCAACAAACGCGGCCCGCCAGGCCTTCAGGCCATTAAGGTCGCGGGAAAAGGGGCGTAATGGTGCGAGGATGTCGCTAAAGAAGCGGTAGTAGCCTCCGCAGAGGCGGTTGTTGCCTGCGGCGTTGAGATGCGCCGGGCAGCCGCCCTGGCAGACCATTTTTACCGAGCAAGTCTGGCATTCGCGGCGCAGACTTTTCTGCTGACCGAAAGGCAGTTGCACCGAGGCGTCGACCGCGGCGGCGAGCGTCTGCTCATCGAGGCGGCCCAGCCGATGTTCGGCGTTGATCAGGTGGTCGCAGGCGTAGAGCTGTCCGTCGGGCTCCATCACCAGGTTGCTGCCGCAGCGGGGGCTGTGCACGCAGCTGCCGCTGGTATGAGTGAAATACTGCGCCCACGCCTGTTCGATATTGATAACGAACACCCGCCCCCTATCGCAGCGCTTCCGCCACTGTCGCCAGATGCCGACCATAAAACGTCCCCAGTTATCGGCGCTGAGCTGGTATCCTTCGCGCAGGGCCGCGCCTTCGCTCATCAGCGGCTGAAACTGCAGATAGCGCGCGCCGAGGCTGACCAGCCGGTCATAAATCGCCGCCGCGTGGGCCGCCATCTCGTTATGCACCACCACCAGCAGATTAAAGTCCACCTGATGCTGATGGAGCAGGTCAATGCCGCGCAGCGCCGCCGACCAGGTCGACCGGCCGCGTTTATCCGGACGATGGTAGTCCTGCAGCGCTTCGTTGCCTTCGAGGCTCAACCCGATAATAAAGCCATGTTCGCGGAACAGTCGGCACCATGCGTCGTTGATCAGCGTCCCGTTGGTCTGCAGGCTGTTGCTGATAGTCACGCCGTCGGGGGCATAGCGCGCCTGCAGGGCGAGCGCTTTTTTGTAGAAGCTCAGGCCGGCCAGCAGCGGCTCGCCCCCCTGCCAGACAAAGTTGATTTCCCGCGCGCCGGCGGGCTGGGCGGCAATATAGCGGCGGATAAACTGCTCCAGCCGCGCGTCATCCATCTTGTTGACCGGCGTTTCGTCCTGCGGGTAATAGCAATAGCGGCAGGCGAGATTGCAGGCGGGGCCAATCGGCTTCATCAGAATATGAAACGGCACCGGCGAGCGCGGCTCAGCGGCCAGCGGAATTTGCTGCTGGCGCAGGGCGGCGATATTCAGCATCGGCTTATCCTCGGTTAATGACCGGTACTGTTGATATTATTTTGGCAACAGCGGGTCAGGCGTAATCACATGATTAAGCCGCGGCGAAAATTAAATGCATCCTGTTAAGGGTATAAGTGAAAAAAAACAAAAATCCATCGTTCTTTAGGATGAGAATCACGCGTCGGGAATAGGGTTTTTTTATCACCAGGGGCAGGTACGCCGGGTGTTAATCTTATTTGTTTATGTTTTAACGCCGCTATCGTAAAGCATGGCCGGGGTGTTTTTTAAATGCCTTATATAACAATGTATTGCTGAAAATTTTGTAACGGCTATCACATTGTTAATATGTTAATGATTGTGTTACTTAAATGTGAAATGTATGCTTCAATTATCAGTAGTCATCCATGTGTCATGTACCATCATCTCGACGGGGAGGCCCTATCATGTCTGCTTTGTTAAAAGCCAGCCGTAATGATGCGATAATAGCCCGTTGTTTACAGACTATTTCCCAGTTAATTCCACTAACTTCAGCGGTGTTTTATCGAGTAAATAATCGTTTAAAACCCGAAAACTATATATTGCATAATATTTCCGATAATACGCACCAACAATATCTGGAAAACTTCCAGCCGCTGGATCCGCTTCTGCCGTCGCACTTTAGCCACCAGAACACCACCGTGGCGGCGATGACGCCGCGGCTCTGCGACCGCAACCGGCATTACTATCATGAATTTATGTTGCCGAATAACGTGCGCGACATGACCGAGATCTTTATCCGCCGCGAGCGGCGGATCGTCGCCGGTATCTCGCTGATGCGCGACGTGCCTTTCTCCAGCGAAGAGCGCCAGCGGGCCCAGGCGGTGCTGCCGCTGGTAGAGCTGGCCATTCGCGACTGCCTGCAGGAAGAAGATGATTTGCCCGCCATCCTGACGGCGAAAGAGCGGGAAATCGTCGGCATGGTGCGCGAAGGCGCCAGCAATAAGCTGATTGCCCGCCAGCTGGATATCTCGCTCTCGACGGTAAAAACGCACCTGCGCAATATTTTCGCCAAGACCGAAGTGGTCAATCGTACCGAACTGGTTTCCCGAACCTGGATGCCGGCCGCTCAGCGTACGCTGCATCTGTAATCTGACTTTCGCATCCCGCGCGCGCCGTGGCAGCACGGCGTTTTCCTGATGCCTGTGGGTATCACTCCCTGGAGGATCCTCCGGGGGGAGGCTTTTTTGACCGGAGCACGCCCTACGATGTCGAGTACACCTCTCACTGATAATGCGCTTTCCCGGCCCGCCGGGCTGGTGGTGTCCCTGCGTTTGCTGGCGGCGATCGTTATTTTTGCCGCTATTGCGCCGGGTATTCTGATGACCGCGCCGGCGGTGGCGGCGCAGCTGGCCAGCGAATGGCAGCTAAAACCCGGGCAGATCGGCTGGCTGTTCTCAGCGGAGCTGGGGGCGATGAGCCTGGCGACGCTCCCGGCGTGGTGGTGGATGAGCCGCCTCGACTGGCGGCGGGTTGCCCTGACGGCCGGGGTGGTGTTTCTGGCCGCCAACCTCGCCTCGGCGGTGGTCACCCAGTACGAGACGCTGCTGGCGGCGCGCTTTATCGCCTCGCTGGCGGGCGGCACGTTGATGATTTTGTGCATCAGCTGCGCGGCCGGAACGCCGAACCCGTCGCGGGTCTACGCCTTCTGGGTGCTCGGGCAACTGCTGTTAGGGATGCTTGGCCTGCTGGCGCTGCCCGGCCTGTTCGCGACCTTTGGCCTGAAGGTGGTGTATCTGATCCTCGCCGCCATCATGCTCTGCTGTTTGCCGCTGGTATCCGCTTTCCCTCCGCGCTTTCAACCGCTTTCAGTCTTCCGCCAGCAGCCGTCGACGGCGCTGTGGCGTCAGGCGCTGGCGGTGCTGGCGGTGCTCACTTTCTATATCAGCCTCAGCGCCGTGTGGACCTTTATCGGCACCATCGGCAGCGCGGCGGGGCTGAGCCCGACGCAGGTCGGTCTGGTGCTGGCGGCGGCGACGGTTTGCGGCATTATCGGCGCCGGCGGCGCGGCCCTGCGCGGCACCCGGCGGGCCGATCGTTTACCGGTGTGGCTGGGCTACGGCCTGTTGATCGTCAGCGTTGGGCTGCTGATCGGCCAGCCGCTGCTGGTGCGTTACGCCATCGCGGCGCTGCTGTTTAAGTTCACCTGGACCTTCGTGCTGCCCTTTATTCTCGCCCGCGTGGCCGGGCTCGATAACAGCGGTCGGCTAATGAACAGCATCAATCTGGTGATCGGCGGCGGCATGGCGGCTGGCCCGGCGCTTGCGGGGGCCTTACTGCAACACTTCGCCAGCGCCGACCCGCTGCTGGCGGCGGCAGGCGTCTGCGCGCTGCTGTCACTGATTTTAATTGTGGCGGCGTCCGCCGCCGGGAAGGCTTAGCCCACGGGAGGATAGAGTGAAAAGAAAAACCGGTTTCTTCTTTGATGAACGTTGTTTCTGGCACAGTACCGGTCTGCACGCGGTGACGCTGCCGGTGGGCGGGTGGGTACAGCCGCCCGCCGGCGGCGGTCATGCTGAATCGCCAGAGACCAAACGGCGGATGAAAAACCTGATGGATGTCTCCGGGCTGACGCCGCAGCTGGCGCTGCGCAGCGCGGCGCCGGCGAGCCTTGAGGACCTGCGGCGGATCCACCCCGACAGCTATCTGGAGCGCTTCAAGGCGATAAGCGATAACGGCGGCGGCATGCTCGGCAAAGAGGCGCCGCTGGGGCCGGGCAGTTATGAAATCGCCTGTCTTTCCGCCGGGCTGGCCTGTGCGGCGGTGGAAGCGGTGCTGAAGGGGGAGCTGGATAACGCCTATTCGCTGTCGCGCCCGCCCGGACACCACTGCCTGCCGGACCAGTCGATGGGATTTTGTTTCCTCGCCAATATTCCCATTGCCGTCGAGCGAGCGAAAGCGCAGCTGGGGCTGGGCAAGGTGGCGATCATTGACTGGGATGTTCACCACGGCAACGGCACCCAGCATATCTACCTGCAGCGCGACGACGTACTGACTATCTCCTTGCATCAGGACGGCTGCTTCCCGCCGGGCTACGCCGGCGAGGACGATCGCGGCGTGGGCGCGGGCGAAGGTTACAACATCAATATTCCGCTGTTGGCCGGGGCGGGGGATGACAGCTGGCGCTATGCGCTGGAAACTATCGTTATTCCGGCACTGGCGCGTTTTGAGCCGGAGCTGATCATCATCGCCTGCGGCTATGACGCCAACGCCATGGATCCATTAGCGCGGATGCAGCTGCACAGCGATAGCTTCCGGGCGATGACCGAACAGGTCCAGCAGGCGGCGGATCGCCTGTGCGGCGGGAAACTGGTGATGGTGCACGAGGGCGGCTACGCCGAATCCTACGTGCCGTTCTGCGGCCTGGCGGTGATGGAAGCCCTGAGCGGCATCCGCACCGAGGTCCAGGATCCGCTGCTGGAATTTATTCAACAGCAGCAGCCGCGCGCCACGTTCGCGCAGTTCCAGCGCCAGGCCATCGATCGGCTGGCGCAGCAGTTTGGCCTGCTATAAACCACCTCAGCTTCCCCGCGGTGATGGCGGGGAAGTCAATGCTTTCTCTTCTGCGATTTCACCGCGCATCCACTGACTTACTGCCTGATTAACCATCGCCAGCACGCTGAGCAGCAGCATCCGCTGCTGCGCTTCCAGCCGCAGATAACGGCGCAGCGGCGGCATTTTACAGACCACTTCGCTGGCGGCCCAGGGTTCAATGCTGCAGCGCCAGCCGCTACTATCAAAGGTCAGCGAAAAGCGGCGGTAATCCAGCTCGCTTAAGGTCTGCTGGAGATTAGGAAAACCGTTGAGATAGCCGGCGAGTTCCGCGCTGTCTTTGCCGCCGATAAAGCGGATCGGCTGGCGTTTCCACCAGCCGGATTGATGGGCGCGAATGTTACCGCGCACGGGCCGGGTCACCGGCCCCTCGACGACAAACTCGCAGCTGTGAATGCTGGCCATAAACAGCCGCTTCTGACGCACGCTGAAGATGACGGCGGTGGCGTCGTTCAAGCGCAGCAGCGCGCTGCGTTCGCTCAGCTTTTCGCTGGGCCAGCCCGCCAGATCGCACTGCACCGCGTTCATTAACGGCGTTTCAAACCAGGGGACGGAGGACATCTGGCGTCATCTCCCCGCGGGTCTGTTTTTCATAATTGTTGATGGCGCGTTCAACCACCTCTTCCACTACCAGCGGCTTGAACGGATTGACGCGCTGCACGCACACCGTCCAGAACAGGGCGTAAGCGGCGGTCAGGCCGAGCATTATGCCGAACGGCACCAGCACCTGGCGGCTGTCCATCCCGGGCGGCGTGATATTGACGATAGCGATGATGATCCCGACGCTGGAGATAATCTGCGGCAGCGGGAACCACGGCGAGCGGTAGGCGCGCGGCAGGTCCGGGCGGCGAATGCGCAGCATCACCACCGACAGAGTAACCAGCAGATAGGCGACGCCCCAGGCGCAGACCGCGGCGAGGATCAGCGGCACGATGCGGTCCAGATCGCCGTTCAGATACCAGGCGTGCAGGCAGGGGATCGCCACCCCGATGGCAATGGCGATCACCGGCGTCTTAAAGCGCGGATGCAGCCAGGTCAGGAAACGGGGCAGCGCGCCGTCCAGCGCCATGCCGTAGATAATACGCGGCACGGCGGCCATCAGCGTATTGATGGTGGCGCAGCCGGCCAACAGTAGCCCGACCCCCAGCCAGTACTGGCCGGCGTGGCCCATCACCCGTTCGGCGAAGGCCGGGATCGCCATCGGTGTATCCAGCAGATGGACGTTGTTGGCCGCGTCGAGCACGGTATTCTCCACCTGGCGGTTGATCGCCGCGCCGTAGATAAACATGCAGCTGGCGACCCCCAGCAGGCCCAGCGCCATCGCCCGCGGTATGGTGCGGTGGGCCTGTTTGATCTCCGGCGCCATCGGCGTCACCAGTTCGCAACCGACGAACATAAACATCGCCATGCCGATATAGCCGAACAGGCCGTTGATATCGCTAACGTTCAGCGGTGTGCCGAACCAGCCGGACAGATGGGTGACCGGCGCCATAAAAATGCCGCACAGGCCGAAAATGGTCAGCGTGGTCCACATGCCGAAGGTCAGCACTACTTCGACCTTGCCGAAGATTTCCACGCCGATGGCGTTGAGCAAGCCGAAAATCACCACCATGCCGACGCCCACCATCCAGGTATTCTGGTGAGCGGCCATCTGGGCGTTAATCGACTCGAAGTTCACCAGCGCCATAATGCCCGCCAGGATCGTCTCCGCCGTCCCGGCGAAGATATGGACGATCAGATAGGCGCACAGCGCGCCGGTGATAGCGAAGAAGCGGCCCATGCCGCAGGAGATATAGTCGTACACCGAACCGGTGGTGGGAATGAGCGTCGCCGCCTCGGCAAAGGTGGTGACCTGCGCCTGCATCATAATAAAGGCCAGCAGCACCGCCAGCGCGAAGGTATCACCGCCCATGCCGAAGCCGCTGGTGACCGTCAGGATCACCGGGCTGGCCATGATCAGCCCGACGGAGCTGGCGAGGGTGGTCGGGAAGCCGACGACGCCGCGCTCAAGATGGCTGGCGAGTCTGTTACTAAACATAGTCAACCTCTGCACAATAATGGGGTAGGGCAGGGAATAGCCAGCGCCACTCCCGGATAGTCATAATTTAGGCGGGCATCCTGCTCAACGAATATCGTCCGGAAGGTGGAGGGCGGCGCATGATTCTGTGACGCAGTCGATGAATGTCGCGGCGGATAAACAATATGACCCCGAAAACCGGGGCCATCCGTCTTGCCACGTTGCGCCTGTTTCTGCCGGATGGCGGCTGCGCCTTATCCGGCCTACGGTCCGTGCGGCCTGCCTTTAATTTGGCCTCAACCCCCCCGGTGGCGCTGCCGCTTACCGGGGCTACAGCGCTGTGCGATTTGGTAGCCCGGAGAAGGCGTAATGCGCCGCCGGGCATTATCAGTTTGTTAGCGGGTCTCGACGTTCGCCAGGTAGTGCTTCACAAAGCGCGGCGTCAGAATTTTCCACTCCACTTCGGTGCCCTGTTTAACAAACCAGCTGTCGCCCGGCGCAAAGCGCTGCGGCTCGCCGCCGGCGACGGTCAGCTCCACTTCGCCCTCCAGCACGGTGGCGTGCTCGGTAAACGGATAGGTCATGGTAAAGCTCCCCTCAGTGGACGAAAACAGTCCGCAGGTAAAGGCGTCCTGCGGCTCGCCGTAGATCATCTCGCCCGCTACCTGCGGGTCGCCGGCGGTCGGCGTCGCGCCGAGCAGGCTGACGCTGCCGATCGGCTGCAGATCAGGTACCGGGTGTTTAAGTTTAAAAGCGTGCATAGCGTTCTCCTGGTTAACTCCGGCCTTTCCAGAAACCGGCGGTTTGATGCATCAGTTTTCCGGCCGTGACTAATAGCAAGCGCAGACTGTCACGACCGTGGATGGTCGCGTGGGGGATGCTGCTCAGCAGGCGATAGCGGTCGGAACCGCCGTTGATCCCTTCGGCGAGGATTTTGCACACGATGTGCGACGGGGTGACGCCGAAGCCGGAGTACCCCTGGACGTAAAAGACGTTGTTGTGATCGCGTAGGGTGCCGATCTGCGGGAACAGATTGGCGCTACAGGCCATCGGCCCGCCCCACGCAAAATCGATCTTCACATCCCTGAGATAGGGGAAGACCTCCGCCAGCAAGGTGCGGTTCCAGGCGGCGAAATCGTTCGGCGTATACTCCACAAAGCGGGTGGCGCTGCCGAACAGCAGGCGGTTTTCCCGGGTGACGCGGTAGTAGTTAATTACCGGGCGAATATCGCTGAAGGCGCCGCGCAGTGGGCTGATGCGTTCGATCAGTTCATCGGAGAGCGGCTCGGTCGACACCTGGTAGGAGTAAGTGACCAGCGTCTTGTTGTAGATCTCCGGCTCCATATTGTTGAGGAAGCTGTCGCAGGCCCACAGCAGTTTGGCGGCTTTGACGCTGCCCATCGCGGTGCGTACCCGCACCTGTTTGCCGTAATTCACTTCCACCACCGGCGAGGATTCGAAAATCTTCACCCCCAGCGAATGGGCGGCCTGCGCCGAACCGAGCAGCATATTGAGTGAATGGATCTGGCCGCCGCCCATATGTTTCAGCGCGCCGCAGTAGACCTCGGAGCCCACCACCTGCTGCACCTCTTTTCCGGTATACAGTTCGATCTCTTCATCCGGGGTAGCGGCTTTAAACTCCTTCTCCCACTGGCGCAGCGTTTTAAGCTGTCGCTGGTTATAGGCGAGATAGCCGTAGCCGGGCACGAAATCGGCGTCGATGTTGTATTTGCGGATGCGTTCGCGAATGATGCCCGCGCCGAGGTTGGCGATTTTAAACAGCGTCTCCAGCCCCTCTTTGCCGACGTGCTTTTTTACCGCTTCGATATCGTGGCCGATACCGGCCATCACCTGGCCGCCGTTGCGCCCGGTGCCGCCGTAGCCGAGATGGCGCGCCTCCAGCACCACCACGTTGGTGATCCCCTGTTCCGCCAGCTCAAGGGCGGTGTTAATGCCAGAGAAGCCGCCGCCGATAATTACCACATCGGCTTCAATATCTTCCCGTAGCGCCGGGAAATGGAGGTGATATTTCTTCGTCGCGCCGTAGTAGTTCAGCGCATCGATCTTGATGTTCATCGCGTTACCCTGTGGTCTTGCCTGGCTCAAGACCCTCATCACAGCACGCCGCGCGGGCGTTGAATATCGTCCGGAAGAATGACGTTCTTTAGAACGATAGGCTGCGGCGGGAAGCCGTGCTGTGATGGGTTAACTTTGCTGAAAAACGGGTGCTGACGATGAGCGAGATAACCTTACTGGCGGAAGTGACCGCCTTCTTACGCCAGCCGCACGGGCAGTTTATTGCCGGTCAACGTGAGGCGGGCCGCGGCGCGCCGTTCGCGGTGATCAACCCGGCGACCGGGCAGGCGATTGCCGAGGTCACCGCGGCGGATAGTGACCAGGCGGATCGCGCTATGGAGAGCGCCCGCCAGGCGTTTAGTCAGTGGCGCGAGATGCCGACGCTGGCGCGCGGCGCGCTGCTGCTGAAGCTGGCGGACACGCTGGCAGAGCATCGCGAAGCGCTGGCGCAGCTGGAAAGTCTCTGTTCCGGCAAAACTATCACGCTGGCGCGGATGCTCGAGCTGGACCAGTCGGTGGCGTTCCTGCGCTACTTCGCCGGCTGGGCGGGGAAAGTCACCGGTGAAACGCTGGATGTCTCGCTGCCATCGATGGCCGGGGAGAAATATACCGCCTTTACCCGCCGCCAGCCGCTGGGGGTGGTGGTTGGCATCGTGCCGTGGAACTTCTCCATCATGATTGCCATCTGGAAGCTGGCGGCGGCCCTGGTCTGCGGCTGCACCATCGTCCTCAAGCCGAGCGAATATACGCCGCTGACGCTGCTGCGCGTGGCGGAGCTGGCAAAAGCGGTGGGTATCCCGGATGGGGTGATTAACGTGGTCAACGGCGCCGGCGGCGAGATTGCCCAGCGGCTGATTACGCATCCGGCCTGCGCCAAGGTGAGCTTCACCGGCTCGGTGGCCACCGGGGAAAAAGTCCAGCAGTCGGCCAGTGCGTCAGGTAAACGGGTGACCCTTGAGCTGGGGGGGAAAAACGCCGCGCTGTTCCTCGATGACCTGACGCCGGAGGCGATGGTCAACGGCATTATTGAAGCTGGCTACCTGAACCAGGGGCAGATTTGCGCCGCTGCGGAACGTTTTTATCTGCCGCAGGGAAAACTGGATGCGGTACTGGCGCTGCTGAAAGACAAGCTCAGCGCTTTTGCGCCGGGGTCGCCGCTGGATGAACGGACGCTGATGGGGCCGCTGGCCAACCGCCAGCAGTATGACAAAGTTTTGCGGCTCATTCAGACCGCCCGCGACGAGGGCGATACCATCGTCTGCGGCGGCGAAGCGCTGCCGGGGGAGGGCTATTTCCTGCAGCCGACCGCGGTTAAAGTGCGCAGCGAAGAGAGTACTCTGATGCGCGAGGAGACCTTCGGCCCGGTATGCAGCTTTATCGGCTATCGCAGCGAAGAAGAGGCGCTGGCACGAATTAATGCTTCGCCGTATGGACTGGCGGCCAGCGTCTGGTCGGATAATATTCGTCAGGCGCTACGCTACTCGGAGGCGATTGAGGCCGGCATCGTATGGGTCAATATGCATACCTTCCTCGACCCGGCGGTACCGTTCGGCGGCATGAAGGGCTCGGGCATCGGGCGCGAATTCGGCAGCGCGTTTATCGATGATTATACGGAGCTGAAGTCGGTGATGGTGCGATATTAATCGCCGTTCAGCGACATAGCGCTGTCATGTGTCGCTTTGCGCCAGATAGGCAACACATTGTGTGCCTTCTGGCCCGCAACCCGGGCGGTGCACGGCATCGCTTCCGGGACGCTTTTCCCGTCACGGATCCTTTCTTCCCCTCCTAATCCGCCATTGCCGTAAAAAAAATCAGCAGATTATCTTTTTTGCCCGCCAGGACTTGTTTGACATTAGATAATGAGTATAGTTCTCATTCTCTTTTTCATTCGTAATTTTGGCAAGGTTCGAGCTGCGCCAGTGAGTCGTTCACTAAGAGTCGCGAAGGCGTAGGGTGACGTAAAGACAGCAGGCTGGAAACACACAATATCGGCCGCTGCGCGTCCATCGGGTCATTGATTTTTTATAGGGTTGATCCAATGAAATACACACTTCCGGCGTTGACGCTGGCCATCAGCGCGGCGTTAAGCGGCTGCGCGACGCCTCATTCCTCTGCCGTTTCCCAACCGGTTGTCGACTCGCCAGTCCCTAACGTGGCGCAACCGCTGCAGCGCCAGCTAGCGGAAGGGCTGTACGAGATGGCGTTAAGCCCGCAGGGTGATGCGCTGTACGTCGCCAGCGCTGAAGGCTTTAAAAATGTACAGGGCGGGGCGGTTTACACACTGGATCCGCACACCCTCAATACCATCGGCCTGACGCATACCGATCTGAAAAACTTCGCTTTACAGCTCTCTGCGGAGGGTAAAACGCTGTATGTCAGCAATTCGCTGGACGGCGGCATCAGCGCTATCGACACCGCCACCGGCAAGGTAAAAAACCGCCTGCTGTTCAGCGAGCGCAATGAAAAAGGTCGCCCTTATGGGGCCCGTCAGCTGCTGTTGCTGAATAATACTCTCTACGTTGGCGCGGTCGCCGACCCGGCGCAAATCTGGGTGGTTGACGCCACTACCCTGAAGCTGAAAACGCGGATTAAAAATACCGGTAAATGGATGACCGGCCTGCACTACTCCGCGCAAACCGGTCGCGTGTACGCCGCTAACGGCAGCGGTGAAATTCTGGTGATCAACCCGCGTAACCAACGCATTGAACAGCGCTGGAAGCCGCTGGGCGACAAGCCGGCGCTGCTGCTTAATATGGCCGAAGATAGCGACACCGGCCGTCTGTTCGTGACCGACAACTCGAAAGCGAAAACCACTCTGGTGCTGGATATCCACAGCGGCAAGCTGCTTAAACAGCTCGACGTCGGCGATTCGCTGGCGGTGCAGTTCAATAAGAAACGCCACGAAATTTATATTTCACAGCGTGAATCCGGCAAGGTCATCAGCCTTGACGCCAGCCGCTACACGCTGAAGAAAAGCTGGGCGCTGCCGGCCAATCCCAACAGCCTGCTGCTTTCCGCCGATGGTCAGACGCTGTTTGTCACCGTCAAACAGCCCTTCAATAAAGACCACTCCACTAAAGGCCCGGACAGCGTCGTACGTATCGACCTGAACGCGCAATAAAAATAACGGGTCCGGCGACGGGCCCTTTGATTCATTTATCCTCATCCATGGGGCAAATTATGCACACCACGCACTATTCATCCTTCCCGCTGCGTAAAACGCTGCTGGCCTTAGCCATCGGCGCCGCCAGTCAAACGGCGATGGCCGCGGACGCTGCCGCCGCGAAGCAGCCTGGCGAAGAGACCCTCATCGTCGAGGCTAACGAAACCAGCGATTTTAAATCCGGCGGCGACCTGGTGGTTCCGGCATTCCTCGATGGCCAGATCGCCCACGGCGGCCGTCTGGGGATGCTTGGCGAACAAAAAGCGATGGACGTCCCGTTTAACGTCATCGGCTATACCTCGAAGCTGATTCAGGATCAGCAGGCGAAAACTATCGCCGATGTCGTCAGTAACGACGCTGGCGTGCAGGCCGTACAGGGCTACGGCAACTTCGCCGAGACCTATCGAATCCGCGGGTTTAAGCTCGATGGCGATGACATGACGATGGGCGGCCTGGCGGGCGTGGTGCCGCGTCAGGTGATGGACACCCAGATGCTGGAGCGCGTTGAAATTTTCAAAGGGGCTAACAGCCTGCTTAACGGCGCGGCCAGCAGCGGCGTCGGCGGGATGATTAACCTCGAGCCGAAGCGGGCGGAAGATCTGCCGACCGCACGCGTTGGCGTCGACTATACCTCTGATTCTCAGGTGGGCGGCACCCTCGACCTGGGGCGCCGTTTCGGCGACAACAACCAGTTCGGCGCCCGGGTCAACCTGGTGCACCGCGAGGGTGAAGGCGCTATCGATAATGATAAACGCCGTACCACGCTGGCTTCGCTGGGGCTTGATTACCGCGGCGACCGTTTCCGCTCCTCGCTCGATTTCGGCTATCAGAAGAAAACGTTCCACGGCGGTACGATGGGCGTCAATATCAGCGGCGTGGATTTCATTCCGGCGCTGCCGGACAACAGCAAAAACTACAGCCAGAAGTGGGGCTATAGCGATATTGAAAGCGAGTTCGGCATGGCGAAGGCAGAATATGACCTGACCGATAGCTGGACGGTATACAGCGCCCTCGGCGGCCAGCATTCGCATGAAATTGGTACCTACAGCGCGCCGAAGCTTCTGAATAAAAACGGCGATGCGACGGTGGGCCGCCTGGATACTAACCGCATTATCGACGCGATCAGCGGCATGGGCGGGGTACGCGGCGATTTCAATACCGGCGCGATTTCGCATAAGGTGAACCTCGGCTATGCGGCGCAGGTGCATACCGATGCGACCGCCTGGCGGATGTCGGCCAGGAACCCGACCACTAATATCTATGACAACCATGATGTGGCGATGCCGGATAGCGCCTATTTTGGCGGCAACTACCACGATCCGCTGGTCACCTCGCGCAGCCGTACGCAGGGCTGGCTGCTGAGTGATACCCTCGGCTTCTTTAACGATAAAGTGCTGTTTACCGCCGCTGCTCGTCATCAGAAAGTGGTTGTGCGCAACTACAGCAACGCCACCGGGCTGGAAGATACCTCTTCGCGTTATACCCAAAGCCGCTGGATGCCGACGTTTGGCCTGGTGTACAAGCCGTGGGAGCAGCTGTCGCTGTATGCTAACCATACCGAAGCGCTGCAGCCGGGCTCTGTGGCGCCGACGACGGCGGCCAATGCCGGGCAGAGTACCGGGATCGCGCACTCGAAGCAGGACGAAGTGGGCGTCAAGATCGACTACGGTACGATCGGAGGATCGCTGGCGCTGTTTGAAATCAAAAAACCGAACGCCATTTCCGATACCGCTGGCAATTACGGCCTCGACGGCGAGCAGCGTAACCGCGGCGTAGAGATGAACGTCTTTGGCGAGCCGATGCTGGGACTGCGTCTTAACGCCAGTACCGTCTGGCTGGATGCCAAACAGACTAAAACCGCTGAAGGCGCAACCGACGGTAAAGATGCCATCGGGGTGGCTAACTTCTACGCGGTACTCGGCGCCGAATATGACATCAAGCCGGTGGAAGGCCTGACCGCCACCGCGCGCGTCAATCATAGCGGCTCGCAGTATGCCGATGCGGCCAATACCAAGAAGCTGGATAGCTACACCACCCTGGATTTAGGCCTGCGCTATCGTATGCGTCTGAACGCCGACCAGAACGAAATGATCTGGCGCGTCGGGGTGACCAACGTGACCAACGAGAAGTACTGGTCTGGCATTGACGATACCGGTACTTACCTGTTCGAAGGCGATCCGCGTACCGTCCGCGTCTCAATGAGCTACGACTTCTGACGCTAAAAAAAGCGGGGCGGGCGGCTGACGCTCGCCCCACGCAACTTGCGACAATCCCCCCTAAGTGATAAAAGGTGCCCCTTCACAAAAACACACAGGGGAACGACGTGAAAGACGCGTCAACGTCGTCGGAGACCGTCACGGAAAGTGGCCCGACGCTTCATCGCGGTTTACAGAACCGACACATTCAACTTATCGCCCTTGGCGGCGCCATTGGCACCGGCCTGTTTCTCGGCATTGGTCCCGCTATCCAGATGGCCGGTCCGGCGGTCTTACTGGGCTACGCCGTGGCCGGGATTGTCGCTTTTCTGATCATGCGTCAGCTGGGCGAAATGGTGGTGGAAGAGCCAGTATCCGGTTCCTTTGCCCACTTTGCCTATAAATACTGGGGGCCGTTCGCCGGCTTTCTCTCCGGCTGGAACTACTGGGTGATGTTCGTGCTGGTAGGGATGGCGGAGCTGACCGCCGCCGGGATCTATATGCAGTACTGGCTTCCCGACGTGCCCACCTGGGTTTGGGCGGCGGCTTTCTTCATCATTATTAACGCCGTCAACCTGGTCAACGTACGCTTGTATGGCGAAGCGGAGTTCTGGTTCGCGCTGATCAAGGTGCTGGCGATTATCGGCATGATTGCCTTCGGCCTGTGGATGCTGTTCGGCGGCCACGGCGGCAGCAAAGCCGGGTTCGACAATCTGTGGAAACACGGCGGCTTCCTCGCCACCGGCTGGCACGGACTTATTCTGTCGCTGGCGGTGATCATGTTCTCCTTCGGCGGGCTGGAGCTTATCGGCATCACCGCCGCCGAAGCGCAAAACCCGGAAAAGAGCATTCCCAAAGCAGTCAATCAGGTGGTCTATCGTATCCTGCTGTTCTATATCGGTTCGCTGGTGGTGCTGCTGGCGCTCTACCCGTGGGTGGAGATCAAATCCGACAGCAGCCCGTTTGTGATGATTTTCCATAATCTGGACAGCAACCTGGTGGCCTCCGCGCTGAACTTCGTCATTCTGGTGGCCTCGCTGTCGGTGTATAACAGCGGCGTGTACTCCAACAGCCGGATGCTGTTCGGCCTGTCGGTGCAGGGTAATGCGCCGAAATTTCTCGCCCGCGTCAGCAAGCGCGGCGTGCCGGTGAACTCCCTGCTGCTCTCCGGAATTATCACTTCGCTGGTGGTGGTGCTGAACTACCTGCTGCCGCATGAAGCGCTGGGGCTGCTGATGGCCCTGGTGGTGGCGACGTTGCTGCTGAACTGGATCATGATCTGTATGGCGCACCTTAAGTTCCGCGCCGCCCAGCGCCGCAAAGGGCGCGAATCGAAGTTCAAAGCGCTGCTGGCGCCCGCCAGCAACTACTTCTGCATTGCTTTCCTTGGGCTGATCCTGGCGCTGATGTGCACTATCGACGGCATGCGTCTGTCGGCGATCCTGCTGCCGGTGTGGATCCTGTTCCTGTTTATCGCCTTCAAACTGCTGCGCCGCCCGGCGTAAGCGAGATGCCCCGCCGTCCGGCGGGGCTGCCTGCCTTTTTATTGTGATCCTCTTCGCAGGCGGCGCATTTGCCTGGCGATCTTCTTTTTGTAATCGATTACTTTTGTTTTGAGTGGTTTTGTAATCGATTACTTTTCTGAGGGCGAGCAACATGGTCACAACAACAGAAGGTCGGGAAAGTGTCCGCGTGAGCCACCGTTTTCTGGTGCCGCGGCTGTCGTTAATGATGTTTATGCAGTTTTTTATCTGGGGCAGCTGGTCGGTGACCCTGGGGCTGGTGATGACCCGCTATGAGATGTCATTGCTGATCGGCGATGCGTTCTCCGCCGGGCCGATCGCCTCCATCTTGTCTCCCTTTGTGCTGGGGATGCTGGTGGATCGCTTTTTCGCCTCGCAGAAGGTGATGGCGGTGATGCACCTGGCCGGGGCGGCGATCCTGTGGTTTGTCCCGCAGGCGCTGGTGGCGCAGAACGGCGCCCTGCTGATTGGCCTGCTGTTCGGCTATACGCTGTGCTATATGCCGACCCTGGCGCTGACCAACAATATCGCCTTCCACAGCCTGGCCAATGTCGATAAAACCTTCCCGGTGGTCCGCGTGTTCGGCACCATCGGCTGGATTATCGCCGGGATCTGCATCGGGGTGACCGGTATCTCTGATACCACCGGCATCTTCACGCTGGCGGCGCTCTGTTCGGTCGCGCTGGCGCTCTACAGCCTGACGCTGCCGCACACCCCGGCGCCGGCCAAAGGCATGCCGGTTCAGTTTCGCGACCTGCTGTGCGCGGACGCCTTCGCGCTGCTGAAAACCCGCCATTTCCTGATTTTCTCCCTCTGCGCCACCTTAATTTCCGTGCCGTTAGGCACCTATTACGCCTATACCGCGTCGTATCTGGCGGATGCCGGCGTCAAAGATGTCAGCACCGCGATGTCCTTCGGTCAGATGTCAGAGATCGTCTTTATGCTGGTGATCCCGTTGCTGTTCCGTCGCCTCGGGGTGAAATACATGCTGCTCATCGGCATGGCGGCGTGGTTCGTCCGCTACGCCTTTTTCGCTCTCGGAGTCAGCGAGGAGGGGCGCTTCCTGCTCTATCTGGGCATTTTGCTGCACGGCGTGTGCTATGACTTTTTCTTTGTCGTTGGCTTTATCTACACCGACCGCGTGGCGGGCGAGAAGGTAAAAGGCCAGGCGCAGAGCATGATTGTGATGTTCACCTACGGGATCGGCATGCTGCTGGGCTCGCAGATCTCCGGCGCGCTGTATAACCATCTGGTGGCCGGCCAGAGCGTGCCTCAGGCCTGGGTGACCTTCTGGTGGATCCCGGCGGTGGCCGCCGCGGTTATCGCGCTGATTTTCCTTTTCTCTTTCCAGTACAACGAGAAAGAGCCGCACTAATTTTTCAGGAGGGGGTATGAAAACGATTAAGGGACCGGGCATTTTTCTGGCGCAGTTTATCGGGCCGCGGGCGCCGTTCAACACCCTGGCGGGGATAGCGCAGTGGGCCGCCGGCCTGGGGTACAAGGCATTGCAGATCCCCTGCAACCACCCGGCGATTTTTGATGTCGAGCGGGCGGCGGCGAGCCAGACCTACTGCGACGAGGTCAGCGGCATCCTGGCGGAGC
This sequence comes from Klebsiella sp. K47, assembly GCF_051858335.1. Taxonomy (NCBI): domain Bacteria; kingdom Pseudomonadati; phylum Pseudomonadota; class Gammaproteobacteria; order Enterobacterales; family Enterobacteriaceae; genus Klebsiella; species Klebsiella sp. K47. The sequence goes on from NZ_JBPYUI010000016.1 coordinate 72,670, forward strand.
ATGGGCTGGTGATCAGCGAGCTGTCCACTCACCTTGAAGGACAGCTGGTGGCGGTGCATCCAGCGTATGACGCGGCGTTTGACGCCTTTGCCCCGGCGGCGCTGCATGGCGATCCGCAGGCGCGCCAGCGCTGGGCGGTGGAGAAAGTGCGCCAGGCGGCGGTAGCCTCCGGCCGCCTGGGGCTGCAGGCGCACGCGACCTTTTCCGGGGCGCTGGCATGGCCCTTTTTTTATCCGTGGCCGCCGCACAATCAGCCGCTTCTGGATGAGGCCTTTGCCGAGCTGGCCCGGCGCTGGCGGCCGCTGCTGGACCTCTTCGACGAGCAGGGGGTCGATGTCTGCTATGAGATCCACCCCGGCGAAGACCTGCACGATGGCGTGACCTTTGAGCGTTTTCTTGCGCTGGTGGATAACCATCCGCGCTGCAATATGCTCTATGACCCGAGCCACCTGCATCTGCAGCAGATGGACTACCTGACCTATATCGATATCTATCATGCGCGTATTAAAGCGTTTCACGTCAAGGACGCCGAATTTCGCCGCAACGGGCGCAATGGCGTCTACGGTGGATACCAGCCCTGGCAGCAGCGGGCCGGGCGTTTCCGCTCTCCCGGCGACGGGCAGATCGACTTCAAAGGGGTGTTCAGTAAGCTGACCGAATATGATTTTGCCGGCTGGGCGGTGCTGGAGTGGGAGTGCTGCCTGAAGGATAGTGAGACCGGCGCGCGCGAGGGCAGCGAGTTTATCCGCCGCCATATCATTCCCGTTGCCGGACGGGCCTTCGATGACTTTGCCGCCGGCGGGAGGGAGTAACATGATTCAGGTTGCGATTATCGGGGCAGGGTTTATTGGCCCGGCGCATCTGGAGGCGCTGCGGCGGCTGGGAGATGTCGAGGTGGTGGCGTTGTGCGACAGCCGCCTTGAGGCGGCGCAGCGCAAGGCGCGAGCGCTGAACATTGCCCATGCCTACGACAGCGTGGAGGCGCTGCTGGCCCATCCAGGGCTGCAGGTGGTGCATAACTGTACGCCCAACCATCTACATGCCCAGATTAACCGGCAGATCCTCGCCGCCGGGCTGCACGTCTTCTCCGAAAAACCGCTGTGTATGACGGCGGAGGAGGCGCGGGAGCTGGTGGCGCTTGCCGCCCGGGCCGGCGTGGTGCATGGCGTCAGCTTCGTCTACCGCCAGTTCGCTATGGTCCAGCAGGCGGCGGCGATGATCCGCCATGGCGAGGTCGGCAGAATCTTCGCGGCGCACGGCAGCTATTTACAGGACTGGATGCTGCTGGAGACCGACTACAACTGGCGGGTCGATTCGGCGCAGGGGGGCGCGTCGCGGACGGTGGCCGACATCGGCTCCCACTGGTGCGATACCGTGCAGTTTATGACCGGTCGGCGGATTGTCGAGGTGATGGCGGATCTGTCTATCGTCTGGCCAACGCGTAAAGCGCCGGTCAATGGCAAAGCGACCTTCAGCGCCGTTCACGAGGCGCAGGCATATGAAACGCGGCCTGTCGATACCGAGGACTTTGGCTCGGTGCTGTTGCGTTTTGACGATGGCAGCAAGGGCAGCTTTATGGTCTCTCAGGTGAGCGCCGGGCGGAAAAACCGTCTGGCGGTGGAGATTAACGGCAGCCTCTGTTCTCTGGCCTGGGATCAGGAAGTGCCCCAGCGGCTGTGGATCGGCCACCGCGAGCAGCCGGATCGCCTGCTCAGCGATGACCCGAGCCTGCTGCGGCCGGAAATCGCTGACAGCGCCCATTACCCCGGCGGCCACATTGAGGGCTGGCCGGACGCCTTTAAGAATATGATGGGGCATTTTTATCAGGCGGTGCGCGCCGGGAAGATGCCGGCGGCCGGGGCCCGGCGCTTCGCCGCTTTCGACGACGGCGCCGATGTGATGTACATCATCGAGGCGATCGTCAAAAGCCATCAGGAACAGCGCTGGGTCAGCGTCGAACGCTGAGCGCAGGCGGGGCGCAGGATTATTTCACCCCAAGATAGCCGTCGAGATAGGCACCGGAGAGCTCGTTGCCGAACAGGACGGCATCTTTATTTTCCATCGCATTATCCCATTTGTCGCTGGCATTGCCGGTGAAGGCGTGCTCGGTGCGGGTGCCCTGCGCCGCCTGCTGTTTGATGGCTTCCGCGGTGCGGCGGGCATCACTTTCGCTCATGCCAGCGGCTTTATCCTGCTGTCCGCGGGCATACATCGCCGTAAAGGTCGGCAGGTTTAAACGGTAATTTTCCTGGCGGTTGACGGTGAAGTTGCCGCCGACAAAATCGGAGCGGTGGGCGACGAAGGCGTAGGCATGGCGTTCCGGTGACGATTTTGACGAGGTGCAGCCGGTGATCGTTGCCAGGGCACAGCTGAGGGCGAGAACCGCGGTGGTGAGCCTCATGGGGATATCATCCTTAATCATAAAAGAAAAAATGGGGCGCAGGCGGTCTGTTGCGCCTCCTGCGCTAATGAGAATATGAAACGGCAAAAGGATGCGCGTTAACGGGGCGGGAGAGAAGCCCTGATTATTAATAGTTTTCTCGCGCGTTCCCGCGCTTTCGCGCCAGGCTGACCAGAGGTCATTTATGATAGCCTGCAGGATCCACCTCTATGGCTGCGCTCTTCCACACCGGATAAGCTGGCAACCCTTAGACGTGTTTATCGGGCTACGGCGGGGATCCTTATCCCTATAAGCAACGTTCATGCTGAATTCACAATGATTCAGGCATTCCTCGCACAGTTCGCTACGGCAGAAACAAATTTTATTTACTCTTCACATCCTCCATCGCTCCGACAGCAGGCCCAGACTGATTTAGCCGCTGGTTTGCATATCACGTTTATCTTTACTGACAGGCATCAAAATAATAAATATGATATTTATTAGCTGTAATGCATAAGCATGGCAGCTAAACATAGGAACAGTATGAGGTTAAATTTCAGTTTTTTTTTAAACTTTTGATTGCTTGTGTTGATATTTATCTGCTTGTGCAAGGGTATTATACATTAATCTTTATTTTATTATTTTATAGTAAATAAAATACACCTTGGGTTTATTGTTTACAGAGTGTTTGATATTGCTTATGTATCTTTACTAAATTTTTTAATGACTTGCGAGGTGATTATAATGAGAGGGTGTAACTGTGAGATTAAATGTATCGCCTGTGGATTAAACTGCCGGATTGAAGCGAAAAATAAAATAGAGCGCACTCTCTGTGGAGAGAAGAAATTTTCTGTGTGGCCAGACAGGAACTATTTTTTTAAACGGGCAGTAAATGATCTGGTTTTCCGTGAACTCACCTGTTTTGTACCTGAAGGTATAGTGGTGGTGGATTTTTCATTGGGAAATATATTGTACTTTCTGAATGAGTGCTGGACCAGGAAATTGCGGGATAGTGGTCTGAAAATCATTCTGATAGCAGATAAAAACATGCTGCCAATGGCTAATTTTTGGAGGCTGCGTTCCGGGTTTTCCTGGGCAGTAGTGGAAGTGAATAGTGACTTAAGCAACTTAATTAATAAAATAAAACGCGTTATGCTGGGGCGGAACCTTCTGTGCAGGCGCACACCGTCGCTGACGGAGCATGAAATGAAGACGCTGTGCCTGCTTGCAGAGGGGCATTCCAGCCAGGATATCGCCCGTATCATGGCGTGCGATACCCGCAGCGTCTACCGCTTTCAATACTCTTTATGCAAGAAGTTCGGCGGGCTCAATCGCCTGCGCAATCTGCGCTTCAGGCATACTATCCCCGCGCTGGATTAGCCGTGATTAACCCGGCGCATCCATGAAACAGCCATCACCTAATTTATGATAACGGCCTAATGCGACGATATATTTCCTGTTGCTATTCTTCGCCTCAGGGCCTGTCCAGCTATCCCCTGGCAGCATATAAAACTGTGTAGAGCTTTCATCATCACCATTACAACCTTTCTGGAGAATGACTCTGAAATAGGTATTGCCGGTATTTTTAATGGTGCCCGTGGCTTCGTTGATCTCATACTGGAAACGCGTTTTTCGAGGGCGAACAATGAGAATGGTGCTCATCGATACCGAAGGGACAATATTCAGTTTTTTCTGCTCCATGCGCCAGGGAAAAACCGTGACGGGCGTTTCTTTAAAGATCACCCGATAATATCGCTCAATGTCATCTCCAGGCCCACGGTAATAGAGTTTAAAATACTCCTGGCCATTGGCCTGTACGGTGAACTGCAGCGGCGACCAGACCAGGTCTTTGTCCTGACCGGGCACCGGCCGTTCATTACCGTTGCCCGGCCTGGCGATTTTGTAAGCCGAGATGGTATATAAGTTATTGCTGCTTGTATCATTGACTAACGGCCGGGAGATAAAATCTTTACTGGCATCCATATCATAAATGATGGAATCAAAGTACACCGCGGAAGCGGGCTGAATACACAGCCCGCACAATCCGATGAAAAGCATTTTCTTCATCATACCCCCCGATCGACGCCAACCCAGGTGGCGGTCACTTTTACATCCCCGGTGGCGCTGACGGTTCCCATCCAGTCATGACCATCAGTAGTGAACTGTGAATGCGAGTCATCCATCGGAAACAGCAGTTTCAGCGTGGTGGTAAAAAAGAAACCATCGTTGACGTTGGCGTTCCAGGCCGTCTGAACCCAGGCGGCGTTGGTCATATCAACGGGGTTTTCACCGCAGCTGTTGCGCACTCTTACCGCGTTACCGGCAGCGGAAGTCCATTCGAGGAAGGCCGGGACCGGCACTTTTAGCGTCTCGTCTGCTGAGGTAAACAGACAGTATGGCTGACCATATATGTTGATGGCGTCGCCAGTCACCTGGGCGGTGATGCTGTCCGCCTGACGCGACGCGGAGGTAGTAACTTTATACTCAAAGGTGATGGGCGTTTCGCTACCGATCTTGCCAGATGCTTTTGGATGAGCACTCCCGTCGCTGGCGATAATGCTGATGCCGTATTCACGCGGGATGATGTTAATTAGTGTTGATGGCGTAAACTGATAATAACCTGATTGAGGAGTCACGGAGTTATCAAAATAAAAGGTGAACAGCTCATCTTTGTTGGTTAAATCTGTGCCCGCCTTGAGAGCTTTTTTGAAAAAAGCGTTGGACAGAAAGACATAGATGTACTCCCCTGACGGTTTGAAGACCTTGTTATAGGTGCTAGTCGAGCCGAAATTGGTCCAGCTGGCGCCATCACCGCTGTACTTGACGTCAGACGAAGAAGGGGAAAATCCCAGCAGCGTCGTATCGATAACCATCCGGAAATCAAGCGAAGTGGTGAGGGTTTTGGTTTCCTGAAAGCTGTAAGACACCATTTTACAAATGATCCCCGAAGCGCTCCCTACCACCCCCATCTGGCACAATTCAGAGCCGAGGTTGACGCTTGGCGTACCGTCGCTGGCAATCCACACTTCCGCCATCGCGCCGGTACTGTTTAAGGTCAGATGCGAGACCTTTTCGAGGTTCATCGTGTAGTAAACCCACTTTCCTCCGCTGGGGAGATCTTTACAGCGAACGCCGGAAGCAAAGTCATAATCAGCTTTGGAGTCCATATAGCAAAGATTCAACTGCAAACTATCGATGGTTCCCACCGGCCGATTACGAAAATACTCATATGCCGACTGACTCAGCACCCCGGCGCCGTAGTAACCATTGGCCACGCTGTTGCCGGACATCGCGTGATAGAAGCCGTCTTTGTCGAGTACATCGGCGGGGATATAGCCCGAAGCCGGGCAGTTCGCGCCCGTTGACATGCAGCGGAGCCCGAGAAACGGTTGGTTAATCGGGGAGTTGTCTATCCAGAGGTCAAAATAGCGGTTGCTGTAACTCCAGCCTGAGTTGCCCATGTATCCCAGACTACGCTGGTTCGTTTTATATTTCGTCCAGATATTGGCTCCAGTGAAGCGCGGGGACAGGGAGCTGGTGGTGATGAAATATTCATCATCGACATCGTTGTCGATAAACATATAGGTGTTGCTGCCGCTCCCGTCGTTAGTAGCGGTAAGTGCCATAGCCGGCGCGGCTAGCAGCCAGCCGGCCAGCAGCATGATGGCCTGGGGTTTAATAGACATTCTTAATATCTCCAGTCACTGATGCCGTTTGTTGTTGGATCTCACAAGGGATCTCACCGACCCATACGGCACCTTTCGCTTCTCGCAGATCCAAATCCACTTCGCAAATACCGCCGAATTTATCGACCAGGGTAATCACCGGATAGCGCTTATCAACGTCCATGGCGAACTCGCCGAGTTCGTCGGTGCGTGTTTTACCAATGTGGTTATGTATATCGGCGTTGGCGTAGTAACCACCGCGGCGATCTTTCACCCGGCCAAATACGGTGACGAGCTGTTTGATTTCCGGGTTAATCACGCTGACGTTGCCGGGATAGAGCACGACTTTGTTCCGCCGGCCGTTAACGATGTCGACGCTGTCTTCCGAATTTTTGTCGTTCATCAGCTCCACCTTGTATTCGGCGTAGGGCGGAAGACTGATGAAGTTGCTTTTGCCGGTCAGCGGGTAGTTCTGGCCGTTGATCTGCGCCATCATCCTCCCCTTGCCGCTGAAATTGGTATTCACCACCAGGCCTGCGGTTTGAGTGCCTTTGCCGACATAAACATTTTTTTCCGTCCAGGCCAGGCTGCCCTGCGAGCTCAGGCTGTAGTTTGAACTGTGCTGCGATGAGCGGCTAACGGAGACGGTGCCAGCGTTATATTTGGTGTCATAGCTGACGTAACCATTGGCGGCGTAATCGTCGGAACGATAGCGGCTATCGTCATTTTTATTCTGTTTAATCTGCTTCGAAACCGATGCTCCCACCTGGGTAATAGCGCTGTCGTCAAAGCTTTTGCGCAGCGTGGCGTTCGCCAGCATGTTTCCATTCTGGCTGGACACGCCGGTGCTGAGCCAGGTAGAGAAGGGGATAGAGACATCAATATTGACGTACTTATCACGCAGATTTTCATGGTTGTTGTATTGATAGTTCTGAATACCGGCGCGCAGCGACACGGTCGCATAGCGATTGGCTAACAGCGATTGGTCGTAATCGACGTTGGTATAGGTGCTGCCGGTATATTTGTTATTGGTTCGGCTGACGCTCAGCGTACCGAGGAACGGCGCGATTTTGCGCAGATTGGCATTGGCGCCGATGGTCACGTAGTCATTCTGCTGCATCGGGAGCGCGTTACCGATGGAACTGTACTGGCGCGACCCCCACAGGTTGCCGTAACCGTCGGGTAAACTCATATTAAAGGTGGAGGTACTCTGCCAGCTGCCGTCGGTAGCGAGCAGCCCCTGCTGGTTAAAACTGAACGCGTCGTTGAAAATAACGTTCGCTTCCGTTTCATTGACGCCGTTAGTGTCAAAACCGTAGAGCGTGGTTTTCAGATTGACGCCGGAAAGCCAGGGTTGGCTGGTTGCCGCGGCGATCCCGGCTATCCATGTATTCTTTGTGCCATAATTGATGTTGTATTTGTGGCGATAGTCCATCTTGTTGTATTCGAGGCTGCCGCCGAAGGTTTGCCACGAGAGATCGCCGGTCACGCTCGATTTACGGGCGAACGTTTTATTGATGTTCGCCGTCCGGCTGCTGACCACGCGCCCGTTAACTACCACCTGGATATCAACGTTGTAGATGCCAAATGGCAGACGCGACGTATCGAGCTCGTAGCTACCCATCGAGAAGTTTTGAATGCTGAGCAGTTTGCCGTCACGATAGACGTGTACTTCACCAGCGGCCGGGAGAAACACCGTGACGGGCACCAGAGCAAGCGTATTGTCCTGCGTTTGTGAACTGCTTTTATTGCCATAGCTGACGCCGTAAATACGGCTGGAATTCAGGGCGCTCATGCTGGCAATCGATTGCAGATTCCATGTATCCACCATACCCATTGCCAGGCGGCGTCCCTGATAGTCACGTTCGTACATCGAGCGATACAGTTTACTCTCCTGGTTGCCGGTACCTATCCCGTAAAGAGAACCGTTAAAGTTCAGATGGTGTTCCCGCAGCGACCAGGTATTATCCAGCGTCAGATAGCTGCTGGCGTTATCGGTATTCTCATATTTGTTGTAATAGCTCCCCATCGAGTAATTCAGCACGCTCGAGAGATTCTGGGCGGTAGATTCTCCAAGCATATTGGTACGCGGCAAAATAGCGGCCTGCATGGCTGCCCGGTTAACCGTCAGCTCGAGATAAAAGGAACGCGTATCAAGTGAAAGTGAGGCGTCTTTGTTGATATAAACGCGCTGACCGTCGCCGATGCTTTTATCCTGCATCTCGTTGAGCAATGATTTAATCTGAGGTGATAGTTCGGTTCGCTCCGGCAGATCGCTGAGCGCGATCTGATTCAGGCGAAACTCATTATCCTTGATGGTCAGGATGGCATCAGCGATTTTTTGCTGACTGCGTTGGGTACTATTATCGCCTTCATAACGAATAAAAACAGGGACCGACATGCCCTGATATAACGCGTTAGCAAATACCGAAGGAATAATATAGTTACTGACTTTGACTGGCGCTGTAGCATTAGCTGCCCAACCCTGGTTTACTGTAATCAATAACCCAGCGAACAACGTCCCTTTGACATAACCAAGATTATCCATGATGTTACTCAGTTTACATTTATATATTGCTCACCGTGCCATATTCCAATTCGCGTTTTTTTATTGGTGAGATCGGTATGCTTTATTTTTACGCTGACACCAGGCATGACATAATATCGCTCACGGCAGCCTTGTCCCTCATCCTTCGCTTTATCACGACAGGGACCGTAGGAGATCACACGGAATGAAGCGTTACCAGTATTGGTTACCGTGTCATTATCGCGACGATAGTCAAATCTTTCTTCTCGCGGCGCGACCACCAGAATGGTACCAATAATGGCTGAAGTCGTTGCCTCGCCCTGTTTTTTCTTTTTACTGGCTTCAAACTCGGTTACCGGCTCATCGGTCCAGGATATTCGGTAGTAACGTTCCTGGTTATCCTGAGGTCCTTTGTAAAAAAAACGAAAGTTCTCTTTAGCATTGCCGGGTAATATCAGGCTGGCGGGTGTTGATAATAATTCCGATCTGTTCGCCATCGGGATAACCGTGCCACCGGCCATAGGCGATGAGATACGCTCCACGCTGACGCTAACGTAACGCGCCGTATCGGTGGTATTAATGATTTCTTTTGCCAGAGTCGAGGCATCCGGCCCCATTATTGAGGTGACGTCTCCGACATTAATCGCATGGGAGGAGGGCGTCACGGTGAATAAAAAGAGAGAGAGGAATAATGGATTCAGTTTCATGGCGCATCCTTATAAGGAGGCCGAGGCCTCCTTGTCTTACCGGACAGGTGTTGGCTACACCTGATTAGATAGTCCAGACCGCATTAAACTGAACGCGAACGTCGCCGCTCCAGTAACCGTCGGTTAAATCTTTGAACTCAGCGGCAGTGCTGCCGTCAGAAGTCGCGGAGTCGATAGTGAAATCGAAGTTACCCTGAGTGCTGACGCGATCGGCGCCTGCGAAGGCGGTCGCGACAGCCAGCGCATCCAGACCCGCGGAAATGTTGTTGGAAGTATCAATCATCGTTACCGGGGTGGATTTGTTCAGCGCGTTGCCGTTCCAGTTCACACCGACGGCCAGAGTAGAGGCGTCAGTGGTACGGCTCAGGGTGTTGCTCACGATCTGAGAGGTCAGCGTAAAGTCAGTCGCGCCAGACTGGCCCTGGATGGTGATGTCAAAAGCGCCTTTCTGAGAGTTAAACGCTTTAATCCCTTCCGCGTACTGGAAATTCAGGGATTTCAGCGGAGTGACAACTAGCGCGCTGGTGGTGTCTTTCGTTGCGCTTGCATCCCAGCTTGCAGTGGCGGAAGCAGTTACGTCAGCCATTGCGTTGGAAGAGATAAGAGCCGCAGCCGCAACACCTGCTAATACGATTTTTTTCATTTTCAATTTCCTGAGAATAATTAAGTTAGTTCCATTTATGGAGTTATTGCTATAAATACTGATAATGACTTTATCCAGATAAAATAATGTTTAACTTCCCTCTGCCTCCCATCTTATTCTGCAAGCTGAGCTTGATTGCGTAGATTCTTTTTTCTGCCATCTGCAATTCTTGTGCTATCTCTTTAACTGACTTCTCTGCAAGTAAAAGATCGAGTACCAATACCTCTTGAGCGCTTAGTTTCTGACGATAGCCGCGTCCATCTTTTTGGCCGAGAAAGGAAAGATGTATTTTCCTTTCAATCTCATTTCGGGTATCGCTGGTATAGATAATTGAAAGTATTTGCTGACAACGGTGTTTCCAGTACAACGCCAGTGGTTGCGCTAATCTGTCGGCAATCAAAACTATCCGCAATCCTGTTTTGATCAGATATTCAATCCATTTATCATTGGTGAATAATCTGATGTTGTAGCGAGAAAAATCAACAAAAACATATCCAGAATTAGAGAAGTTGTAATGCTTGTTAATTAAAAAAAAATGCACGCCATTTTTTAAGTAGATGTTTTTATCAGGCCACACGCAATAGTGAGTTTCAATACATCTAATCGATTTTATCGTAGGTCGTGGATAGATTTCGCACTGATACTGGCAGCTAATACAGTATGCCTTCTCATATTTCTGTGGAACCATGTGTCGATTTATTTCCCTATATTGTCTTACCTTATCGTTCAATGATGTGGCTATATTATGGCTAGTTAATAAATGTGACAACTTTAATTTCAAGGTGGTTATTTTGCTGAAAAATGTGTAAATTCTTAAAGTCAAAAAATACTGCGAATCATACTAACCTGCTCTTATTAATAAGAAAAATCTTAATGGGCAGGATTTTATAGCGAACGCAGCTTAAGAATTATCCATTGCGACCAGGAATTTTCTCGCTGAATGAGCAGTAATTGGTTAAAAAAAAACAGCACAATAAGTCAAAAAAAGCGCAGCCACACACTATTTTGTTAACATTTTGTTTTAAATTTGTTTTTTAATTTGTGTTTTTTCAGGCGGATATTCCCTTTTTTGTAAGGTGAAGTTGCGCTGTTTGATGCTCAGAGTGAAAGAAGGCGCGGGCAAAATATGATCTGGCGTACAAAACAGCAGAGGCCCATGCATAAAGACGCGTTAATGTTTAAGGAGAACTCGTCAGCAGTCTGTGCGGAATAGTGATGGTACAAAGCGGACAAACAGGTCACGGAGAGAGTTAGGGGGGCCGCATGGATTGGCTCTGCCTACAGGTAGCCGTAAATACTTCAAGACGAGGATGGTGTGGATTTTTACTTGCAGATAAATGAGCCAAAACTTTCGATGCGTTTGGGGTGGTTACACCCCTTTCAGCAGAGGGAGCAGGTGGTTTTCGGTAAGGGGAGCAAGCTTAATATGCCGATCCTGACCCGGCGTAAACCAGATCACTTCTTCTATTTCCATCGTCGGTGTAAAGCTTACCCTGTTCGTGGCTATCAGAAAGACATCCGCAGAGACAAGATGACCTGGCTCGTTTGCCGCCGCATCAGTGAAACGGCCTACCTGGACCAGTTCTTCTGGTGAGACGCTGAAGTTGAGTTCCTCCTCCAGCTCGCGGATCAGCGCCGCGTGCGGGGTCTCGCCGATTTCAGGCTTGCCGCCGGGTTGCATAAAATATTCAGTTCCCCGCTTACGCACTAAAAGACAGCGTCCCTGACTGTCGGTGATAATTGCCGCTGCGATAATAATCATTTTCATTGCGCTCAAAATACCCCATTTCTATACCAATGCCGTAGCATACCCGAGTGAGTTTTGCATTTTGCGAAATTACATCAGCGCCACCATGATAGCCCGCTAAGCGTGCTAATCAATCCCGTCATGTTTTGCAAAAGCGGTTAACGTCCTGGCATCGCAAAAGCGTAAGGCTCCCAGTTCGCACGCAGCCCGGCTAGCGGCGCGGGCTGCGCTCATTTATGATAGCCTGCAGGATCCACCTCTATCGCAGGAAGTGCAGGGTTTATGTCTATTCAGAAAATTGCTCGTCTGGCCGGCGTCTCGGTGGCCACGGTGTCGCGGGTGCTGAACAACAGCGATACGGTAAAAGCCAAAAACCGTGAGCGCGTGCTGCAGGCGATCAAAGAGAGCAACTATCAGCCGAACCTGCTGGCGCGTCAGCTGCGAACCGCCCGCAGCAATATGATCCTGGTGATGGTCTCCAATATCGCTAACCCCTTTTGCGCCGAGGTGGTGAAGGGGATAGAAGAAGAGGCGGAGAAGAATGGCTATCGCATTCTGCTGTGTAACTCCGGGTCGGATCTGGCCCGCTCGACCTCGGGCCTGCAGCTGCTCTCCGGCAAAATGGTCGACGGCATTATTACCATGAACGCGCTCTCCAGCCTGCCGGAACTGACCACCATGATTGGCGACGCGCCCTGGGTGCAGTGCGCGGAGTATGCCGACACCGGCAGCATCTCCTGCGTCGGGATTAACGACGTTGAGGCGGCTCAGGGGGCGGTATCCCGGTTGGCCGATAGCGGCCGCCGCCGCATCGCGCTCATTAATCACGACCTCAGCTATCGCTATGCCCGTCTGCGCGAGCGCGGCTATAAAAGCGTGCTGCACGTGCACGGTCTGGCGTATCAGCAGGTGACCTACGCGCAGGATCTTAGCGCGGCGGCCGGTAAACGGGCGATGGAGCAACTGCTGTCGCAAGACGAGAAGCCCGATGCGGTGTTTGCCGTTTCGGACTCCCTCGCCGCCGGGGCGCTGCGGGCTATCGCCCAGGCCGGACTGCGGGTGCCGGAGGATATCGCGGTGATCGGCTTCGATGGCACCGAGCTGGCGGAAGTGGTCTCCCCGCAGCTGACCACCGTCGAACAGCCCTCCCGGGCGATCGGCCGTACGGCGGTGTCTCTACTGATGAAACGCATCGACGATCCCGACGCTGCCGTCGAACGGGTGATGATGGACTGGCGCGTGATAGACCGCGCCAGCGTCTGAGGATCAGCGGGAGAAGGCGCCGGTCAGCGCGCGAATATCGTTGCCGGTGGGCGTTTGATGAATGCGTAAGCCAAACTCATCCACCACAGCGAAGACATGGTCGAAAATATCCGCCTGGATCCCCTCATATTCCGCCCATACCACGGTGTTGGTGAAGCAGTAGATCTCGATCGGCAAGCCGTTGGCATCCGGCGCCAGCTGGCGCACCATCAGGGTCATATCCTGGCGGATGCGCGGATGATGGCGTAAATACTCCTGCAGATAGGCGCGGAAGGTGCCGACATTGGTCATCCGCCGCTCGTTGAGGATCGATTGCTCCCCGGCGTACTGCTGGTTCCAGGCGCTAATCTCCTCGTGGCGTGAATCCATATAGGGTTTGAGTAACTTCGCCCGGATCAGGCGCTGCTGCTCCTGTTCATCAAGAAAATGAATGCTGGTGGTGTCGATGTTAAGGCTGCGTTTGATGCGGCGGCCGCCGGAGGCCGACATGCCGCTCCAGTTTTTAAACGAGTCAGAGACCAGCGACCAGGTCGGAATGGTGGTGATGGTATTGTCCCAGTTGCGCACCTTGACCGTGGTGAGGCCGATATCGATCACCGCCCCGTCGGCGCCGTACTTCGGCATCTCCAGCCAGTCGCCAAGCTTGAGCATATCATTGGCAGAGAGCTGGATACCGGCCACCAGACCGAGGATCGGATCTTTAAACACCAGCATCAGCACCGCGGCCATGGCGCCGAGCCCGCTAATCAGGATCGCCGGTGACTGACCTATCAGTAGCGAAATAATCAGAATGCCGATAATAATCGCCGTCACCAGCTTAATTCCCTGGAATATGCCCTTCAGCGGCAGCTGTGAGGCGGCGGGAAATTTCTGCGCCAGCTTTAAAATGACATCCAGCAGCGAGAAGAAGGACAGCATGGCATATATCATCACCCATAGCTGGGCCACGGTGGTTAATATTTCCGCGGCCTCGCTGCCTTTTTGCAGCCACAGCACCGCCTGGACGTTGACGATGATCCCCTGCAGGGTAAAGGCCAGTCGGTGAAAGAGTTTATTCTGCGTGATTATTTGCAGCCACAGATGGCTGCTGGCCAGCGCCCGTTTTTCAAATGCGCGCAGGACCACTTTGTGCAATATCAGATGCACGACCACGGCGGTGAACAAGATAATGCCGAAGATAATCATCAGCGAGCGGGTGGGGGTTATTTCGATTCCTAAGGCGGCAATTTGCGATATTAATTCCTGCATAACGTCTCCTGAATATCCAGCGGGTATGATGACCGCTGGATAGCTATTATGCAAATTACCGCCGCCGGTATTACGAGGCCACCGTCGCCGGCTGTCGGTTGAGATGATGGCGTAGCCACAGCGCTATCGCCCCCAGCAACAGCATCATGGCCACCTCGACCAGCAGAAAATCAATCAGCGCCTGCGGATAGTTGCCGCCGCCGCGACGGGCCAGCGCCAGGAACAGCGAACCAAGGATAGCCGGTCCGAGACCGAGGGTCGCCTGCTGCAGGGTGCTGAGGATTGCGCTCCCGGCCCCGGCGTCGCTGGCGCTGATATCGCGCATACCAATCCGATAAAAGCTGTTGACGATCAGCGCCTGGCCATAGCCGATCAGCGCCGTGGCGGGAACCAGCGTCAGGGCGTTGGTGGCGACGCCGAAGCGGGAGAAGGTGGCGCACAGCAGCAGGAGACCGGCGATCTGCACCGCCAGACCGGTCAGCAGGATCCGCCCCATGCTGTAGCGGGCGATAAGCCGCGGGGCATACAGCGCCGAAATAAAATAGGCCACGCCGAGGGCGATAAAGCTATTGCCGGACTGCCACGGCGCCATCCCCAGCCCCTCCTGCATGGTCAGCGCCATGCAGAACATAAAGCCGGACCAGGCGCTGAAAAACAGCAGGGCGATGGCCATCCCGAAGCGGATGCTGGTCAACTGCAGCAGACGCGGCGGCAGCAGAGGATGGTCGCCACGCTGCTGCTGGCGCAGGGCGCTCTGACGCATGGCGAACAGCAGCGGCAGGACCGCCACCAGCATCAGCTGCAGCCACAGCGGCCAGTGCAGCTCCGGACCGAGGGCCATCGGGAACAGCAGGCAGCAGAGGATCAGCGCGAGGTACAGCGTACCCTGCCAGTCAATCCGCGACGGCGTCTCGCGACGGGTTTCCGGCACATAGCGGCGGCTCAGAGCCAGCACCAGCAGGCAGATCGGCACATTGATAAAAAAGGCGTTGCGCCAGCCCAGCCCGGCGATGTCCGCCGACACCAGCCAGCCGCCGCCCATCTGACCGACGATAAAGGCGATCCCGCCGATCCCGCCATACAGGCTGATGGCCCGGGCGTGGGCGGGGCCTTTGAGGGTGACGTGCAGGGTCGCGAGGATCTGCGGCACAATCAGCGCCGCCCCGGCGCCCTGCAGGGTGCGGGCCGCCAGCAGGGCGCCAATGTTGTTCGCTATCCCGCACAGCAGGGAAGCGATGCCAAAGAGGGCGACGCCCCACATAAACAGGCGCCGGCGGCCATAGTTATCGCCAAGCTTACTGCCCATCGCCAGGCAGACGGCAAAGGCGACGCCGTACAGCGCGACGATAAGCTCCAGCTGCGTGGCGCTGGCCGCCAGGGTGTGGGTGATGGCGTCCAGCGCCACATTGGTGATCGAGGTATCAATAAGCGGCAGCATCTGGCCGCTCAGCAGCAGCAACAGACCGGCGCGGCCGGGTGAAACAGCAGACGTATTCATGGGATTCTCCATTGCGTCATTCAGCAGACCGACGTAGCATTACCGATAAATTAAACGGGTACCAGTTCCTGTCTATACTGGTATTGGCACTACTATGCTGGAGGGGTGATGACCACGATGCCGCAACGGGAGTCGACGATCGCCGTGCCGGACGATCGACGCAAACAGCTGGGGGCCTTTCTGCGCGCCCGCCGTGAAAGCCTCGATCCGCAGCGCCTGGGGTTGCCCCGGGTGGGCCGCCGGCGCACGCCGGGTCTGCGCCGGGAAGAGGTGGCGATGCTCGCCGACGTCGGCGTTACCTGGTACACCTGGCTGGAGCAGGGGCGGGAGGTGAATCCGTCGGAGGCGGTGCTGGTGGGGGTGGCGAATGCCCTGCAGTGCAGTCCGCTGGAGACCCGGCATCTGTTCGTGCTCGCCGGGCTGTCCCCGCCGGAAGCCACCCAGGTGACGGTGTGCGAAGGCATCAGCCCAGGGACCCGCCGGATGCTGGACAGCCTGATGCCGCAGCCGGCCAGCATTCAGAAACCGAACTTTGATATTGTGGCGTGGAACGACAGCTTCTGCCGCCTGATGGGCATCGATTTCGCCACCCTCCCGGAAGAAGATCGCAACTGCATTTATCTCTATCTGACCCATGAGACCTGGCGCAGCCGGATCGAAAATCGCGATGTGCTGCCGACCTTCGTCTCCTATTTCCGCGCCGCGATGGCCGAGCACCGCGGCGATCCGGCGTGGGAAAACAAACTGGCGCGCTTTTTCGCCGCCTCGTCGGAGTTTGAAGCGCTGTGGCATCAGCGCTACGAGGTGCGCGGCGTGGAAAACCAGATTAAACATTTTAACCACCCGCAGCTCGGGCGATTCAGCCTGCAGCAGATGTACTGGTATTCGGCGCCGCGCAACGGCTCGCGCCTGCTGGTCTACCTGCCGATGGACGAGGCGGGCGAGCAGGCGCTGGCGTGGCTGGACCAACATTAATCACAAGGAATCAGATGGCTGGCAATGTGCCATCTTCGGGTATTGCCCGGCCGGCGCTGCTGGACGGTTCCCTTTCCCTCCGGGAGTAGGGGAGGGAAAGCACTGTCGGGAAGTCCTGTATGTGATCTACGACTTCAGCACACATTGCGCTCCCGATACGCCTTCTGCGTTATGTCACTCATGGCGCAGGGAGCGCACAGGGGGCGCCAGTCGCCGCCGCCCCCTGTACCCCCGGGCTCCGGCCAGCAACATCGCCGCTGCGCGGTCCCTTCGACTTATCCCTGCAGGCTTCGGGTCGGGCCGAGGTAGCGTCCATGCAAAACACGGCCCTCAGCCCGCATCCATGCGGGCTGCCCCGGCCTGCCGGGAACGTCTCAGCGATGTTGAGGCCGCAACACCGGCAGTTTCAGTCGCACAAGTGGGTAAGTTAACGGCTGGCTGCTACGGACCGTAGGCCGGGTAAGGCGCCAGCCGCCACCCGGCAATAAAGCGGCTCCGTGCCTGATATCATGCTCGGCGGCGCTGCGCTTACGCGGGCTTACGGTAAGGAGTAACAATCTGATATATAAATGGTTAATTAGGCCGGGGAGGGCGACAGCCGCTGCCCGGCAGAAAGGCGAGCATATTAGCGAAAACAGGTTTGTCATCAGTCTCAAGGAATGCCTATGAACGTAACCCGAAAAGAGCAGCGCATTATTCAGCGCGCGCTGAATGCCTGGCAGGCCAGCGGGGAGTTAACCCCCTCGGACAGCCAGCGGCTGGCGCAAACGATGCGCGTCTCCCCCTTCGACTGGCGGCGCCTGAGCCGCTATGCCTTCTGGACCGCGCTGGCCTGCGTGCTGATTTCCCTGGGCAGTCTGTTCGCCGACAGCGAGCTGGTGGCGTGGCTGCTGAGCCTGTTCAGCCACTCGGCGCTGATGCGGATCCTGCTGCCTGCGCTGCTGGCAGTCGCCTGCTACGGCTGGGGGTTTCGTCGCCAGCGGCGGGAGACGCAGTGGCACTACAGCACCGAGGCGATTTTGTTTCTGGGCGTCGTCTTTACCGCCGTGGCGCTATGGCAGCTTGGCGAACGGCTGGATAACGGCAGCGGCCATATCGCACCGCTGTTTCTGGCCGGATGCGTGATTTACGGCGCCATCGGCTATATTGCCCGCTCCGGGCTGGTGTGGCTCTTTTTTCTGCTGGCGCTGGGCAACTGGTTCGGCGCGGAAACCGGCTACGTCTCGGGGTGGGGCGCCTACTGGCTGGGCATGAACTACCCGATTCGCTTCGTCCTGTTCGGCGGCGCGCTGCTGGCGCTCTGCTACGGCGCGCAATCCCTGCTTCGCCAGCGGCAGCTGTTTACCGTCAGCAAGGCGATGGGCCTCACGTACCTGTTTATTGCGCTGTGGATCATGTCGATTTTCGGCAATTACGACGCAGACAGCTGGTACCAGGTGAGCCAGGCGCGACTCCTGCCGTGGGGGCTGCTGTTTGCCGTAGCGGCCGGCGTCTGCATTTTTATCAGCCTGAAAACCGATGACGGAATGCTGCGCGGCTTCGGACTAACCTTCCTGGCGATCAATCTCTATACCCGTTTCTTTGAGTTTTTCTGGAACGGGATGCACAAGGTGCTGTTTTTCCTGATCCTTGCCGTCTCGCTGGCGGTGATTGGCCGCTATGCCGAGCGCATCTGGCATGCGGGGAACGTTAAGCCATGAAAAATTAAGCGTTTTTAAAGAAGTGTGGCTGGCGGCAGCGACGTCCTGCGCGAATTGTCGTATAAGCGAATTTTACGCTTTTGACAGGGGAGCGAGATGAATAAGGAGTCGATTTTTCGCCAACTAGAACAACGGATCGCCGGGCGAGCGCTGACGGCGGAAGCGCTGGGCGAGTTTAACGCTATGGCCATCGCCGATAGCTTGAAGCAAAAACGCAGCATCATCAGCCATCATCTGAATAATCTCCATCGCGAGCAGCGGGTGGTCAAAGTGAACGGTCGCCCGGTGCTGTTTTTACCCGTTACCGTTCTGCGCGATCATCACCGCCTGGCGGTTCGGCACGGCGAATACGCCTCCATTCAGGCGCTGTGCGCGGATCGTCAGGATAGTCTGGCGCAGCTGATTGGCGCGCAGGGCAGCCTGCAGGAAGCATTGCGCCAGTGCAAGGCTGCCATCAGCTACCCTGGCGCAGGTCTGCCGCTGCTGCTGCGGGGCCCTACTGGCACCGGGAAAAGTTTTCTAGCTCGCCAGCTCTGGCACTACGCAATAGATGAAGGTATTTTACCTGCCGATGCGCCTTTTACCGTATTTAACTGCGCCGAGTACGCGAATAATCCAGAACTACTGACCTCGAAGTTATTTGGTCATGCGAAGGGGGCCTTTACCGGCGCCGATAAGGCCGTTCCTGGTCTTATCGAGACCAGCAACGGCGGGGTGTTGTTTATCGATGAGGTTCATCGGCTGCCGCCCGAAGGCCAGGAAAAGTTGTTTCATTTTATGGATAACGGTAGCTGGCGCCGGCTGGGGGAGAGCGCCGACGAGCGCAGCGCCACGGTGCGGCTAATTTTTGCTTCAACCGAGGATCTGGAAAAACACTTCCTGGCGACCTTTATTCGCCGTATTCCGGTGATTGTAAAAATTCTGCCGATCGCTGAACGCGGCCAATTCGAGCGGCTGGCGTTTATCCACCACTTTTTCCGCCGTGAAGCCCAGCGTTTGAACCACGATCTGGAGCTGGATGGCGAAATCGTCAGCCAGCTAATGCGTGAAACGCTTGAAGGAAATGTCGGTGGGCTGGAAAATTTGATTCGCAATATTTGCGCCAGCGCCTGGACATTTGGCGAACGTGATAGCGGTCTTTTACATATAAAAGCGGGTTTGCTGCCCGACCGATTACTGGCGGATGCGCCTTTTACCCTTCAGCAAAATAGCGAGCGGGTTATGATTTACCGCGATGGCGACGCGCAGCCTCTTTTTTCTGGTCGTCACCATGAATACCAACGGCTAACGGAAAATATTTGTAGCCTGTGCGAGGAGTTGGCTCAGGATAATATTAGCGTGCGGACCTTTGAAAAGCTTATTTATCAGAACGTGACGCTCTATCTTGATGCGCTGATGAATCAGGAGAGTACGGTCTCTCTGCAGGACAAACGGCTGCGCTTTATTGAAGATGTGGGCAAAGCAATCGCTGTCAATTATGACCTTCAGCTAAATGTCGAATTCGCTTATCTTACCGGCCGCTACCTCACCAGCCTCCCTCTGGCGCCGCGCAGCGTTGCTGAGCCCGTGCGTCTGGTGATGCAGCGCTGGCTGGACTCCTCGGCGGGGCTGGCGCAACGCATCGCGGAGAAACTACTGGATGTCGTCAATAATAAATACGATCTGCTCATCGATACGCTTGACCGTCTGGCGATTACCGCCATTGTCAGTAATGCTATCGATGCGACCAGCGGCGGAAAAGTGAAAGCGCTGATAATCGCCCACGGTTATTCGACCGCCAGCAGCATTGCCGGCGTTGCCAACCGCCTGATTGGCGAGAAGATCTACCAGGCCATGGATATGCCGATGGAGGTGGCGTTTAACGATGTCAGTCGCGCCGTGGTTGATTATCTCCAGCATACGGACACGCGTGCGGGTGTGATGGTGCTTATTGATATGGGCTACACCAAGGAGATTGCCGATGCGCTTTTGTCGGTGATTAACGGCCCGCTGGTAGTGGTGGATAACGTCACGACCCGCATGGCGCTGAACGTTGCCAGCGAGATCGCGTTGGGAAAAAACATCGAACAAATCGCCGAAGAGATCGTGCCGCTTAATCAGTCGCGTTGGGATGTGTTCTGGCCCGCAGAAAAAAAAGAGCGTGTGCTGCTGGTGACCTGTATTACAGGTATCGGTACCGCATTTAAATTTAAAAATCTGATGGAGAAGAGCCTGCTCAACGATTTTGATATTAACATCATCGCCTGCGAGTATACGCGCTTAAAAAACAGTCGTACAGCGGTATCGTTGCTCCACCAGTATGAAGTTATTGCGGTCGTGGGTACCCACGACCCGCAGCTGGCCGGAGTGCCCTGGGTTGGCATTGAGGAACTACTTGGCGAGCAGGGGCATCGACATCTGAGTCAGCTCTTAAGCGGCTATCTTAATGAAAAGCAAATTGCGCTGATTAATAAAAATATGGTTCGTGAGTTTTCACTGCATAACGTTGTCAACTCTCTGACGATACTGAATGCTGGAAAAACCATGGGCCATATCGAAACCATTATCGCTGAGTGGCAAAATACGCTTGGTTTTCATTTTAATAATAACTTAATTATCAGTTTATATGTGCATCTCAGCTGTATGATTGAGCGTCTGGTAATGCGTAATGAAATTAGCCATTATAAAGATCTTGAGCAATTTACCCGCCAGCATGGTGAATTTATTGCCATGGTGAATCACTCGTTCCAGCGCCTGAAAATACTCTATAACGTGGCGCTACCGGTAGCGGAAATTGGCTATATTCACGATATTTTTGAATTACGTATTGAAGATTTTAGCTGGTAATCCTCAACGCAGCCCCGGAGAATTACGCCGGGGCTGGCAGGCGGTTAGCGAATCAATATTCGACTTTCCACATATAGCGGCGGGTGGTCAGCGGGTGGTTGCGAGCGGTGGCCAGCGCCAGGTTGTAAACATCCAGTACGCAGTTGTGCAGCAGGCCGCAGAAATATTCGCGCACGCTGGCGTGCAGTGCGTCGATTCCCACCTTTTCCACGTCAATAATCTGCAGTTTTCCCTGGTAACGTTCGATAAAGCGGATCGCGCGATCATCCAGCGGGCGGGTGCGGCCGCTGCTTTTTAATAAAATAAACGGCGTTCCCGTTTCGGTAATCTCAAAGGGGCCGTGGAAATACTCGCCGCTGTGGATGCTGGCGGAGTTAATCCACTGCATCTCCAACAGAATACAGATGGATTCCTGATGCGCGGCGCCGAATGAGGGGCCGCTGCCCATCATGTAGATGACCTTTTCGGTCTTCCAGGCTTCGGCAAAATGGCGCGCATCCGCCTGAACCTGCTGCTGAGCGCCGCGTACCACGGATTCAAAACTGGCAAAGGCGCTGACCATCTCATCGTAATGGGCGTATCCCTCAGTTTGTGCAAGTACTTCCAGCGCCAGCCACAGGCTGTATGCCGCTTTTTGCTGCGTCGGATCGACGGTTTCGGGATAGCGCGCCCAGCAGTATTCAATAGTGTAATCGCTGTGTTCGCACAGCGGCGTGCCGGGGGTATATACCAGTCCAATAGTGGCGGCGCCTTTCTGACGCGCGATGCGGGCGGCTTCCACCGTTTCAGCGGTGTTGCCCTGCTGCGAGGCGAGGATCACTACGCTGTTTTTACCTAACGCGTTCGGCGTCGCATGGACAAATTCATTACTGGTAACATAGCCGACGGCCAGCTTTTTAGCTTCACAATCGAGAAAATATTTCCCCGGCCAGAAACCGGTTAATGAACCACCGCAGCCAACAAACCATACGCGCTCAATGTGCTGCTTAGATAAAATATCGCGAATAATAGTATGTGCGTTTTGATGAGCTATAGACATATTGGTCTCCTTGGGATGTAACGGGTCCTCCGCTGAATAGCGGATAACTTTTACTATGCGTCAATTAATTGAGTTGTTTACTTTTCATTTTCTGGTGGAACTGCGGATCCTTCGGTATTGCGGGATCGATGCCCTTCACTGGCGGCAGTCGGGCACAAACCATTTGTAACGGAATAATATATTCAAAGACCGCAAAGTCGGGATCGTTAATAAATGCGAAGGGCATATTTTTGCCGTTATTTTCGACTTGTGGACCAATGCGATAAATATGCTGAGTCCAGCCGCCAAGTATTTCCGCCAGGCGATCCTGACGCTCATCGGGAAACGGATCGAGCATGATCAGGGTAGAGCGCTCGTCGAAGGCGTTATAGATCCCGTGGATGAACTCCTCAAATTCGTAACCGGCAACCGGACAGCGTAGCGTTTCAAGCATCTTTAGCGCACCTTCCTGAACGGTGCCAAACAGCCTTGCCGGACCGGTCAGGCGAATGTCCGCGCTGTCGATAAGCGGTCGGGCATGATTGAGAACCCACGCCTGCGAGGCCTCAATGAGCGTCGGCAAATGATTAAACGTGGTATCCATGCGGATGAGTAGCGCCTTGCGCTCCTCATCGCTCAGGCGCCGCTGGCGACTGGCGACAGCAAGCCCCAGCAGCATCAGATTAAGTATGGTGCAGTGATACCCTTTGGTTTTGGCGCCAGCCCGCTCTTCTCCACAGGGTACTGTTAAGACCAAATCTGCCGCCCGGTCGATAACGGCTGGCGCTTCCCCGGCCATGGAAGCGGTAAGATGCCCGGCTGCCCGGGCGCGTTCCATTGCGGCGAGGGTAGAGAGGCTGCCGCCTCCCTGAGAAATACCGATGACCAGCGCTTTGTCGCTGAGGGTCAGCGCCGAATCATCCAGCAGAAAAGGCCAGTAGACATCAACGGGTAGCCCGCACCACTGCTGCATAAACGAGCGGGCGGTCAGCGCGCCGTGATAAGAGGTACCGGAGCCGGTCAGGATAATACGCGTGACGCCGCGCTCCGTTAGCGCTTTTGCCGCCTGCCAGAGATCTTCCCGCGTCTGCGTCAGCATAGCGAGCAGACAGGCGGGTGTTTCATTCATATAGTCTTCTACGTGCATGGGTGATATTCCTCTTCTTAAAGCAGGCCTAGCGCGCTGGCCGCCATGCCAAACGCGACGGTTCCTAGCAGGATCCAGTTAATATTGACTCCCTTGCGGATCAACTTGTACATCCCAAGGGTGAAAAGCAGCGGCAGCAGCGAAGGAAGTATTTTGTCAATAAACTCCTGCGCCTTCATGGTGGTCTGCCCGGCGGTAAAGCTGAGCGGGGTGGTGATATCTATCATGCTGGCGGTCATCGCGCCGACGACCATGAGGCCAACAATTGATGCGATATAGGTCACCCGGTCCATAAGGCCGCTTTGGTAAATTCTCATCAGCCAGGTCGTACCCGCCCGGTAGCCGAGCTTCAGGCCATACCAGCGGCACAAAAGATGCGGCAGGTTATAAACTAACAGCGCCAGTATCGGTCCCAGCAGGCTGCCCTGCTGGGCGAAATAGATACCCATCCCGGCGGCGATAACCTTTAATGATCCCCAGAATATGGAGTCGCCGATGCCCGCCAGCGGCCCCATCAGGCTGGTTTTAATCGCGTTTATCGACTCCTCATTAAATTCGGGGTTACGCTGGTTCTCTTCTTCCATGGCAATCGACAGGCCGAAGATAAAGGTCGAGAGATGGGGCGTGGTGTTAAACAGCACCAGATGACGCTGCAGGGCGCGCCCCAGCTCCGTTGGGTCCTGATAGATGCGCTTCAGGGCTGGCGACATTGCGAAGGCATAGCCCATATGCTGCTGGCGCTCGTAGTTCCAAGAGCCCTGTAGCGTAAAGGAGCGCCAGAACACGCTGCGTAAATCGCGGGCGGTGATGCGGCTTGCATCATCGCTTTGCGGCTGGGTAGCGCCAGTCACAGTTTGCGTCATTTCGCTCATGATTAGCTCTCCTGCTGCTTAAGATTAAGGAACTGGCTGATGATAAATGCCAACACCACAGCGAACAGCGCGATGGCGATGATATCCAGTTTGGTATATGCCGCTATCAGAAATCCCAGACCGAGGTACGGCATCAGTTTGCTGCTGAGCATCATGCTGATCAGCAGGGCGAAGCCGAGCGCTGGCAGGATCTTACTGGCGACGATCAATCCATTGGTTATCACCGGCGGAATGGCCTCCAGGAACCAGCTTACCGCCGAAGAACCAAGCAGAATGGCAAAAAATACCGGTAGAAATCCGTTTAAAAAATAGAGTAGCGTCGGACCGGCGAGGTGCATCAGGCCGACCATTCGGGTATTACCTTGTGCCGCATAGCGGTCCGCCAGATGACCAAAGCGGGCGTTCACCACGCGCACCAGGATTCCCAGCGTCTGCGCCAGCATTGAGACAGGGATGGCGATGGTGAGCGCAGCCTCTGGACCACGACCGGACATGATCGAAAACGCGGTGGCCAATACGGAGCCGGTCACGATATCTGGCGGGTGCGCGGCGCCGATGGCGACGTTGCCGAGGAAAATAAGCTCCAGCGTAGCGCCAATCAGAATCCCCTCATGTAAATTACCGCAGACCAGACCGGTGAGGGCGCACATCACCAGCGGTCGATCGATCATTGATACCCCAAGCAGGCGACCATCAAGTATCCCCAGGGCAGCGATCAGTCCGAGTAACGTTGCGGTGAGCAACATAGTGACCTCCGAAGTTAAAGTTGGTCGTTAAGGAGTTCAGCCGAGTGGGCGGGTACCTGACGCATCTCCAGCCGAATACCTTTTTCTTTTAGCGCTCTGCTATGGGCGATTTCCTCTTCGGTCAGATAGATGGCCTTGCCGAATTGTCTTGCCCCTTCCTTCTGTGGCAGACCGCCGTAATTAATTGCGCTAATTCCCGGGACTTTTTCCACTAGCGCGAGGGTTTCCGCAGTATTGCCCAGGACCACCATGACTTTTTTATGATCCAACTTGCCGCTGTTAAGCTTTTCCGCCGCCTGTTCAACGGTGGCGATGTCCAGCGTGACGCCCGCTGGCTTTGCCAGGTTAAGCGACATCGTAATGAAGGCATCCGCCGCGGCTTTGGCGTTGGCGACGATGATATGGTCGATATCCAGCGCTCGGGTCCAGGCAAAAACCACCTGGCCGTGCAGCAGCCGATAATCAATGCGCACGAGTTTAATCATGAGATTCTCCCTGTGGGTCAGAGGATGGTTGTGTTATTAGAGGATTGATGAAAACAATGGATTCACGCGCCGCGCTGGTGGCGTAGATAATCGCGGCCTCGGTAGTGGCTTCTTCGCACAGCAGAAACTCCAGCAGCAGAGTCAGATTGATGCCGGCGACCACGAAAACGTTGCGATGTCGCATCAAGACGCTCACGGCGCTATTGTTGATACTGCCGCCAAGCAGGTCGGTGAAGATCACCACTTCATCACCATTCGCCTGGACGATGAGATGCTCCAGGGTTTGCTCCAGCTGTTCGGTGGTCACGATATCTTCGTCATAGGCGCAGACCGGGATAACGCCGTGTTCGTCGCCAATCAGCAGCGACAAACTGTTCACCAGTCCGCGAGCAAAATGGCCGTGGCTGGCCACATAGATATGTTTCACCCGGTTTCTCCTTCATCCAGATAGCGGTATCTGTTAAGAGCAAAGGGCGTGCCAGAAATGAAAAGTATTATTTATCAATTAATTAAATCGTCTGGTTCACACTAAAGTCGTTATTCCTGGCACAAGCAGGATTATGAGCGCCAGAAACTTGGCACAAACGGCAGAAAAGAGGGGGAAAGAGTGGGTGAAGAAAGTCCCGGGCGAGACGCTGCTGCGCCATGGCCCGGGCGTTCCCGGCAGAAGGGAATTAAATCTCGGTAATGGTCGTCGACTGCGGCAGACGCGACTTCGGCAGGGTAGCGTTGAAATCTTCTACGCTATGGTGGCCGACCGGGACTACCACCAGGCTGGTGTAGCCCTGGGCTTTCAGGTCAAATTCCTCATCGAGGATCGCAAAATCGACCCCTTCAATCGGCACGGCGTCGAGACCCATCGCCGCTACGCCCAGCAGGAAATTGCCGACGTTGAGATACACCTGTTTCGCCATCCACTGATCGTCATCTTTCAGCTCTTTGCGGTGCATATCGGCAAAGAAGGTGCGACCCTTGTGGTTAGCGGCTTTTGCGTCCGGGGTGGCAAAACGGCCATCGGCCTCTTCCTGATCCACCACGCGCTGCAGCCAGGCGTCGTCCATCGCGGTTTTCGCGCAGAACACCACCACGTGCGAGGCGTCGAGAATTTTACGTTCGTTGAACACGTAGGTGCCGCTGGCGGCTTTCGCCACGCGAGCTTTCCCTTCATCGGTGCTGGCGACAATAAAGTGCCACGGCTGGGAGTTGGTGCTAGACGGGCTGTACTGCAGCAGCGTTTTCAGCTGTTCCGCTTCCCCGGCAGTCAGCTTTTTCGTGGCGTCAAAGGCCTTGGTGGAATAGCGCTTCAAAGCGACCGATACGATATCCATAACTCTTCCTCACAGTTTACAGCACCTTACCGGTGCGTTCAGGAGAGGAAGAGTACAGCGAAGATCGCAAAATGATAAGGGTGAAAAATGCGATAACACTTATCGCATTTGGCTGAAAATCAGCGCGGACGCAGGCGCTGCTGGGCCTTTTTACTCAGCTTGTTCACCACCTGATGCCACGAATCGTCAATCAGCTCGGCCAGCAGATCCTCGCTAATATCCTCTCCTGGCACCACCGTGATCCAGTGTTTCTTGTTCATATGGTAGCCGGGTTCGATACTGCGATAAATTTGCTGATTCAGCAGCGACTTCTGCGGCTCGGCCTTGAGATTGACCAGCGCCCGCCCGCGAATAGTCATGGTGATCATAAAGATGCGGCCGTCGACCTTAAACACGTCGTACTCTGGCCCAAAGGGCCAGCAGTGTTCGGTAAACGGGTAGGTCAGGGCGATACGGTGAGCGCAGGGATGCAGTGTTTCCGGCGTCATTATGCGTCCGCCTCATGCAGGGCGTGCCACATGGCTTCAAAGCCGAGGGCGATAATCTCCCGGGCGCGCTGCGGATCGTGGCTGGCGAATTCGATGGTGGTTTCCGCCAGCGACAGAAACAGGGCGTCGCCAAAGGCGCGGTACGCCTCGCTGAGGAATATCTCTTTCACCGACAGCTGGCACATTTCGTTGAGCTCCGGAAAGCTCTCTTTTACCTGGCGGCGGGTTTCGTCGGTGATGCGCTCGCTGAGCGCCATCCGGCGGATCGCTTTGTGCTCCATCGGGTTGCGCACGCCCCAGTCGATATAGCTGTTCCAGATATTGCGCGCGTTCTCTTTCGGGCGCTTCTCGTCCGGATCCAGCCCGGCGATCATTGTGCGCACCAGGCGCAGCTTAATCGCGAGGTACAGCTCGTTGAGCAACTCATCCTTGGTGGCGAAATAGCGAAACAGCGTTCCCTCGGCCACACCGGCGCTGCGGGCGATGGCCGACGTCGAGGCGGCTATGCCGGACTGGGCGAAAGCCGCGGTGGCAGCTTCCAGTAACGCTTGCTTTTTATCTTCACTCTTTGGACGAGCCACTACTTTTTTCCTCACGCAGGTTTAAACAAACCGCCGATCTTGGCACGTCTGACCAGGTCGCTGCAACGGCGGAACGCAAAAATTGAAAATCGTCTTGACGACTTTCATCGCTTTCCTAATAATGAGTGCGTACTCACTCATAATCAAGTTATATCATAAAGCCTCCGGGATGGGGGCTTTTGTCTGGTCAGGATATGAACCGTGTCACTTTCAGCGTGGTCGCCATCATGTTACTCGCAGCAGCAACGACATT
Source organism: Klebsiella sp. K47 (assembly GCF_051858335.1). NCBI lineage: Bacteria > Pseudomonadati > Pseudomonadota > Gammaproteobacteria > Enterobacterales > Enterobacteriaceae > Klebsiella > Klebsiella sp. K47. The sequence continues at coordinate 100,767 of NZ_JBPYUI010000016.1, forward strand.
GCCGTTTGTTCTTAATGCCGGTTTTGGTAAGGCGCCGCAGGGGGCACAGCTTAGCCAGGTGGAAGCGTCTCCCCACTACCGGGACGGCCAGTTCCATAACCAGTTGCCCACGCCAGGGTTCACCGGGCAGAAAAATATGCTGGCGGCGTGGTGGGATTTCCTGATGACCAAACGGGAAAACGCCCGTCCCGCGCAACCGCTGCCGCTGGTGAAGACCGATCTGGCGACGCTGCCCCTCGGGCAGGATGTGATGGTCTGGCTCGGCCACTCCTCCTGGTACCTGCAGCTGGCGGGAAAACGCATCCTGATCGACCCGGTGTTCAGCGATTACGCGGCGCCGTTCTCTTTTATCAATAAAGCCTTCCCCGGCGACTATCCGTGGCGGGCGGAAGGGATGCCGGAGATCGATCTGCTGATCATCTCCCACGATCACTACGACCATCTGGATTACGCCACCATTCGCGCCTTACTGCCGAAAATTAAGCGGGTCATTACGCCGCTGGGGGTCGGATCGCATCTGCGCTACTGGGGAATGGACGGGGCGCTGATTACCGAAGCGGACTGGCAGCAGGCGGTACCGGCCAGCGACGAGCTCACCGTCCACGTGCTGCCGGCGCGGCACTTTTCCGGCCGTGGGCTGAAGCGTAACCAGACGCTGTGGGCCAGTTTTCTGTTCGTTACCCGGCAGCAAAAGATTTATTACAGCGGCGACAGCGGGTATGGGCCGCACTTTAAAGCGATAGGCGATGAGTTCGGTCCGGTCGATCTGGCGATCATGGAGAACGGGCAGTATGACCAGGACTGGAAATATATCCACATGATGCCGGATGAAACGGCTCAGGCTGCCGACGACCTGCGCGCTCGCGCGGTGCTGCCTGGGCATGCTGGACGATTCGTTTTGGCGAAACACAGCTGGGATGAACCGTATCAACGGCTGGCGGCTGCCAGCGAAGGAAGGGCCTGGCGTCTGCTGACGCCTGTGCAGGGCGAGCCGGTGTGGGTCGCCGATAAGACGCAATCATTTAACGCCTGGTGGCGCTAAGCGCCAGTGCAGTATCAGAGGAGAGAGCATATGACGATTTCCGCTCAGGTGATTGATACTATCGTCGAGTGGATTGATGATAACCTGCATCAACCGCTGCGTATTGATGATATCGCTCGCCATGCCGGGTATTCGAAATGGCATCTGCAACGGCTGTTTTTACAGTACAAAGGGGAGAGCCTGGGGCGCTATATTCGCGAAAGGAAGCTGCTGCTGGCCGCCCGCGATCTGCGCGACACCGATCAGCGGGTCTACGATATCTGCCTCAAGTATGGCTTTGATTCGCAACAGACTTTTACCCGCGTCTTTACCCGGACCTTCAATCAGCCGCCGGGCGCCTACCGCAAAGAGAACCACAGTCGCGCCCACTGAGGCGCGCCTCTCCTGGTTTACCGCTCGAGGGAAAACCAGCGACGCCACACCCAGCGCAGCACCAGATACTCAATGGCGCCCAGCGCTAAGAACCACAGACAAAACAGCACCGTATAGAGCTGGTTGAGATCCATCATATGGAATGTCTCAACCAGCTTTTGCGCCAGCGTCAGGCCCAGCGAAGGCGCGGGCAACAGCAGACAGGAGAGCAGGGCCAGCAGTAAGATCCCGGCGGCGGAGAGCAGCGTTTCCAGTGGATGTTTCATGTCATGTTAATCATCAGTTAAAAAACATATTGTCCGGTAAAATAATGCTTAACGCAATATGCTTTGTTTTTTTACTCGCTATAACACGACTATTTTAAATATTATCGCCTGCCTTTCGCTCTCATGTTAATTAATCTGAAATAATTTGTAATTAAGTTAATTGCAGCCGGGTGTAAATTAACGTCATTATTATGCCAGCGCTTTTACAAAACTGTAAGTGCTATATCCCACCAGCGTAGCAATGATAATGGCTAGCGCGATGTACAGCGCCAGTCGGCGCCCGCGGTAGATTCCAAACATATTTTACCTCGTTTAGTTTTGGTTTATTAATATTCTGTAATAGTTGGTTTGTGGAATTAACTTATCACAAAATTTTTATTTTGCGAAAAATTTAGACTTGTATTAGTTCACATTTTTATCGGCATTTTTGCCCTCTTTTACTTCATTGGCCAGGAATGATTTCAGGCTTTCCGACTCACGGAATTTATAAGGAAAATGTAAATTGACCAAGATGAATAACCCAAAGTTTACGACGCCCTCGGGCGACACCGCGCCACGGCAGGTCTGGCAGCAGACCGTTGACGCAGTGCTGGCGCAGACCAAAAGCCAGGCCGCTGGGTTAAGTTCCGCAGACGCCGCCGAGCGCCTGAATACCTGTGGGCCGAATGCGCTGCCGGAAAAGAAAGGCAAACCGGGCTGGCTGCGCTTTCTCGCCCACTTTAACGACGTACTGATTTACGTGCTGCTGGCCGCCGCAGCGCTGACCGCCATCATGGGGCACTGGGTCGATACCCTGGTGATCCTCGGCGTGACGGTGATTAACGCCCTGATCGGCCATATCCAGGAGAGCAACGCCGAAAAATCGCTGCAGGGGATCCGCAACATGCTCTCCAGCGATGCCCGCGTCCAGCGTAACGGCAAGCATGAGACTATCCCGACGCGCGACCTGGTTCCGGGGGATATCGTTATCCTGCGCGCCGGCGACCGCGTGCCGGCGGATATGCGCCTGATTGAAACCCACAACCTGCGGGTGGAAGAGGCGATCCTCACCGGCGAGTCGACGGTGGTGGATAAAATCACCGACGCGCTGGAGGGCGATCTGCCGCTGGGCGACCGGGTGAACATGGTCTTCTCCGGGACCACCGTCAGCGCCGGCGGCGGCGTCGGCGTGGTGACCGCCACCGGCGCGCAGACCGAACTCGGCCATATCAACCAGATGATGGCGGGTATTGAGAAGCACCGTACCCCGCTGCTGGTGCAGATGGATAAGCTCGGCAAAGCGATTTTCGCCATTATTCTCGCCATGATGGTGGCGCTGTTTATCTTCAGCCTCGCGCTGCGGGATATCCCGATGGGCGAGCTGCTGCTGTCGCTGATTAGCCTGGCGGTAGCCGCGGTACCGGAAGGACTGCCGGCGATCATCTCGATTATTCTGTCGCTCGGCGTGCAGACGATGGCGCGCAAGCGGGCGATTATTCGTAAGCTGCCGACCGTGGAAACCCTCGGCGCCATGACCGTGGTCTGCTCGGATAAAACCGGCACCCTGACGATGAACGAAATGACCGTCAAAGCGATCATCACCGCCGACTGCTGCTATCGGGTGGAAGGCGACAGCTACGAGCCGCAGGGGCGGATCTTCCTCGAGGGGAGCGATGAGCCCGTGCAGGTTCAGCCCGGCACCGTGCTGGAGACCTGGCTGCGCACCATCGACCTGTGTAACGACAGCCAGCTTACCCAGGATGAGCGCGGTCTGTGGGGGATCACCGGCGGGCCGACCGAAGGGGCGCTTAAAGTGCTGGCGGCGAAAGCGCAGCTCCCGGCGGTGGAGGCCCGTCTGGTGGCCAAGATCCCCTTTGACTCGCAGTACAAATATATGTCGACCCTGCAGCACATCGATGGCGATGCCCGGGTGCTGATCACCGGTGCGCCGGACGTTATCTTCGCCATGTGCCGCGAGCAGATGAGCCGCCACGGCGCGGTGCCGTTCGAGGCGCAGTACTGGGAAGAGGAGATGGCGCGCTTCGCCCGTCAGGGACTGCGGATGGTGGCGGCGGCCTGTAAGCCGGCCAGCCTTGATGCCACCACCCTCAACCATGAGGACCTGCAGGAGGGACTGATTTTCCTCGGCATCGCCGGGATGATGGATCCCCCGCGTCCGGAAGCCATTGACGCCATCCACGCCTGCCAGACCGCCGGCATCCGTGTGAAAATGATTACCGGCGACCACCCGCAGACGGCGATGAGCATCGGCCAGATGCTGGGGATCACCAATAGCAGCCAGGCCATGACCGGCTACCAGCTGGAGCACATGGACGATGCGGCGCTGGCGAAGGCGGCGGTGGAGTACGACATCTTTGCCCGTACCAGCCCGGAGCATAAGCTGCGCCTGGTTAAAGCCCTGCAGGATAACGGCGAAGTGGTCGGCATGACCGGCGACGGCGTTAACGACGCGCCGGCGCTGCGCCAGGCCGACGTGGGTATCGCCATGGGTATCAAAGGCACCGAAGTCACCAAAGAGGCGGCCGACATGGTTTTGACCGATGACAACTTCGCCACCATCGCCAGCTCGGTAAAAGAGGGCCGTCGGGTCTATGACAACCTGAAGAAGACCATCCTCTTCATCATGCCGACCAACCTGGCGCAGGGGCTGCTGATCATCATCGCCCTGCTGGCGGGGAACATTATTCCGCTGACCCCGGTGCTGATCCTGTGGATGAACATGGCGACGTCGGCGACGCTCTCCTTCGGCCTGGCCTTTGAGGCCGCAGAGCGCAACGTGATGAACCGTCCGCCGCGTAAAACCGGCCAGCATGTGATGGATGGTTTCGCCGTGTGGCGAGTGGCTTTCGTCGGGTCGATGATCGCGATTGCCGCCTTTATCCTTGAGGCCTGGCTGGCGCCGCGCGGCCACAGTCCGGAGTTTATCCGCACCGTGCTGCTGCAGATGCTGGTGACGGCGCAGTGGGTCTACATGATCAACTGCCGCAGCAGCGACAGCTTCTCCCTGAGCATGGGTCTGCTGCGCAACAAAGGCATCTGGCTGGTCACCGGCGTCCTGCTGCTGATGCAGCTGGTCATTATCTATGTCCCGCTGATGCAGAGCATGTTTGGTACGGAAGCGCTGCCGCTGCGCTACTGGTTTGTCACTCTGGTCATCGGCGTCGCCATGTTCCTGGTGGTGGAAGTCGAGAAGCGTCTGACGCGCCGGTTCCGCAAAACGGCCTGAACAATCTCGCGCGCCTCGCTGCAGGCGCGCGTTACTGTCGCAAGGATCCTCTATGATTAAAACCTTCCGCTTTGCTCTGCTGGTCTGCGGTCTGGTCGTCGGCGCCCTGACGGCGACCGCCGCGCCGGCGGTGCCGGTCCGCGTCGCCACGGTTGAACTGGCTCCTCATGCTGAAGAACGCGCTATCCCCGGGCGGGTCGAGGCGATCCGCGCCGTCGACATTCGCGCGCGCACCGAAGGGGTGATTGTTCAGCGCCACTTCCAGGACGGCCAGTATGTTACCGAAGGCGACCTGCTGTTTACCCTCGACGACGCGCAGCCCCGCGCGGCGCTGGCTCTGGCGCAGGCCGAGCTGAAAAGCGCCGAAGCCTCATTACGTCAGTCGCAGCAGTTGCTCACTCGCTACGAGCGGCTTATCAACAACCACTCCATCAGCCGCAACGACGTCGATACGGCCCGGATGCAGCGCGACGTCGCCGCCGCTGCCGTACAGCAGGCCAAAGCCCGCGTCGAGGCCCAGCAGATTGTGCTCAGCTACACTCAGATTGCGGCGCCGGTGACCGGTCGCGTGGGACATAGCGCCTTTCATGTCGGGACGCTGGTCAATTCGTCCAGCGGCGTGCTGGTGGACATTGTGCAGTTGGATCCGGTGCGGGTCTCGTTCGCCCTCGACGAAGCCGCGTTTTTCAGCAAAACCGGCCAGCACGCCGATATCCACGCTCTGAAGCAGGCGTGGCTGGCGCAGATTGAGGTTGATGGTAAACGGCGCGACGGGGTGTTGACCTCTATCGATAACCGGATCGACGCCCGCACCGGCAGCGTAGCGGTGCGGGCCGAGTTTGCCAATCCGCAGCACCGTTTGCTGCCGGGCGGCAGCGTGACGATCCTGTTCCGTCCGCAGGAACTGCCGTCGCGAGTGATGGTCCCGGCCGCCGCCGTGCAGCAGGATCCGCAGGGCTTTTTCAGCTGGGTGCTGAAGCCGGACCACACCGCCGGGCAGCGTCGTCTGACCCTCGCGGGGCAGCAGGGGCAGCAGTTTGCGGTCGAGAAAGGGCTGCAGGCGGGCGAGCAGGTGATCACCGACGGCGCGCAGCGGTTGCGCGAAGGCGCCGCGGTGCAGGTGCTGAACTAGCTAAGGAGAAGGGATGCTGACCTTTTTTATCCGTCGTCCGCGATTTGCCATGGTGATCGCGCTGCTGCTGACCTTTGTCGGCGCGGTGTCGCTGAAGCTGATCCCGGTGGAGCAGTACCCGGCGATCACCCCCCCGGTGGTGAACGTCAGCGCCAGCTGGCCGGGCGCCAGCGCGTCAGACGTGGCGGAAGCCATCGCCGCCCCGCTGGAGACCCAGCTCAACGGCGTCGATCATATGCTGTATATGGAGTCCACCAGCTCGGATGAGGGGACGTACCGCCTGAGCATAACCTTCGCGGCGGGCACCGATGCCGACCTGGCGGCGATCGACGTGCAAAACCGGGTGGCGCAGGCGCTGGCGCAGCTCCCGGCGGAGGTGCAGCAGAATGGCGTCCAGGTGCGCAAGCGCGCCAGCAATCTGCTTATGGGGGTAAGCCTCTACTCGCCGCTGGGCACGCTGTCGCCGCTGTTTGTCAGCAACTACGCCAGCACCCAGGTGCGCGAGGCGCTGGCCCGCCTGCCCGGCGTCGGCGAGGTGCAGATGTTTGGCGCCCGGGATTACAGCATGCGTCTCTGGCTGCGCCCGGACCGCATGAACGCGCTCAACATCACCACGGATGATGTCGCCCAGGCGCTGCGCGAGCAGAATGTGCAGGGCGCGGCGGGGCAGGTGGGCACCCCGCCGGTATTTAACGGCCAGCAGCAGACGCTGACCATCAACGGGCTGGGGCGTCTGAACGAGGCGGCCAGCTTTGGCGAGATTATTATCCGCCGCGGCGCGCAGGGGCAGCTGGTGCGCCTCGCCGACGTGGCGACCATTGAGCTGGGCGCCCGCAGCTACAGCTCCGGCGCCCAGCTGAACGGTAAAGCGTCGGCCTATCTGGGGATCTATCCGACGCCCACCGCCAACGCCCTGCAGGTCGCCAGCGCAGTGCGTGCGGAGCTTAACCGCCTGCACACTCGCTTTCCGGCGGATCTCACCTGGGAGGTGAAGTTTGATACCACCCGCTTTGTGGCGGCGACGATCAAAGAGATCGGCGTCTCGCTGGCGCTGACCCTGCTGGCGGTGGTCGTGGTGGTGTCGCTATTTTTGCAGAGCTGGCGGGCGACGCTGATCGTAGTGCTGGCGATCCCGGTGTCACTGATCGGCACCTTTGCGGTGCTCTATCTGCTGGGCTACAGCGCCAACACCCTCAGCCTGTTCGCGATCATTCTCGCCCTGACGATGGTGGTGGATGACGCCATTGTGGTGGTGGAGAATGTGGAAACCAAAATGGCGGAAGGGCTGGATCGCCTGCAGGCCACCGCCCAGGCGCTGCGGCAGATCGCCGGGCCGGTGATCGCCACGACCCTGGTGCTGCTGGCGGTGTTTGTGCCGGTGGCGCTGCTCCCGGGGATCGTCGGCGAGCTGTACCGGCAGTTTGCCGTGACGCTCTCCACCGCGGTGGCCCTGTCGAGCCTGGTGGCGTTAACCCTGACTCCGGCCCTCTGCGCGCTGCTGCTGCGCCCGCGTCCCGCCCGGCCGGCGGCGGTGTGGCGGGCGTTTAACCGTCTTCTCGACGGCACCCGCGACGGCTATGGCCGGCTGGTAGGCTGGATGAACCGCCGTCCCTGGCTGGCGCTGGCGGCGACGGTGGCGGCAGGCGCGCTGGTGGCGTTCAGCTTCACCTCGATGCCGAAAGGCTTCCTGCCGCAGGAAGATCAGGGTTACCTGTTTGCCAGCGTGCAGCTGCCGGAGGCGGCGTCGCTGGAGCGTACCGAAGCGGTGATGGCCCAGGCGCGCAAGCTGCTGATGGCTAACCCGGCGGTGGAGGATGTGATTCAGGTGTCCGGGTTCAACATTCTCAACGGCACCAGCGCCTCTAACGGCGGGTTTATCTCGGTAATGCTCAAGGACTGGCATCAGCGGCCGCCGCTGGATGCGGTGATGGCGGATATTCAGCGCCAGCTGCTGTCGCTACCCGAGGCGACGATCATGACCTTCGCGCCGCCGACCCTGCCGGGCCTGGGCAATGCCTCGGGGTTTGATCTGCGCATCCTGGCGCAGGCCGGTCAGTCGTCGGCGGAGCTGGAGCAGGTGACGCGGCAGATCCTCCAGCTGGCGAACCAGCATTCGCAGCTGAGCCGGGTGTTTACCACCTGGAGCAGCAACGTGCCGCAGCTGACCCTGACGGTCGACCGCGACCGGGCGGCGCTGCTGGATGTGCCGGTGGCGCAGATCTTCAGCAGCCTGCAGACGGCGTTCGGCGGCACGCGCGCCGGCGATTTCAGCCGTAACAATCGTGTCTATCATGTGGTGATGCAAAATGAGATGCAGTGGCGTGAGCGGGCTGAGCAGATTAGCGAGCTGTACGTCCGCAGCCGCGACGGCGAGCGGGTGCGGCTGAGCAATCTGGTCACCATTACGCCGACGGTGGGGGCGCCGTTTATTCAGCAGTACAATCAGTTCCCGTCCGTGTCGGTGAGCGGTTCAGCGGCCGAGGGGGTCAGCAGCCGCACGGCGATGGCGGCCATGGAGCAGATTCTGCAGGCCCATCTGCCGTCGGGATATGATTATGCCTGGAGCGGGATCTCCTGGCAGGAGCAGCAGACCGGCAATCAGGCGGTGTGGATCGTGCTGGCGGCGGTGGCGATGGCGTGGCTGTTCCTGGTGGCGCAGTATGAGAGCTGGACGCTGCCGGCGAGCGTCATGCTCTCGGTGCTGTTCGCCATCGGCGGAGCGCTGCTCTGGCTGTGGACCGCGGGCTATGCCAACGATGTGTATGTTCAGATAGGGCTGGTGCTGCTGATCGCCCTGGCGGCGAAGAATGCGATTCTGATCGTTGAGTTCGCCCGCAGCCGGCGCGAGGAGGGGCTGTCGATAGTCGACGCTGCGCGCGAGGGGGCTACCCGCCGCTTCCGCGCGGTAATGATGACCGCGGTGTCATTTATTATCGGCATCATGCCGATGATGCTCGCCACCGGCGCCGGGGCGCAGAGCCGGCGGATCATCGGCACCACGGTGTTCAGCGGGATGCTGGTGGCGACGATGGTTGGCATCCTGTTTATCCCCTCGCTGTATGTACTGTTTCAGCGTATGCGCGAGTGGGCGCATCGGCGGGGCTAAGCGCGGCGCTACCGGTCGGTAACGGGGATACTCCAGGCTGCAACGACTACCGGGCGGTCCCCTCTCCCTTTGGGAGAGGGGTAGGGTGAGGGTGGGTTTTGCGTTCACGTTGCGTTTGGGCGTGAGCCCCGCCTTATCTGCCGACCTCCGGTTCGCCGATTTCAGCGGGAATCAGCCCTGCTGCACGCCCGTAGATTTCAGGAGCCACACCATAGCGAACAGACTCTGTAGGCCCGGTAAGCGCAGCGCCACCGGGCAAGGACATCGGGCACGGCGGCAATACCTTGCCCGGCCTGTCGTTAATTTATTCACTCTCGTGGCTGGAATGGCCGCCCCCAAACGCGCCCGCTATTTTCTCTCCACCGTTATCATGGTCACGAACGGATGATACTGCCACGGCACGCTGCCGCCTTTGCGGTACATCTTCGACAGGGTGCCGTCGAGATAAAGCATCTGCCGCACGCCAAGCTTTGACTGCGCATAGCAGGCAAAATCGTAAAAGTTGGTCTCGCGATCGCTGAGCATAAATACCACCCGGCCCTGCTTATCGATACCAACCCCGTTGCGCAGCTTGCGCGAACTGGCGGAGGGCTTCAGTCGCCAGTTGATGACGCCATTTTCAATCAGCATCGGGCCGGACTGCACCGCATAGCGGATGGCGGGAGAGGGTTTGTACGCCGGCAGCGGCACGATTTTCGCCCGGCCGTTTTCCACCAGGAATACGCCGCCGGGGCGGATAAAGAAGTTCCCGCCGCCGGCGGAGCGGTTTACCGGCGTCAGCCGTTTGCCGTCTTCGATATACAGCCCCAGCGGCGCGTAGGCCTTATCGTAAATGCCGCCGTTCATCGCCATCTGCACCCGGCCGTCGCCATCGATACCCGCCAGCAGCGAACGCAGGGAACCCCAGGCTTTGCCGTGCCGATCCTGCCAGTACATCGCAATGCGCTCTTTCTGCGCATCCACCCGATAGCTCTGCAGGGTCAGCGTCGGGTCGGTGAGGGTACAGGCGGCGCTGGCGACGGCGGCCAGGGGCAGCAGCGCCAGAGGGAGCAGGCAACGTAATAACATGGGCAGTCCTTTCTATAGTCTGCGCCGAGTATACCCGCCTCGCTACCTTATGCCGCCCAAATCTCACAGTGTTTTTGCACCAGCCCGGAAAGCGAACCGCCGTTGGCGATAAAGTCGCGCATCTGCTGCGCCTCGCTGTGCGGCGATTTCGCCTGGCGAACCACCGCCTCCAGCGCTGCCGTCGCCTTCAGCTGATGGGCGAAAGGGGCCAGCCGGTCGGCGAGCTGCAGGATCTCCTGGCGGATGCTGCGCTGCTCCCCGCTGCGCACGTCGGTGAGGGTCCCGTCCAGCCCGTAGCGGCAGGCCTGATAGCGGTTAAAGGGGTACAGCAGATAATCATCAGGCTGGTGCTTAAAAGGACGCTCCGTCAACAGCCAGCAGGCCAGGGTCTGAATAAAGCCGGCGATGTGGATCGCCTGGGCAAGGGTCAAGGGGGTGTCCATCACCCGCACCTCGACGGTACCAAACTGCGGGCTGGGACGAATATCCCAGTGCAGATCCTTCATGCTATCGATCATGCTGGTGTAGCTCAGCTGGCGGAACAGGCGACGAAACCCCTGCCAGTCGGCCACCCACGGCATCGGACCGTTGTCGGGATAGGAGGAGAAGCGGTTCAGGCGCGAACAGGCGAAGCGGCTGTCGGTGCTGTCGAACCACGGTGAGGCGGCGTTAAGGGCGATGAAGTGCGGTACAAAGCGCGACAGGCCATGCAGCAGATAGATGGCGTCGTCGCCGCTCTGGCAGCCGACGTGCACATGCTGGCCAAAGACCGTCGCCTGCTGCGCCAGATAGCCAAAATGCTCGACGGTTTTGACATAGCGCGGGTTATCGCTGATTTGCTGGCGCTGCCAGGCATGAAAGGGATGGGAACCCCCGCCGCAGATCTGCAGATGATGGCGCAGCGCCGCGCGCTGGACCGCCTGCTGGATGGCGCTGAGCTGGATTTGCGCATGGCTGATGTCGCGGCACACCCCGGTGGCGATCTCCAGCATGCTCTCGGTGATGTCGTGTTTGGCTTCTCCCACGGTCAGCTCATGCTGGACGTCGGCAATCAGCGTCGAGGCATCCTGGCTGAGGTCGTAACCCGGCGGGTTCACCACCTGCAGCTCCAGTTCGATACCGAGGGTAAAAGGATCGGAGCGGTGAAAATCGGCTAAAGGCATAGTCTCTCCCGGTCGATGTGTTCCCTGAAGTATAGAAGGGATTGATCCCGACGGAGAATACGCGGCGGCGGTGGACGGGGGATGAATAAAAAGTGACGCAGAGTGATTATTTGAAATTTGCCATATAGCGGCTGGTGCAATTCTGCAACATATTTCCCGCTGGCGGTGCGGCGGAATAAGGCGCAATTATTTTCCCATAATTATCATGGTGATAATATAAGTCATTCTTATTTTACCGGTCGGTTTTGACCTATTTTCGTCCGCGTAAGAGCTGGTACGCATTTTGCCTGTTAATCCGTGACATTTTATTTAACAGGGATCATGTGATGCACAAAAAGACGTTATTTTCGCGTGCCGGTCGTCTCGCCGTGGCGGTGAGCGGCGCACTGGCCCTGGCGGGCGCCGCCTTACCTGCCAACGCCTCCACGCTGCGGATCGCCATGACCGCCGCGGATATTCCGTTAACCCTTGGCCAGCCGGATCAAGGCTATGAGGGCAACCGCTTTACCGGCATCCCGCTGTACGACGCGCTGGTGGAGTGGGATCTGTCGCAAGGTGAAAAGCCCAGCGGTCTGGTGCCGGGGCTGGCGACCGAGTGGCACATCGATCCGCAGAATACCAGCCGCTGGATTTTCACCCTGCGTCCGGGGGTGAAGTTTCATGATGGGACGGAGGTGAACGCCGACGCCATCGTCTGGAACGTGGATAAGGTACTGAATAAAGCGGCGCCGCAGTACGCCCCGGGTCAGATCGGCAACACCCTGTCGCGCATGCCGACCCTCACCGGCGCAGAGAAAATTGACGACCACACCGTGGCGCTGACCACCTCGGAACCGGATGCGCTGCTGCCGTACAACATCACCAACCTGTTTATCGTCTCGCCGACGGCGTGGCAGAAGCAGTATGACGCGGTGCCGGCCAGCGTGGGAGATAGCGCCGCGCGCAGCAAACAGGCGTGGACCGCCTTCGCCGCCCACGCGGTGGGTAGCGGCCCGTTCAAACTGGAGAAGCTGGTGCCGCGTCAGCAGCTGATCCTCGATAAAAACCCCGACTACTGGAACAAAGATCGCATTCCCCGGGTGGATAAAGTGGTGCTGATCCCCTTGCCGGAGGCCAACGCCCGTACCGCGGCGCTGTTGTCGAAGCAGGTGGACTGGATTGAAGCCCCGGCGCCGGACGCCATCGATCAGATCAAGTCTCAGGGTTTTCACCTCTACGCCAACACCCAGCCGCATCTGTGGCCCTGGCAGTTCTCCTTTGAAAAAGGATCGCCGTGGCAGGACATCCGCGTGCGCAAAGCGGCCAACTTGTGTCTGAACCGTGCTGAGCTGAAGAGCTACCTCGGCGGCTATATGACCGAGGCCACTGGGGTCTACGAGGCTGACAGCCCGTGGCATGGCAAACCCACCTTCCAGATCAAATATGACCCGGACGCCGCCCGCCAGCTAATGACCGAGGCCGGATACAGTGCCAGCAAACCGCTGCACGTCACGGTGGCTACCTCGGCCTCCGGCTCCGGGCAGATGCAGCCCTTGCCGATGAACGAGTATATCCAGCAGAGCCTGAAGAGCTGCTTCTTCAATGTGGATATCAAAGTGGTGGAATGGAACACCCTGTTTACCAACTGGCGCCTGGGCGCCCGGGACCCCTCGGCGAAAGGGATCGATGCGATCAACGTCAGCGCCGCGGTTAACGATCCTTACTTTGGCCTGATCCGCTTCTCGACGGCCAAAGCGTTTCCGCCGGTGGCGACCAACTGGGGTTACTTTTCCACGCCGGAGACGGAGAAGCTGGCCGCCGCCGTCAAGCACGCCTTTACCCCGGCGGAGATGAACAAAGCGGCCGGTGAGTTGCACGCCGCGCTGGTGGATCAGGTGCCATTCCTGTTTGTCGCCCACGACGTCGGGCCGCGTGCGATTTCCCCTGCGGTGACCGGGGTGGTGCAACCGCAGAGCTGGTTTATCGACCTCAGCCTGGTGAGCAAAAAAGAGTAATCGCGAAAGGGGCGACCGATGATCAATACGCTGCTATACCGCATTCTGCTGGCTATCCCCACCATGCTGGGGGTGGCGGTGATCTGTTTCATGCTGGTGCAGATCGCCCCGGGCGACCCGCTGGTGTCGGTGATGCCGCCGGACGCCTCGGAGGCGCTGCGTCAGACATTAATGCAGGCTTACGGCTTTGATAAGCCGCTGCCCCTGCAGTTTATCCACTGGCTGTGGCGGGCGCTGCACGGCGACCTTGGTATGTCGGTCGCCACCGGCCGCCCGGTGATAGACGAAGTGATGACCGCGGTGGCTTACTCTCTGCGCCTGGCGCTGCTGGCGACGGCGATCGGTTTTGTCCTCGGCAGCCTGTTCGGCTTTGTCGCTGGCTATTTTCGCAACAGCGTCATTGACCGTCTGGCCTCGGTATTGTCGGTGTTTGGCGTCAGCGTGCCGCACTACTGGCTGGGGATGCTGCTGGTGATCCTCTGCAGCGTCAAGTTCGCGCTGCTGCCGGCCACCGGCGGCGGGCCGATAGGCGAGGTGGGCTGGCAATGGGACTGGGCGCACCTGCAGTTCATGCTGCTGCCGGCCCTCACCCTGTCGGTGATCCCGACCGGGATTATCGCCCGCACCGTGCGCTCGCAGGTGGCCGATATCCTCAGCCAGGAGTTTATCGTTGGCCTGCGCGCCCGCGGGCTCAACGAGTCGCGCATCTTTGTCCATGTCATGAAAAATGCCGCGCCCACCGCGCTGGCGGTGATGGGGCTGCAGGTGGGCTATCTGATGGGCGGCTCGATCCTTGTGGAGACCGTTTTCTCCTGGCCGGGAACCGGATTGCTGCTCAATACCGCCATTTTTCAGCGCGACCTGCCCCTGCTGCAGGGCACCATCTGGGTGCTGGCGCTGTTTTTCGTGCTGCTCAACCTGCTGGTGGATATTCTGCAGACCACCCTCGACCCGCGTATTAAGAGGAGCTGACCATGGTGGATACAGCAACGACGAAAGCGGTCCCGGCCGCAGCGGCCCACGCTTCCCGGCAAGGTTACTGGCGCGGCGTGCTGCGCCGCCTACTGCGCGACCCCGGCGGGGTGGTGGTGGGCGTGGTGATCCTCCTGCTGCTGGCCCTGGCGCTGTTCGGTCCGTGGCTTATCGTCAAAGATCCCTATCAAACGTCGATGTTCCTGCGCCTGAAACCCATCGGCAGCGATGGCTTCCCGCTGGGCTCGGATGAGCTGGGACGCGACATGCTGTCGCGGCTGATCCTTGGCACCCGACTGTCGCTGTTTATGGGAATTGTCCCGGTGGTGTTCGCCTTTTTTATCGGCGGGGCCATCGGGATTATCGCCGGCTATACGGGCGGCAAAACCAATACCGTGATTATGCGCACCGTGGATGTGTTCTATGCCTTTCCCTCCGTCCTGCTGGCGATTGCGCTGTCGGGAGCGTTGGGGGCGGGCATCGGCAATGCGCTGTTGTCGCTGACCCTCGTGTTTGTCCCGCAGGTGGCGCGGATTGCCGAGAGCGTGACCGCCCAGGTGCGGCATATGGACTATATCGACGCCGCCCGGGCCACTGGCGCCAACGCGTTGACCATTATCCGCGTCCAGGTGTTGGGCAACGTGCTCGGGCCGATCTTCGTCTTCTCCACCGGGCTGATTTCGGTGTGCATGATCCTCGCCTCCGGCCTGTCGTTTCTCGGCCTCGGCGTGCGGCCGCCGGAGCCCGAGTGGGGGCTGATGCTCAATACGCTGCGCACGGCAATCTATACCCAGCCGTGGGTGGCCGCCCTGCCGGGCCTGATGATTTTTATCACCTCCATTTCGTTCAATATCCTCGCGGACCGCCTGCGTGCGGCAATGGCGATTAAGGAGTAAGCGATGCAACCCTTTATCAATATCGACCTTGGCGGGCCGGCGCAGCCGCTGCTGAAGGTCAATCACCTGCTGAAGTACTTTCGCGGCGGCAAAGGCCGGGAGGTGGTGCAGGCGGTGGACGATATCAGCTTCACGGTGATGAAAGGCGAAACCCTGGGGGTGGTCGGCGAGTCGGGCTGCGGCAAATCGACCACCGCCCGGCTGCTGATGCAGTTGCTCACCCAGGACAGCGGCGAACTGATCTTCGACGGACAGGGGGTCGGCTCGTCACGTCTGCCGCTGAAAGCCTACCGTCGCCAGGTGCAGATGGTTTTCCAGGATAGCTATGCTTCGCTCAATCCGCGCCTGACCATGGAGGAGAGCATCGCCTTCGGCCAGCGCGTCCACGGCGTCAGCGCCAGAGAGGCCAGCGAATATGCCCGCTATCTGCTGGCGCACGTTGGCCTTGAGCCGGCGCGCTTTGCCGACCGCTACCCGCATGCGCTCTCCGGCGGCCAGCGGCAGCGGGTGAATATCGCCCGCGCGCTGGCGATGAAGCCGCGGCTGGTGATCCTCGATGAGGCAGTGTCGGCGCTGGATAAATCGGTGGAAGCCCAGGTGCTGCAGCTGCTGCAGGAGCTTAAACGGACTCTCGAGCTGACCTACGTGTTCATCAGCCACGATCTGCACGTGGTTCGCTGGCTGTCGGATCGGATCCTCGTCATGTACCTTGGCGAAGTGGTGGAGATTGGCCCGGCGGAGCAGCTGTTTACCGCCTCCGCCCACCCCTATACCCGGGCGCTGTTAAGCTCGATGCCCTCCATGGACCCGGAAAACCGCACCCTGACCTCGCCGCTAAGCGGCGATCCCCCCAGCCCCATCGCGCCGCCGAGCGGCTGCCGCTTTCACACCCGCTGCCCGCATGCGAAGGCGGTCTGCGCCGAGGTGAAACCGCGGCTGGAGGCGGTCGGGGAGGGGCACCAGAGCGCCTGCCTGATGGCGCAGCCGGCCTCGCCCTGGCATCAAAGCATCCCCCTTAAGGAGGTCAGCCATGTCGGATAACGCCTTTGTCCATGTGCGCGACCTGCGGGTCGTCTTTCGCCGCGACGGACAGACCATCAACGCGGTCAACGGGGTCTCCTTTGAGGTACAAAAGGGGGAGGTGATGGCGCTGATTGGCGAGTCGGGTTCCGGCAAGAGCGTGACCCTGCGGGCGCTGATGCGCCTGCACCCGCCAGGGAGCAGTGAGCTCTCCGGCACCCTGCAGGTGGGGGACGACGAGGTGCTGACGATGAGCGCCAGCCAGCTGCGGCGCTATCGCGGCGGACGCTGCGCGATGATTTTTCAGGAGCCGCTGCTGGCCTTCGATCCGGTCTACACCGTCGGGCAGCAGATTATTGAAGGGTTGCGCCGCCACGAAGGGCTGTCGCGCCAGGCGGCCCGGGACAGGGCGCTGGAGGCCCTGCGCCAGGTGCGCATTCCCAGCCCCGAGCGGCGGCTGGATGCTTACCCGCACGAGATGTCCGGCGGAATGCGCCAGCGGGCGATGATCGCCCTTGCGCTCTCCTGTAACCCGCAGCTGCTGCTGGCGGATGAGCCGACCACCGCCCTCGACGCCACGGTGCAAATCCAGATCCTGATCCTGCTGCGCGAGCAGCAAAAGCAGCGCGGGCTGTCGATCGTGTTTGTGACCCACGATATCGGCGCCGCGGTGGAGATCGCCGACCGGGTGGCGGTGATGTACGCCGGGCGGATCGTCGAGGAAGCGTCGATGAGCGAGATCCTGCGCCACCCGCGCCATCCTTATACCCAGGTGCTGCTGGGCAGT
The DNA here is from genome assembly GCF_051858335.1 of Klebsiella sp. K47. NCBI lineage: Bacteria > Pseudomonadati > Pseudomonadota > Gammaproteobacteria > Enterobacterales > Enterobacteriaceae > Klebsiella > Klebsiella sp. K47. The sequence goes on from NZ_JBPYUI010000016.1 coordinate 117,811, forward strand.
CGGCCGAAAGAGGGGCTTAAGAAAGGTGATGCCCTGCACTGCATTCCCGGCGCGCCGCCGGATCTGGCGCGCTTGCCGCCCGGCTGCGCCTTTGCCGAGCGCTGCCCGCACCGTCGCCCGGTCTGTGAGCAGAGTCTGCCGCCGACGGAATCCGTCGCGGAGCGCCACGCGGTGAGTTGCCACCGCTGGCGCGAGCTGGCGATTGACGCTAACGCCCAGGCCCTGGCCGTCTGATCGGCGGCAAAAAACCATACAGGATGAAGACCAGGCGTTGATAGCGCATTCCCACCGCCGGTTACGCTGGCGGCGACCTTGATGTCAGGAGACTACCATGAGCAGTGATGTACTTTTTACCCCCGCGACCGACACCACCGGCTGGCGCATCAATGGCGACCGCCTGTGGGCGTCGTTAATGGATCTCGCGCAGATCGGCGCCACGCCGAAGGGCGGCTGCCGCCGTCTGACCCTCACCGACCTCGACCGCCAGGGGCGGGACAAGGTAATAGGCTGGGCGCGGGAGGCCGGGATGAGCGTCACCATCGATAAAATCGGCAATGTGTTTATGCGCCGGGAAGGCCGCAACCCCGGCCTGCCGCCCATCGTCTCCGGCAGCCATATTGACACCCAGCCCACCGGCGGCAAATTTGACGGCAACTACGGCGTGCTGGCGGCGCTGGAGGTGGTGCGCACGCTCAACGATCTGCAGATTGCCACCGACGCGCCGATTGAGGTGGTGTTCTGGACCAACGAAGAGGGGTCGCGCTTTGTACCGGTGATGATGGGCTCCGGGGTCTTTGCCGGCGTCTTCCCGCTGGAAGAGACCTGGGCCGTCACGGATAAAGAGGGTGTCAGCGTCGGCGAGGCGCTGGAGCAGATCGGCTATATCGGCGAGCAGACCCCGGGGGACCATCCCATCGGCGCCTATTTTGAGGCGCACATTGAGCAGGGGCCGATTCTCGAAGATGAAGCGAAAACCATCGGTATCGTGCAGGGCGTGCTGGGGATCCGCTGGTACGACTGCGTGGTCACCGGCCAGGCCTCGCACGCCGGACCCACGCCGATGCGCCTGCGTCAGGATGCCCTGCAGGTGGCGACCCGCATTATGCAGGAAGTGGTGGCCATTGCCGGGCGCAGCGAAGAGGGACGCGGCACGGTCGGTAGCGTGCAGGTGTGGCCCAACAGCCGCAACGTGGTGCCCGGGGAGGTCACCTTCTCCATTGATATGCGCAATCTCAGCGATGCGCTGGTGGACGAGATGGATCGCCAGCTGCGGGCGTTTATCGCGGAGGTTGAGCGGGAGAGCGGTCTGCAGGTGGCCCTGAAGCAGGTAAGCCACTATCCGGCGGCGCCGTTCGATGCCGAATGCCAGCAGGCCATTGCCGATGCCGCGCAGCGGCTGGGCTATCCGGCGCGGCCGATCGTCTCCGGCGCCGGGCATGACGCAGTGTATATGAGCTACCTGGCGCCCACCGGGATGATTTTTATCCCCTGCAAGGACGGGATCAGCCATAACGAAATTGAGTATGCCTCGCCGGAGCACGTCGCCGCCGGCGCCAACGTGCTGCTGCAGGTGATGCTTCAGTACGCGCGGCCGGTGTAGACGGTCGTCCTCCCCGGCGACGCGACCTCCAGCCGTTTATCATGCTGTCGCCCGGGTAAGGCGGTTACACCGCCGCGACCCGGGACGGCGGATGACGGGGCGGTCAATCATGGCTCCCGCTCCCTGCGACAACCCGCTGACGGCCAAATTTGCGCGAGCCCACCACGCACAGCACCACGCCCAGCGTAACCGCCAGCATCAAGGGGCTGACGGTTTCGTGCAACAGCGCCGCCGACAGGCCAAGCCCGAAGAACGGCTGCAATAGCTGGAGCTGGCCGACGGCGGCGATCCCGCCCGCGGCCAGCCCTTTGTACCAGAAGATGAAACCGATCAGCATGCTGAAGAGCGACACATAGCCGAGCGCCGCCCAGGAGGAGGCCGATATGGCATGCCAGGACGCGGGCTGAACCATCAGCGAGGCGGGGAGCATCAACGGCAGGGCTATCACCAGCGCCCAGCAGATCACCTGCCAGCCGCCGAGCTCCCGCGTCAGCTTTGCCCCTTCCGCATAGCCGAGGCCGCAGGCGATAACCGCCGCCAGCATCAGCAGATCGCCGCTGAGTGAGGCCGCCGCACTTTGCGTCAGGGCGAATCCCACCACCAGCAGGCTGCCCAGCAGCGAAAAGATCCAGAAAGCCCGCCGCGGGCGTTCGCCGCCGCGCAGTACGCCGAAGAGGGCGGTCATCAGCGGCAGCAGGCCAATAAACACAATCGAATGCGCCGAGGTAATGCGCTGCAGGGCCAGCGCCGTGAGCAGGGGAAAGCCGATCACCACCCCTGATGAGACGATGATCAAGGGCACAAGCTGCGCCAGGCGCGGGCGTTTCTGGCGAAAGCCGACCAGCAGCGCGACGGCAAGCAGCCCGGCGATGGAGGCGCGCAGAAAGGTCAATAAGAACGGATCCATATCCTGCACCGCCAGCCGCGTCGCGGGCAGCGACCCGCTAAAAATAATCACCCCCAGTAAACCATGAAGCCATCCGGACCAGGGACCGGGCACCGATTTATCCAGTGTTGAATCTACCACGTTAACCTCGCGTTATCAGATGTGCTGTGCCCGCTTGAGCATCGTCTGCGGCGATGGTAATGTGCTCAATCTAATACAATCAAATTATTGTCATAGATACATTTCACGATGAAAGCCCGATATAAAGCCGTTGTCGACCGATATGCCCAGGCGATCCGCAGCGGGCAGCTGCCCGCAGGCACCCGTCTGCCGACGCACCGTACCCTTGCCGCCGGAGAACGCCTCTCGCTGGCCACCGCCACGCGCGTCTACCGTGAACTGGAAGAGATGGGGTTGGTCAGCGGCGAAACCGGCCGCGGCACCTTCGTGCGCGACCTCTCGCTGCCGCCGGGGCACGGGGTCGATCAGCAGGTGGTGGCCGCCGATGTCGTGGATCTCAATTTCAACTACCCTTCGCTGCCGGAGCAGGGCGATGCGCTGCGCGAGGCGCTCAGGCAGCTGGCGATGGCGGGCGATATTGACTCGCATCTGCGCTATCAGCCTCATGCCGGGCGGCTCGCCGAGCGCGAAATTATCGCCCGCCATTTGACCTGCCAGCACTTTACGCCGGATGCGGAAAATGTCCTGATCGTCAACGGCGCACAGCACGGGCTGGCAGTGACCGTCATGGGGCTGTTACGTCCGGGGGATGTGGTGGCGGTGGATGCGCTGACCTATTCGGGCTTCAAGGTTCTGGCGGCGCTGTATCATCTGGAGCTGGCGGCGATCCCCTGTCGACCGGAGGGGCCGGACCTGCAGGCGCTTCATACGCTGTGCCAGCAGCGGCGGGTGCGGGCGGTGTATACCATGCCGACGCTGCACAATCCGCTGGGCTGGGTGCTCAACACCGGGCAGCGGCAGGCGCTGGCCGATCTCGCGCGCCAGCACGACCTGCTGATTATTGAAGATGCCGCCTACGCCCGGCTGGTGAGCCATCCGCCGCCGCCGGTGATCAGCTATGCGCCGGAAAGAACGGTGTATGTCACCGGTTTTTCAAAAAATATCGCCACCGGACTGCGCGTGGGCGTGGTGATCTCTCCGCCGCGCTACCGGCCGGAGATTGAGCGTGCCATCCGGGCCACGACGTGGAATACGCCGACGCTGATAAGTTCGCTGATCTGCGCCTGGATTGAAGATGGCACGGTGGCCCGCTTTGAAACGCAGAAACGACAGGATGCGCGACAGCGGCAGCAGGTGGCCCGCGAGGTGCTTTGTGGGCTTCCCGTCGTCAGTCATCCCGATTCGTACTTTGTCTGGCTGCCTCTGGGTGAAGAGAGCCGGGCCGATCGACTGGCGAATGCGCTGATGGAACGCCGTATTTCGGTGTCGACCGCCGAGCCGTTCTGCGTCTCCGCCACGATCCCGCAGGCGCTGCGCATTGCGCTCGGATCGGTGCCTTTCGACAGTCTGCGCCCGGCGCTGCTCAGCGTGCGCGACGCCGTTGAGTATGAACAATACCGCTAACCCATCTGCTCCAGCTGGCCGCGCAGGACCTCCACCCCCTGGGCGATGGCGTCAGGGTTAATGGCGTGGAATCCCATGCGAAAGTAGTTATCCGGCGGCGCGGCGCTGAGAAAATGGCGCGCCCCGGGCTCAATCAGCACGCCGGCGTGGGCGGCGCGCCAGGTGAGCTGCTGGGTGTTGATCTGCGCCGGGGTCTGCAGCCAGAAGGCGTTAGCATGTTCGCTCCCCGCCAGCGCGCGACACGACGGCAGATAGCGCTGCAGGGCGGCGTGCAGGCGCTCCCAGCGCTGGGCGGAGTCGTAGTGGTAGCGCCGCAGATGGGTTTCATAATGGCCCTGGGCAAGGAAGTGGGCCATCTGGTACTGAATGTTGGTCGGCGGATGGCGATAGACCAGCCGGCGCAGGGCGCGCGCCTCGTCGATCAGGTCCGGGTCGGCGACCATAAACCCCAACCGCAGCCCCGGTGACAGCGCTTTTGACAGGCTGCTGACATACACCACCCGGCCGCTGCGATCGCTGGCCTTCAGCGCCGGCAGTGGGTTGAGGGTAAAGTTACTCTCCGAGTCATAATCATCTTCAATAATGACTGCGTCATGGCGGGCGGCATGCTCCAGCAGCTGGCGACGCCGCGCACTGCTCATGGTCACCCCGGTGGGCACCTGATGGCCGGGGGTGACATAGTAGTAATCGCAGGGACGCTCATTAAGCACGATCCCCTCTTCATCCACCGGGTGCGGCACCACCTCGGCGTCGGCGAGCAGAAAGGTGTTGATGGCTTCGCGAAAGCAGGGGTTTTCGACGCCAATGCGGGTGGTGGAAGAGAGCAGCAGTCGGGTCAGCAGGTAGAGCGCATTTTGCGAGCCAAGGGTGATGAGAATTTCATCCGGCGCGGCGACAATGCCGCGCTTGGGCAGCACCCGGGTGCGGATCTGCTCGATCAGCATCGGCACATCCTGGTCAATATGGTCGATGACCCACGCCGGGTCGCGCACCCCGCCGTGCAGCCAGTTCGCCGCCGAGCGCCAGGTGGCCAGCGGGAACTGCCGGGTATCGGGCTGGCCGTAGATAAACGGGTAGCGGTAGTGCATCCAGCCCGCCGGTTTGAGTATCGACTCCTGCTGGCTGGGGGTCATCTGCAGCCGGTCGCCCCAGCGTGGTGCAGCGGCTTCGCGCTGCGGTGCACTCTCGACGGCGGCAGGCGAAGCTTCATGATAGTCGGGATGCAGGTAGTAACCGCTTCGTGGGCGGCTAATCAGGTAGCCCTCGTTGACCAGACTTTCAAACACCAGCGCGGTGGTGTTGCGCGAGACGCGAAGCTGGCTGGCCAGCTGGCGACAGGAGGGCAGCGGGGTGTCGGCGGCGAAGATCCCGCTGAGAATGGCATTCACCAGCGTCTCTCGCACCTGTTCCTGCAAACCGCGGCCAGGCTGAAAATCAACGTGTAACAGGTGACGGATCATACGGGGCTCCTCTGGCAATAACGCATTGCGACCACCCGTTACACTCAGCAAATTCCATACCACCCTGCCGCCATCTGACACAGCGATGCGGCCCATCTGGCTCTATACGGAATTGAAAAACGCTCCCACATTAAAAACGTATTCAGCCGCCGTGGACCGGAACGTCCCCGGCCACTATTTTGCAGAAACCTTTTCGCGTTCTGGAATGAACCCGTCTGGCCAATCCATCAGGGGTGAAATAATGAAAAAATCATTGGCATCAATGTGTCTGAGCGCTGTATTAACGGTCGCTTTTTCTTATCACGCCGTCGCGGCCGATCTTCCGGAAATAGAAAAATCCGGCACCTTGAAAGTGGCGACGGAAGATGATTATGCGCCGTTTAACTTTATGAATAATGGCCAGGCCGATGGCTTTAACAAAGATATGCTTGAGGAATTACGTAAGTACGCCAAATTCCATGTCGACCAGAGCATATTACCGTGGACCGGATTATTAGCGGCCGTCTCCACCGGGCAATACGATATGGCCTTAACCGGGGCGGTTATTACCGATGAGCGGCTGAAGGTTTTTGATTTCACCCCACCGTGGGCCTCCGCGCAGCACTATTTCGTCAAACGCGCTGGTGATACTTCGTTAAATACGATTGCCGATCTCAGCGGCAAAAAAGTGGGGTTACAGGCCGGGAGCGCGCTGCTGGCGCGTTTGCCGGAGCTGAAGGCGATGCTGGAGAAGACCGGCGGCAAGCTGGGACCGGTGGTGGAGTATCCCTCCTATCCGGAAGCTTACGCCGACCTGGCGAATAAGCGACTGGATTACGTGATTAACGTGGTGATCTCGGTAAACGACCTGGCGAAAGCCAAACCGAAGGTCTTCGCCAAAGGGCTGGCTGTCTCCGGACCGGGGTATATGGCGTGGCCGATCCCGAAAAACTCGCCGCAGCTGCTGGCCTATATGACCAAGTTTATGAACCACATGAAGGAGACCGGCAAGCTCGCCGAGCTGCAGAAAAAATGGTTTGGCGAAACCTATGACAACCTGCCGACCGAGGCGATCACCAGCCCGGAACAGTTTCACAAACTCGCCGGACTGTAATATTCCGCGGCGGGCGACCGCCGCCTGTTGCTGAGAAGGAGGGCCTCATGGATGCAATTTCCTGGCAGTTATTAATCGAAGGCGCATGGACGACCCTCTGGATTTCGGCCATCGCTATCGCCTTCGGGGTGGTGGCGGGCCTGCTGATCGCCCTGGTACGGATGCTGCGCCTGCCGGTGATCGACCAGCTGCTGGTGGTCTATATCAGTCTGGCCCGCGCAACGCCGCTGGTGACGCTGGTGCTGTTTCTGTTCCTTTCCCTGCCGACGATGGGCATTAACCTCGACAAGAACGTGGCCGCCATCGTGGCGCTGACGCTTAACACGTCGGCGTTTAACGCTGAGATCTGGCGCAACGCCTTCCGCACCTTTCCGCGCGAACAGCGGGAGGCGGCGGAGTCGGTGGGAATGCGCCGCTGGACCTACTTCCGCTACATCATGCTGCCGCAGATGTGGATCGAGAGCCTGCCGGCGCTGGTCAATGAGATGTCCTTTTTGATCAAAGGTAGCCCGGCCATCGCCGTGATTGGCGTGGTGGATCTCACCCGGGTCACCAACCGTATCTCCTCGGTCACCTACGAGCCGCTGTCGCCGATCCTCGCCGCCGGCCTGCTGTATGTGGTGATCATCGGCTGTTTGTTGAAGCTGCAGGGTATCGCGGAACGTAAAGCCAGGCGTCTGGCGCGCTAGGAACGGGAGGCATTATGAATCAGTGGGGCGTTATCTGGTCGGTTCGCGATAGCTTTATTGCCGGGTTATTCGCGACCCTCGAACTGTTTATTACCGCCGCCCTGGCGGCGCTGATTATCGGTATTGCGCTGTGTTATTTTAGCGAATATCAAAAGAAAGTGATTAACCGGATTATTATTGGTTTCGTCAGCCTGATGCGTGCGATCCCTTTTTTGATCCTCGCTTATCTTCTGTATTACGGGCTGCCGCAGCTCGGTATTAGCATGGAGCCGTGGACCGCCGGTTTACTGGCCCTGATTATTTATCATGGCGCCTATTTCTTTGAAATATTGCGCAGCCAGCGGCGGGTATTTTCCGGCGGATATATTGAAGCGGCGATTGCTCAGGGCTTTTCGCGCTATGCCATTTTCCGGCGGATTATTTTACCCAATATCGTCTCTTCCGCCTTACCGCTGATCGGCAATCAGCTGATTATTTGCCTGAAGGACACCGCTTTCCTGAGCATTATTACCGTTCAGGAGATCACCGCCGCCGCCAACAGCGTCCAGGCGACCTATTTTATTCCGTTTAACGCCTTTATCGTCGCCATTGGGCTTTACTGGGCGATCAGCATTCTGCTGGAGCTGCTGATTAAGCGCCTGACCGCCTGGGGAGCCAAAAGAGGAATGAGCCATGCCTGAGTCTATTGCCGTAAGCGTCAAAAACGTCTCCAAACAGTTCGATAATGTGGAAGTCCTGCGGGATATTAACCTGACGGTGGAGAAGGGGACCGTGGTGAGTATTCTCGGCTCGTCCGGGTCGGGAAAATCCACACTGCTGCGCTGTATGAACTGGCTGGAACAGCCGGACCGCGGCGAAATTCATATCGGCGGTCAGCGACTGGGGATTGATGAACAGCGAGGCCGGGCGATGTCGCACCGCCAGCTGGCCAAAATCCGCGAGCGGGTGGGGATGGTCTTTCAGAGTTTTAACCTGTGGCCGCATCTGACCGTTCAGCAAAACGTCAGCGAGGCGCTGCTGCACGTTAAGGGCATGAAACGAGACGAGGCGAAGGCCATGGCCATGCAGCAGCTGGAGAAAGTCGGCATGGCGCACAAAGCCGATGTCTACCCGATCACTCTCTCCGGTGGACAGAAGCAGCGGGTGGCGATCGCCCGTTCGCTGGCGATGTCGCCGGAAGTTATTCTCTTCGATGAACCGACGTCGGCGCTGGATCCGGAACTGGTTAATGAGGTGTTGGGGGTAATGAAAGCCCTTGCCGCCGAGGGCTACACCATGGTGGTGGTGACCCACGAGATGGATTTTGCCCGCCAGGTGTCCAATGAGGTGGTGTTTCTGGAGAAGGGGCTGCTGATAGAGAAGGCGCCGCCGGAGAAGTTCTTCACTCAGCCTGACTCCGAACGCGTCAGGCAGTTTCTGCAAAGCAGCCGTTAGTCCGGCCTGCATCCCCTGCCGGCAGCGCCGGCAGGGGATGCGTCGGGTTTCGCTTAATCCCGATCGATGGCGAACGGCTGCCATGCCTGACGCACCGGCATCACCTCCACCCGGTTAATGTTCATATGCGCCGGCAACGTGGCGATATAAAACATCTGCTCGGCGATATCGTGCGCGCTCAGCGGCGTGGTGCCGCGATAGAGCTTATCCGATGCCGCCTGGTCGCCTTTGGTACGCACCAGGGTGAATTCGGTCTCGGCAATCCCCGGCGCCAGATCGGTGACCCGCACGCCGGTGCCAAGCAGATCGCAGCGCAGGTTATAGCTGAACTGCTTCACAAACGCCTTGCTGGCGCCATACACATGGCTGCCGGGATAGGGCCACTGCCCGGCGATCGAGCCGATATTGATAATACTCGCCCCGGCGCCATGGCGGATCAGCGTCGGCAGCAGGGCGTGAGTGACTGTCACCAGACCGGTGACGTTGGTGTCGATCATCGTTTTCCAGTCCTCCAGCGCCACCTCCTGCGCCGGCAGCGGCGACAGCGCCAGCCCGGCGTTGTTGATCAGGGTGGTGATATCGGCGAAATCGGCGGGCAGCGACGCCACGGCGGCAGCCACCGCCTCGCTGTCACGAACGTCAAGCTCAATAATATGCACCGGCACCCTGGCGGCGAGTCTGTCCTGCAAGGCCTTCAGTCGCGGATAGCGGCGCCCGCTCAGCACCAGCGACCAGCCCGCGTCGGCAAACACCTGCGCTGCCGCTTCGCCAAAACCCGAGGTCGCCCCGGTGATAAACACTACGTTGCTCGTTGCCATCTCATTCTCCTGTGCGGTTGTCCCTTCACTATAAAAACGCCGGACGACAAGGCACAGGGCCAGACGACGGGCAGGGATGTGACACCGTGTCACATCGTTATGCGCGCACTGGCTCTATCCGATTTGCGCGGCCAAGGCCAATGATGAAGCCAACCACTACGACATGAGAGAGGGCAGGGTATGAAGCTGGCAATTCACAACGAGGTCGCGGTAAGCAATGACGAAGTTCGGCAATTAGATCGCGCCTATGTGTTTCATTCATGGTCGATGCAGGGCAATCTCAACCCGCTGGTCATCGCCGGGGCGCAAGGCTGCGAGCTATGGGATTATGAGGGGAACACCTGGCTCGATTTCAGCAGCCAGCTGGTGAACGTCAACATTGGCTATCAGCACCCCCGGGTACTGGCGGCCATGAAGGCGCAGCTGGAGACCCTGGTCACCATCGCGCCCGCCACCGCCAACCTTGCCCGCGGCGAAGCGGCGAAGCGCATCGTCGACCTGGCGCCGGCGGGCTTCAGTAAGGTGTTCTTCACTAACGCCGGGGCGGATGCCAATGAGAACGCGATTCGCATGGCGCGGCTCTATACCGGGCGCGACAAGGTGCTGTCGGCCTATCGTTCCTATCATGGCAACACCGGCAGCGCGATCGCCGCTACCGGCGACTGGCGCCGGGTGCCGAATGAGTTCTCCCGCGGCCACGTTCACTTCTTCAACCCCTACCTTTACCGCAGCGAGTTCAACGCCGCGACTGAGGAAGAGGAGTGCCAGCGCGCGCTGGCGCATCTGCGGCGGATCATTGAATGCGAGGGGCCGACGGCCATCGCGGCGATCCTGCTGGAGTCCATCCCCGGCACCGCCGGGATCCTCGTGCCGCCGGCAGGCTATATGCAGGGCGTGCGCGCCCTGGCCGACGAGTTTGGCATCGTGCTGATCCTCGATGAGGTGATGGCCGGCTTTGGCCGCACCGGCAGCTGGTTCGCCTTCGAGCAGGATGGCGTGGTGCCGGATCTGGTGACCTTTGCCAAGGGGGTTAACGCCGGCTACGTGCCGGCGGGCGGGGTGCTGATTAGCGAGCCGATTGCCCGCTACTTTGACGATCACTTCTTTGCCGGGGGGCTGACCTACTCCGGCCATCCGCTGGCGATGGCGGCGATTGTCGCCACCATCGACGCGATGAAAGAGGAGAAGGTGGTTGAGAACGCGGCCTATATCGGCAACGAGGTGCTGCGCCCCGGTCTCGAGGCGCTGGCGGAGAAGCACGCCATTATCGGCGAGGTGCGCGGTCGCGGCCTGTTCCAGGCGCTGGAGCTGGTGAGCAGCCGTGAACAAAAAACGCCGCTGACCGCCGCCGACATGGCCGCGATCAAAGGGGCCCTGACCGAAGCCGGGCTGCTGGCCTTTGTGGTGGAGAACCGCATTCACGTGGTGCCGCCGTGCACCATTACTGCTGAGCAGGTGGCGCAGGGGCTGGCGATTTTTGATGCGGTCTTTGCTCGCTTTGCCAGCCTGGCGAAGTAGGGGAGGGGGCCGGATACTGTTGCCCGGCGGCGCGCTTGCACGGGCCTACGGGGTGTGAGCCTGTGAGTGGATCCTGTAGGCCGGGTAAGGCGCAGCCGCCACCCGGCGAAATCAAGGATACCGTGCCTGATATCTTGCCCGGCGGCGCTGCTGGACTGCACCCCAAAAGTTGGACACCCAACTGAGTAAGGTGCAGTTTTATGGCT
>NZ_JBPYUI010000017.1:0-119630 GCF_051858335.1 Klebsiella sp. K47
GCGTCCGCCAGCGCCTGGCGGGCCTGCTGCTGCCGGGTGGCGGCCTGCTGCTGCTGCTGCGCCAGCTCGTCGCGGCGGGTCAGCCACTGGAGCTGCTGCTGCTGGCTCTGCTGCTGGGCCAGCAGGGCTTTTTCTTCGTCAGTAAGTACCTGCAAACTTTCCTGCAGCGCCTGCTGCTGGGCCTCCGTCAACAGGACGATGCCCGCCGCCTGGGCTTCGAACTTCTCCAGCGCATGGCGAGCGGCTTTGTGCTGTTCGTAGACCATGGCTGAAATCTGGCCGTAGATTTCCGTGCCGGTCAGCTCCTCCAGCAGCTCCGCGCGATCGCTCGGCTTCGCGTTCAGGAAGGCGGCAAATTGCCCCTGGGAAAGCAGCATCGAGCGGGTGAAGCGGCCATAGTCGAGGCCGGTAAGCGTCGCGGTTTGCTCCAGCTTGTCCGAGACTTTATCGGCGAGGATTTTGCCGTCAGCGCAGCGCGCCAGCTCGACGCGGGGCGCCTGCAGATTGCCATCCGGCTGGTTACGGGCCCGGTTCTGGCTCCAGAAAGCGCGGTAGGCGATGCCTTTTACTTCAAATTCGACTTCCGCCAGACACTCGGCGGTATCGCGGGTCATCAGGTCGTTTTGCGACTGGGAGACCTTGTTCAGGCGCGGCGTCTCATGATAGAGCGCCAGGCAAATGGCATCGAGCAGCGTGGTTTTCCCGGCCCCGGTGGCGCCGGTAATGGCGAACAGGCCATTGCTGGCGAACGGCTCGGCGGTAAAGTCTATCTTCCATTCCCCTTTCAGGGAGTTGAGGTTTTTCAGGCGCAGACTGAGGATTTTCATGCGTTTTCGTCCTCCGCGGTGAGCGTATGCACCGTATGGGCGAACAGCTCATGCAGCCGGGCGCGCTTCATCTCGTCAATTTCGGTCAGCGCCAGCCGGCGCTCGAATACCTCCTCCACCTTCAGTTCACTGAGCGTCTCCCGCTGGGCGTTGAGCAGTATTTTCTCGCGCTGCTCGCGGCTGCGGCGCACCAGCAGCACTTCCACCGGCAGATCCTCCGTTAGCGCCTGAATATGCCGTTGAATATCGTGCAGATAGTCCTCGGTGGTGATTTCGATATCCAGCCACACCGGCGGGTCCTGCTCGACGCCGCGCCACTGCTCCAGCTGGGCGGTGATGGCGGCCAGATCGCCTTTGATTACCGCCAGAGGCTGGGTCACGGGCACCTCCAGGGTTTCCACGGCGCTAAGTCGCCCCTCGCTAAAGCTCACCAGATGCACCGATTTCGCTTTGCCGGTTTCATCGAAGCTCAGCGGCAGCGGCGAGCCGCTGTAGCGGATATGCTCGCAGCCGCCGACCATCTGCGCCCGGTGAATATGGCCCAGCGCAATGTAGTCGGCAGGGGGGAAGTGTTGCGCCGGAAAGGCATCCAGTGTGCCGATGTAAATGTCGCGGACGGCATCGCTTTTGCTGGCGCCGACGGTGGTCAGATGGCCGCTGGCAATGATGGGCAGCGGCCGATCGCCGCGCAGCGCGCAGGCCTGCTGATACTGCTCCTGATAATAGTCGCTGATGGCGTGCAGCAGCAGCTGCTGTTTTTCCCGACCGGAGTGACCGGCCTGGCTGGTCACCAGCTCGCGCGGGCGTAAAAACGGCACCGGACAGAAGATGGCGCCCGGCGTGCCGTCGCGCAGCGGCAGCTCAATCGGCGCGTAGCCGGCGTTCGCCACCACGGTGGTGTGTAAGAAGGCGAGGATATCGCGGGATTCATTGAGCATCGCCACCGAGTCGTGGTTGCCCGCCAGCACCACCAGGCGACAGCCGGTCTGCTGCAACTGGACGACGAAACGGTTATACAGTTCGCGGGCGTAGCTCGGCGGCGAGCCGGTATCAAAAATATCGCCAGCCACGATAATGGCGTCGACTTCATGCTCCTGCGCGCGGTCCAGTAGCCAGGTAAGAAAAGCGTCGTGTTCGGCCGCGCGGCTTTTACTGTAAAAATTCTGGCCCAGGTGCCAGTCGGAGGTGTGAAGGAGGCGCATAAATCTTCCCTAGCGAAAAAAGCATGGGTGGCAGTATACCACTTGTTAGTGAGGGGTAAGTCCGCGTCGTGCTTCAAAATACCTGATCATCAGACGGTCATTTTTTTCATAAATCTGTCACAAAAGTGACGCATAATGACGCCGCACTTCTATACTGATGGCTAAAAAACACAGGGTAAATAATGGCGAGAAGAATTCTGGTCGTTGAAGATGAAGCTCCAATCCGCGAAATGGTCTGCTTTGTTCTGGAGCAAAATGGCTTTCAGCCTGTCGAAGCGGAAGATTATGACAGCGCGGTGAATCAACTCAATGAACCCTGGCCTGATTTGATTCTCCTGGACTGGATGCTGCCGGGCGGTTCGGGGCTGCAGTTTATTAAACTGCTCAAGCGCGAGGCGATGACGCGGGATATTCCGGTAGTGATGCTGACCGCGCGTGGAGAAGAAGAGGATCGCGTTCGCGGCCTGGAGACCGGCGCGGATGACTACATCACCAAGCCTTTCTCTCCGAAAGAGCTGGTGGCGCGAATCAAAGCGGTGATGCGCCGTATTTCACCGATGGCGGTGGAAGAGGTGATCGAAATGCAGGGGCTGAGCCTCGACCCTTCATCGCACCGGGTAATGACCGGCGACAGTCCGCTGGATATGGGACCGACGGAATTTAAATTATTGCACTTCTTTATGACCCATCCGGAGCGGGTGTACAGCCGCGAACAGCTGCTGAACCACGTCTGGGGGACCAACGTTTATGTGGAAGACCGCACGGTGGACGTCCATATTCGCCGCCTGCGCAAAGCGCTGGAACACAGTGGCCATGATCGTATGGTGCAAACGGTTCGCGGCACGGGGTATCGTTTCTCCGCCCGTTTCTGAATTTTGACAGGAGTGTGACCCGTGCTGGAACGGCTGTCATGGAAAAGGCTGGCGCTGGAGCTCTTTTTAGCGTGTATTCCGGCCCTGATTCTGGGGGCGTTTGTGGGGCATCTGCCGTGGTTTTTACTGGCGGCAGTGACCGGTTTGCTGATCTGGCATTTCTGGAATTTGATGCGCCTGTCGTGGTGGCTGTGGGTGGACCGGAGCATGACTCCTCCGCCTGGCCGCGGCAGTTGGGAGCCGCTGCTGTATGGTCTGCACCAGATGCAGATGCGTAATAAAAAGCGTCGGCGCGAGCTGGGAAGCCTGATTAAACGCTTTCGCAGCGGGGCGGAATCGTTACCGGATGCGGTCGTCCTGACCACGGAAGAGGGGGCTATTTTCTGGTGTAATGGCCTGGCGCAGCAGATTCTAAACCTGCGCTGGCCGGACGACAGTGGCCAAAACATTCTTAACCTTCTGCGCTATCCTGAGTTCGCCAACTATCTGAAACAGCGCGATTTTTCAAAGCCGCTCAATCTGGTGCTGAATAACGCCCGTCATCTGGAAATTCGCGTGATGCCCTACAGCGACAAGCAGTGGCTGATGGTGGCGCGCGACGTGACGCAGATGCATCAGCTGGAAGGGGCGCGGCGGAACTTTTTCGCCAACGTCAGCCATGAGTTGCGCACCCCACTGACGGTGCTGCAGGGCTATCTGGAGATGATGCAGGAGCAGGTGCTGGAGGGGGCGACCCGAGAAAAAGCCCTGCACACCATGCGGGAGCAAACTCAACGTATGGAAGGCCTGGTGAAGCAGCTGCTGACGCTGTCGCGTATTGAAGCCGCGCCGGCGCTGGCGATGAATGATCGCATCGACGTGCCGATGATGCTGCGGGTGGTGGAGCGCGAGGCGCAAACTCTCAGCCAGGAGAAACAGACGCTGATCTTCACCGTCGATGAGCAGCTCAAGGTGCTGGGTAATGAGGAGCAGCTGCGCAGCGCCATCTCCAACCTGGTCTATAACGCGGTGAACCACACCCCGCCGGGGACCGAAATTCGCGTCAGCTGGCAGCGAACCCCGCAGGGAGCGCTGTTCAGCGTCGAGGATAACGGGCCAGGCATTGCGCCGGAGCATATTCCCCGTCTGACCGAGCGTTTTTATCGGGTGGATAAAGCCCGTTCCCGGCAAACGGGGGGCAGTGGCCTGGGACTGGCGATCGTCAAACACGCGGTTAACCATCATGACAGCCGGCTGGAAATCGACAGCACGGTGGGCAAGGGAACCCGCTTTAGCTTCCTGCTCCCGGAACGATTAATTGCCAAAAATGACGCCTGATCGACGCGCTGTCAGTTTATCTTGCCAATGACCAGCTTCAGCTGGTCATTTTCATTGGCAGTCGTTTTTTCTCGCCTATTTAATGAGCGTGCGCTGCTTTTTTGTTCGCATGATAAGCCACGGGTTTTCTATCAATATGGTAAATGATTCTGGTGTTAAAGACATAACCAGCATAATCATCTGCTTTTGCGATCGTGCCTTGCTTTAAAACGTTATAAGCGTTTAAATTGCGCCTGCGCAGTCGATGACAGACTGCTTTTGCGTGGTAATACCAAAAACAATTCTTTCCCACGCCGCTTCGGGAGCATATCTCGCTGAGTTTACCGGCAATGGCCGCTGTATCGTCCCTGAGAGGGGAGCGCGGTATTTTTCCATTTTTTTACAACACCACATCCACAGGCAGTAATGAATTTATGACCCATCAGTTAAAATCTCGCGACATCATAGCGTTGGGCTTTATGACCTTCGCGTTGTTCGTTGGCGCAGGCAACATTATTTTCCCTCCGATGGTTGGCTTACAGGCGGGCGAGCACGTCTGGACGGCGGCGATCGGCTTCCTGATCACTGCGGTGGGTCTGCCGGTGCTGACGGTGGTGGCGCTGGCGAAAGTCGGCGGCGGCGTTGAAAGCCTGAGCACCCCGATTGGTAAAGTGGCCGGTATCCTGCTGGCGGTGGTGTGCTATCTCGCGGTAGGACCGCTGTTCGCGACGCCGCGTACCGCGACCGTCTCCTTTGAAGTCGGTATTGCCCCGCTGACCGGCGACGGCCCGCTGCCGCTGCTGATCTACAGCGTTATTTACTTCGCGCTGGTGATTCTGGTCTCCCTCTATCCGGGCAAACTGCTGGACACCGTGGGCAATTTCCTTGCGCCGCTGAAAATTATCGCCCTGATTGTGCTGGCGGTCGCCGCCATCATCTGGCCAGCGGGCCCGATCAGCGACGCGCTGGAAGCGTATCGTACGGCACCATTCTCCAATGGCTTCGTCAACGGCTACCTGACCATGGATACCCTCGGCGCGATGGTATTTGGCATCGTGATTGTTAATGCCGCTCGCTCACGCGGCGTCAGCGAAGCGCGTCTGTTGACCCGTTATACCGTCTGGGCTGGCCTGATGGCGGGCGTCGGCCTGACCCTGCTGTATCTGGCGCTGTTCCGTCTGGGCTCTGACAGCGCTACTCTCGTGGATCAGTCCGCCAACGGCGCGGCGATCCTCCATGCCTACGTGCAGCACACCTTCGGCGGGGCGGGCAGTTTCCTGCTGGCGGCGCTGATCTTCATCGCTTGCCTGGTGACGGCGGTGGGCCTGACCTGCGCCTGCGCTGAGTTCTTTGCCCAGTATCTGCCGTTCTCCTATCGCACGCTGGTCTTTGTTCTCGGCCTGTTCTCCATGGCGGTCTCCAATTTGGGCCTTAGCCATCTGATCCAGGTATCGATTCCGGTGCTGACCGCTATCTATCCGCCGTGTATCGCACTGGTTGTATTAAGCTTTACCCGCAGTTGGTGGCATAATTCGTCCCGCGTTATCGCGCCGGCCATGTTTATCAGCCTGATGTTTGGTATCATTGACGGGATTAAGTCATCGGCATTTGCCGCGATTCTGCCGGACTGGACCGCGCGTCTGCCGCTGGCGGAGCAGGGCCTGGCCTGGCTGATGCCCACCGCCGTGATGACCATTCTCGCGGTGATCTGGGATCGCGCAGCCGGACGTCAGGTGACTTCCAGCGCGCATTAACCGGCGGTGAGGACAAGCGTTTAACCACGGGACTTCGGGTTCCGTGGTTTTTTATTTTTTGTGTTAAACGGCATTGAAAAACCACGATGGAAAGTAGTAACAAGCTTAAGCGCGGGCTAAGCACCCGGCACATTCGCTTTATGGCCCTGGGTTCCGCCATCGGCACCGGGCTTTTTTACGGCTCGGCCGACGCCATTAAAATGGCCGGACCCAGCGTACTGTTGGCCTACATTATCGGCGGCGTCGCGGCATATATCATTATGCGGGCGCTCGGTGAGATGTCGGTGCATAACCCTGCCGCCAGCTCATTCTCCCGCTATGCCCAGGAAAACCTCGGCGGACTGGCGGGCTATATCACCGGCTGGACCTACTGCTTTGAAATCCTGATCGTCGCCATCGCCGACGTTACCGCCTTCGGCATCTACATGGGCGTCTGGTTCCCGACGGTGCCGCACTGGATCTGGGTGCTCAGCGTGGTGCTGATCATCTGCGCCGTCAACCTGATGAGCGTCAAGGTGTTTGGCGAGCTGGAGTTCTGGTTCTCGTTCTTCAAAGTGGCCACCATTATCATCATGATCCTCGCCGGGTTCGGCATCATTATCTGGGGGATCGGCAACGGCGGCCAGCCGACGGGGATTCATAACCTGTGGAGCAACGGCGGCTTCTTCAGCAACGGCTGGCTGGGAATGGTTATGTCGCTGCAGATGGTGATGTTCGCTTACGGCGGCATCGAAATCATCGGCATTACCGCCGGTGAGGCGAAGGACCCGGAGAAATCCATTCCGCGCGCCATCAACTCGGTGCCGATGCGCATTCTGGTGTTCTACGTCGGCACGCTGTTCGTCATTATGTCCATCTACCCGTGGAATCAGGTGGGAACCGACGGCAGCCCCTTCGTCCTGACCTTCCAGCATCTGGGCATTACCTTCGCGGCCAGTATTCTTAACTTCGTGGTCCTGACGGCTTCGCTGTCGGCGATTAACTCCGACGTGTTCGGCGTGGGCCGTATGCTGCACGGCATGGCTGAGCAGGGCAGCGCGCCGAAGGTGTTCGCTAAAACGTCGCGTCGCGGTATTCCGTGGGTGACGGTGATGGTGATGACCATTGCGCTGCTGTTTGCGGTATACCTAAATTACATCATGCCGGAGAACGTTTTCCTGGTGATCGCCTCCCTGGCCACCTTCGCCACGGTGTGGGTGTGGATTATGATCCTGCTGTCACAGATAGCCTTCCGCCGCCGTCTGTCGCCCGAAGAGGTTAAGGCGCTGAAATTCAAAGTCCCTGGCGGGGTGTTGACCACGGTGATCGGCCTGCTGTTCCTGGCCTTTATTATCGCCCTTATCGGCTATCATCCGGACACCCGCATCTCGCTGTACGTCGGTATGGCGTGGATTGCGCTGTTGCTGCTCGGCTGGGTCTTTAAGACCCGCCGTGAGCGCCGCCTGGCGCAGGCTCAGTAATCGACATCGCCCCGGTCAGCATCGCGCGGCCGGGGCGGCTTGCGGTCCCGCGTCCTCCCCCGTTATCCTCCCCCAAAAAGTTCTGAGATGATGAGTTCTGCGCCCGGCGGCTATGGCAAGGTGTGCCCATTCTGCACAATGAGGATTCACGATGTTGAAGGCATGGCACCTTCCGGTTGCACCCTTTATCAAGGTGCAACAGGACCGACTGTTTATTACTCTGTGGTTAAGCGGTGAGTCGCTGCCGCAGCGGATCACGCTGCGCGCGGAAGAGGATAACGAAGAGCTGTCGCTGCCGATGCAGCGGCTCCGCCAGGCGCCGCAGCCAGGCGTGGTGGCATGGCGCGGCGAAATCTCTCTCGCCAGCGGCCAGCCGCGCCGCCGCTACAGCTTTAAGCTGCTGTGGGCCGACCATCAGCGCTGGTTTACGCCACAAGGCTTCACCCGATTCCCGCCGGCCCGACTGGAGCAGTTCGCCATTGACCTGCCGGACGCCGGCCCGCAGTGGGTGGCCGATCAGGTGTTCTATCAAATTTTCCCCGATCGCTTTGCCCGCAGCGCCGCGCGTGACGCCGACCAGGATGCGGTCTATTACCATCACGCGGCGGGACGGGAGATTGTGCGCAAGGCGTGGGACGACCCGCTTACCGGCGAGGCGGGCGGGTCGACGTTCTACGGCGGGGATCTCGACGGCATCAGCGAAAAACTTCCCTACCTGAAGCAGATCGGCGTAACCGCTCTGTATCTGAACCCGGTTTTCGCCGCCCCCAGCGTGCATAAATACGATACCGAGGATTATCGGCGCGTCGATCCGCAGTTTGGCGGCGACGCGGCGCTGCTCCGGCTGCGCCACAACACCCTGCGGGCGGGAATGCGCATGATCCTCGACGGCGTGTTCAACCATACCGGCGATTCCCATCCCTGGTTCGACCGTCACCAGCAGGGCAGCGGCGGCGCCGGCCACGATCCGGACTCCCCGTGGCGCGACTGGTTTACCTTCTCAGAGGAGGGGCAGGCGCACAACTGGCTGGGCTATGCCAGTCTGCCGAAGCTCGACTATCGGTCGACCAGCCTGGTCAACGAGATCTATGCCGGTGAAGACAGTATCGTACGCCACTGGCTGAAGGCGCCATGGAGCATGGACGGCTGGCGTCTGGACGTGGTGCATATGCTGGGCGAAGGCGGCGGGGCGCGGAATAACCTGCAGCATATCGCCGGCATTACCCAGGCAGCGAAGCAAGCGCAGCCGGAAGCTTTTGTCTTTGGCGAACATTTTGGCGACGCGCGCCAGTGGCTGCAGGCGGATGCCGAAGACGCGGCGATGAACTATCGCGGCTTCACCTTCCCGATCTGGGGATTCCTCGCCAATACCGATATTTCTTACGATCCGCAGAAAATAGACGCCCAGACCTGTATGGCGTGGATGGATAATTATCGCGCCGGGCTGTCGCATCAGCAGCAGCTGCGGATGTTCAACCAGCTCGACAGCCATGATACGGCGCGTTTTAAATCTCTTCTTGGCAAAGACGTAGCGCGCCTGCCGCTGGCGGTGGTGTGGCTGTTCAGCTGGCCGGGGGTACCGTGCATCTACTATGGCGACGAGGTGGGCGTGGATGGCAATAACGATCCGTTCTGCCGCAAGCCGTTCCCGTGGGATCCGGCGCTGCAGGATACCCAGCTGCTGGCGCTGTATCAGCGGATGGCGAAACTGCGTAAGGCCCACCAGGCGCTGCGCTACGGCGGCTGTCAGGTGATTTACGCCGAGGATAACGTGGTGGTGTTTGTCCGCGTCTACAAACAGCAGCGGGTGCTGGTGGCGATTAACCGCGGGGAAGCCTGCGAGGTGGTTATTGAAGATTCCCCGCTGCTGAACGTGGCCGGGTGGACGCTGCAGGAGGGCGCCGGCGCCTTCCAGGACGGGGTGCTGACCCTCCCGGCCATCTCCGCCAACGTCTGGTCCGGCCGTTAATGGTAGAGCTGGCTCAGCAGGTCGCCGCGGAGGAGCGCCTCCCGCCACCAGCGCTGAGCCAGCCCATCATTCCCGCTGCGCCAGGCCATATAGGTAATATCCTTTTCCCGCCAGCAGGCGACGCTTTTCTCCACCAGACTGCCTTTTACCAGCCACGGGCGAGCGATATGGCGCGGCAGAAAGCCGCAGCCCAGCCCGGCGCACAATAGTTCGACTTTACTGGCGAAATCATCGACGCCGATTTGCGGCTGCTCGTCGAGGAGATTGCTGTTGAGCGGATGGCAATAGCGGGCGCTGTCGCGGATCACGATGGCCCGATGCTGGCTGAGCTGTTTATTGGCCAGTGGCTCCTTCGCCTGAGCCAGCGGGTGATGGGGGGCGACGACGAAAATGTTATCCAACGCGCCGAGGGTTTGCCATGACCACTCCGCGGAGGTGGGCGGCTCATTGATGGCGCCGAGGATAATATCCGCCCCATGATGGGTCAGCTCTTCCCACGAACCGGCGAGGGTGTGATGGCTGAAGTTCAGTCGCGTCTGTGGGTTTTGCGCGTAAAACTCGGCGATCAGCGGCAGCAGGGCCGAAAAGGGAAATGAGGCGTCAAGGGCGATGGCTAGCTCTCGCTCCCAGCCCGCGCTCAGCTGCTGGGCCTGCTTTTCCAGATCTCTGGCGGCACTTAAAAGCTGTCGCCCCTTCTCCAGCATCAGCCGCCCGGTATCGGTAAATTTTGCCCGATGGCCGGAACGATCCAACAGCACGATGTTCAGATCGCTCTCCAGTTTCTGGATCATATAGCTCAGAGCGGCGGGGGTTTTATACAGCGACTCCGCGGCGGTGGCGAAGGATCCGTGGCGGTCAAGGGCATCAAGGATCATCAAAACATCAAAGTTTACGCGCATATGAAGCTATCCATTAATTTGTTTTCTCTGTTGTACCTAAGCGCAATAATCAAAGCCAGTGAATAAATCAGAACAGTTTGGCGTAAAAATTTGATTAAAACAGGCGTGAATAAATCCTGGTCGCGGCAAAAAATATAAACCATAAAAAATCCTTAATAACTTGTTAGAAATAACTGGCTATACTCACCATGCTTTATCAGTCAGGATCCACACGACGCATTAATCATCATGTCATCTTTTTAACTAATTGATTAAGAAGGTATTTAATGTCTATTCGTGAACTGCTCGATCCCACTAATTCCGCGCTTATCTTTATTGACCATCAGCCGCAAATGTCCTTTGGCGTGGCGAATATCGATCGCCAGACCCTGAAAAATAACACCGTGGCGCTGGCAAAAGCGGGCAAAATTTTTAATGTACCGGTGATTTATACCTCCGTAGAGACCAAAAGCTTTAGCGGCTATATCTGGCCGGAATTATTGGCCGTGCATCCTGACGTCAAGCCGATTGAACGTACCTCCATGAACTCCTGGGAAGACGATGCGTTTGTGGCAGCGGTGAAAGCGACCGGCCGTAAAAAGCTGGTGATCTCCGCTCTGTGGACCGAAGTCTGCCTGACCTTCCCGGCGTTGATGGCGCTGGAGGCGGGCTACGAGGTCTATGTAGTGACGGATACCTCCGGCGGCACCTCTGTCGACGCCCATGAGCGGTCTATTGACCGGATGGTGCAGGCGGGGGCGGTGCCGGTGACCTGGCAGCAGGTGCTGCTGGAGTACCAGCGCGACTGGTCGCGCAAAGCGACCTACGGTGCGGTAATGGACCTGGTGCGCGAACACAGCGGCGCCTACGGGATGGGCGTCGATTACGCTTATACCATGGTGCATGGCGCGCCGGAGCGTAAAGCGTAAATCACTCCATCCTTCAGGCTGCTGCGTTGTTGGCTGCGTTTGTCCGTCCCCAGCTACTGAATTTATTCAAGTTCACGGGGACGTGCCCGCCTGCCGCTTCAACGCAGCATGAAGGATGTTGTGTCAGATCATTTATGGAGAGTGGCAGGAGAAAACCGGCCATTTCCCTGAAGCAAGGAACTCGTCATGGCGCAGCAAAAATCGATGACCCTGGTTATCAGCCATCTGCTCGATCCGCAACACAGCCAGCGCTACGAAGAGTGGCTCGGTAAAATTATGCCCATTGCGGCAGAATTTCCCGGCCATCTTGGGGCGAATGTGATCCGGCCCGCCGCAGGGCAGAATCTGTGGAGCGTCATAATCCGCTTCGATACCCTGGAGCACCTCTACGCCTGGACGCAGTCGGAAACCCGTCGGCAACTGGTGGCTGAGATTGCCCCACTGCTGACGGAAGGCGATCGGACTGAGGTGCGGACTGAACCGGCCTTCTGGTTTACCCCGCCGACGGTGAACGTACGCCAGCCGCGGCGCTGGAAACAGTTTCTGATCACCCTGCTGGTGATTTTCCCCAGCACCAACCTGGTGCCTGCGGTGACCGGCATGCTGCTGCCGTCGCTTAAGGGGAGCCTGCTGCTGCACCTCATCAATGATGCCTGTGTGGTTGCGCTGGTGGTCTGGTTCTGGATGCCCATCGTGACCCGCCTGTTTGCTGGCTGGTTGAAGAAAAACTGAGTCAGCCTCCTCAAGGAGTGCGTTATGTCGCAAACTGCCACACTGATTCTGACCCACGGTCAGATTCATACCCTCGATCGTGCGAATCCCCTGGCGGAAGCCGTGGCCATCGCCGACGGAAAAATTGTTGCCACCGGAAGTCACGATCGGATCATGAGCTTTGCCGCCGAGGGGACGCAAATCGTCGATCTCAAAGGGCATACGGTGATCCCGGGCCTCAACGATTCTCACCTGCACCTGATCCGCGGTGGGTTGAACTACAACCTTGAGCTCCGCTGGGAGGGCGTCCCCTCGCTGGCGGATGCCCTGCGAATGCTGAAGGATCAGGCGGATCGCACGCCGTCCCCGCAGTGGGTGCGGGTGGTCTGCGGCTGGAACGAATTTCAGTTCGCTGAACGGCGGATGCCGACCCTGGAAGAGCTGAACGAGGCGGCGCCTGATACGCCGGTGTTTGTGCTCCATCTCTACGATCGCGCGCTGTTGAACCGTGCGGCGCTGAAAGCCGTGGGATATACCAAAGAGACGCCGGATCCGGCGGGCGGCGAGATCGCCCGCGATAGCCACGGCAACCCGACCGGGATGCTGATCGCCAAACCGAACGCCATGATCCTTTACGCTACGCTGGCCAAGGGGCCGAAGCTGCCGCTGGATCTGCAGGTGAACTCCACCCGTCAATTTATGCGCGAGCTGAACCGACTGGGGCTGACCAGCGCCATCGACGCCGGAGGCGGCTTCCAGAACTATCCGGAAGATTACGAGATTATCGAACAGCTGCACGCGAAAGATCAGATGACCGTGCGCATCGCCTACAACCTGTTTACTCAGCGGCCGAAGCAGGAGCTGGAGGATTTTGAACGCTGGACCGACATGCTGAAGCCGGGGCAGGGGACTGACTTCTATCGCGCCAACGGCGCCGGCGAGATGCTGGTATTTTCGGCGGCGGATTTTGAAGATTTCCTGCAGCCGCGGCCGGATCTGCCGCAAGGCATGGAGGATGAGCTGGAGCGGGTGGTACGCCATCTGGTGGAGCATCGCTGGCCGTTCCGCCTGCATGCCACCTACGATGAGTCCATCAGCCGGATGCTGGACGTGTTTGAGAAGGTGAACCGCGATATCCCGTTTAATGGCCTGCACTGGTTCTTCGATCATGCCGAGACCATTACCGAGCGTAACATTGAGCGGGTGAAGGCGCTGGGGGGCGGTATTGCGGTGCAGCATCGGATGGCCTTCCAGGGCGAATATTTTGTCGATCGCTACGGCAAAGAGGCGGTGAAACATACCCCGCCGGTAGCAAAGATGCTGGCGCTGGACGTGCCGGTGGGGCTGGGCACCGATGCGACCCGCGTCGCCAGCTATAACCCGTGGACCGCGCTGTACTGGCTGGTCTCCGGGCGCACCGTTGGCGGGATGGCGATGTATGACGACGCCAACCGCCTGCCGCGCGATGTCGCGCTGGAGCTGTGGACGGCGGGCAGCGCCTGGTTCTCCAGCGAGCAGGGCAAGAAAGGCCGTCTGGCCGCCGGTCAGCTTGCCGATCTGGTGGTGCTGTCGAAAGACTACTTCAGCGTCGCGGAAGAGGAGATCAAAGGCATTGAGTCGGTGCTGACGGTGGTTGACGGCAAAGTGGTGTACGCCGCCGGTCACTTCTCGCCGCTGGCGCCGCCGCCGATCCCGGTGCTGCCGGAGTGGTCGCCGGTGGTGAAGGTCCCGGGCCATTACCGTTCCGCTCCGCCGGCGACGGCTAAAATCGGCGCCATGGTGCAGATGCACCAGTGCTGCGGTAGCTGTGGCGTCCACGGCCATCAGCATGATATTGCGCGTAAGTCGTCGATTCCGGTCTCTGACGAGCAGGCCTTCTGGGGCGTGCTGGGCTGTTCCTGCTTTGCTTTTTGATACCTGAAACCACCGCCCCGGCAGCGTCGGGGCGGTGGTTTCAGCCGCAGGCCCGGCGTCAATAGCGCTGCTCTGAGCCAAAGAGCGCCATGCGGCGGGCAATCATCTCGCGTACCGGCTGCAGTCCCTGGGCGATGACTTTCCGCGGATCGTTCACATCGTGCCCGGTGTCGGCGGCGAAAATTGCTTTCACCTGTTGGCACCAGGCGTACATATTTTCGGTATTAACGTTAATCTTGGCGGTGCCGCAGGCAATCGCCCGGCGCATATCCTCATCGGCAATTCCGGTGCCGCCATGCAGCACCAGCGGAACCTTCACCTGCTCGGCAATGGCTTTCATCTCGGTAAATCCCAGCCGGGCTTTACCTTTATACAGACCATGGGTGGAGCCCAGCGCGGCGGCGAGGCAATCCACCTGGGTTTCTGTCACCAGGGTGTAGCACTCCTGCGGATCGGCGTAGATGACTTCGGAATTGACAATGCCGTCTTCACTGCCGGCGATGGTCCCCAGTTCGGCCTCCACAGAGATACCTTTGCTGTGGGCCAGCGTCACCAGGTGGCGGGTAATGGCCAGGTTTTCCCTGAACGGCAGATGCGAGCCATCAAACATAATGGAACTGAAGCCGGCGGCGATCGCCGCTTCGCAGGCCTCCCGGGAGGTGCCATGATCCAGATGCAGCGCCACCGGAACATCAATATGCAAATACTCCATGGCGTTAACCACGATGTCATGAATACATTTTAACCCGAGCATATGCTTAACCGTGCCGCCGGACACCCCCAAAATAACCGGTGAGCGGCACTGCTGGGCGGTGCTTAATACGGCGCCGACCCATTCCAGATTATTAATGTTGAACTGACCGACGGCGTAGCCGTCCCGCAGGGCATGCTGAAGCATGTCCTTCATCGACACTAACATATTCACCTCTTGATATTTATTAAATGCAGTTATTCTTCAAAATATTGCGTTAAGTTTCTCTCGTAGCTATTTAACGAGTGGTGGACGACCGCCAGGTCCGGCATCGATTCCCGAACCCCTTTTTTCTCAATAGAAATGGCGGCGGTCAGGCTGGCAAATAAAATAATGTTATCGATATGCCATGAGTAATGGACGCCATAGGTGAAGGCGCCGTGAAATACATCCCCGGCGCCGGTGGTATCAACGGCATTGCACAGCCAGGACGGGACGATCTGCAGCATACCGCTTTTTAAAAAAGCGCAGCCTTTTTCGCCAAGGGTAATAAATGCTTCACCGCGGCAAATTTTATTCAACTCAATCAGGGCCGCTTTAATTTCTGCTTCGGTGCTCAGCGAGCGATAGCTCATATAATCGCGGGCGAAATGTTCGCTCACTACAAAATAGTCAGTCCAGGCCGCCAGTTTAATATTGCTGGCGCGCAGTGACCCGCCGTCCATCACGACCCTGGCGTTGGGCAGTTTCTTAATTAAATATTCACTGATTTCCGCCTCATGGCCGTCAATTAAAATGGTGACCGGCTCCTCGCTGGCAATCAGTCGCTCGGCGAGGTCGTCCAGTTTGAGCTTTTGCTCGTAGGTCAGGGAAGGCGGCGTTTGCATCTTGCGGGTAATAATCGTCCGCGAACCCGTTAAGCGATTGACCAGCACCGAGGCCAGCGGGGTGATCATGTCATCGGAGAAAACCACCTGGCTGGTATCCACCCCCGCCTCGGCAAACTCATCGATAATGCGCTGACCGTAAAGGTCCTGCTGCAGATGACCAATGTAATAAACCTCCTCGCCCCATAATCCCAGCAGCCAGGCCGCATTGGCCGCCGGACCGCCGCCGCTTTCAATAAAATCATGACAAAAGTTTTTGGTATTCTCCTGGGGCCATTCATTGAGAAAGAAAAACTGATCGAAACAAGCAAATCCAATGGACAAAATAGCCATAACCACTCCTGATTATTTGTCAGCGGCGGAAAGCGTGGCCCTCCCGCCGGGAAAAATGACCTCGCTTATTCATTTTTCTGCTTCGCCGTCAGCTCCTCATAGCTGAGCGTGTTGCCCACCACCTGGACGTGACGGAAGCAGAAAGGCGCCAGCAGCGCGACGAGCAGCGCCAGACAAATCAGATAGATAGTGATCTGACCAAACTGGGTGAAAGCATTCCCGATAATGATGCCCCATACCGCGAAGTCGAAATCGGCGAAGGTGCTGTTTTCAAACCCGAGGTTGCCGAGCGCCGGCAGCAGCATCGCCGGCAGGAAGGCGAGGAAGATCCCGCCGATAAAGGAGGCGATGATACATCCGCGCTTACCGCCCAGTTTGTCGGCGAAGACGCCGGACGTGCCGCCGCAGAAGAAGTGCGGCACCATGCCGGGAATAATCAGCGCCATGCCCAGCCCGCCGAGCAAGAGCATCCCGACCAGCCCGCCCACAAAGGAGCTGATGAATCCCACTACCACCGCGGTGGGGCTAAAGGTGAAGAACACCGCGCAATCAACGGCCGGGATGGAGTCCGGGATCAGCTTCTGGCTGATGCCCTGGAACGCCGGCACCAGATCGCCGAGGATCAGCCGCACGCCGTTATAGACAATGGCTACGCCAACGGCGAACTGCAGACCGGTCAGCACCGAGAAGATCAGCATGTTTTGGTCGGTGATGGTGCTCAGGTACGCCGACCCGGCGACAGCGCTGCAGACAAAGTAGATAACAAACATCACGATACCGGTGGTGACCGTGGTATCGCGCAGAAAGCCCCACTTTTCTGAAATTTCGGTATCGGCGAAGGAATTTGCCGGATTGCCGGTCCGGCTGGCGATCCATGCCGAGAGGTAGTAGCCGAGAGAGCCGAAATGGCCCATGGCGATCCCGCCGTCTTCGGTTACCTGCCTGGTGTAACGCTGACCGATGGCCGGGGAGATGGCCGACCATGAGCCCAACAGGAATCCACCGATCAGGATCAACATCCAGCCCTGGAACTCCGCCGCCTGCAGAACGGCGGAGAACAGGCAGGCGAGAAAGAACGAATGATGGCCGGTCAGAAAGATATATTTATACTTGGTACAGCGGGCGATAATCAGGTTGAAAATAAAGCCTAACAGTAAAATACTCATGGTTTCCACGCCCAGCATCTTCTGGGCGACGGAGACAATGGCTTCATTGTTCGGAATAACGCCGCGGATATTAAATCCGGCCTCGATAATACCGCCCAGCGGATTGAGATTGGCAACGATAACGCCTGCCCCAGCGCTCAACATCAAATAGCCTAAAATCGGCTTCAATGTGCCGGTAAGCAGTTTATTGCCAGGGGAGCGCAGTGCCACTAAACCAACAAAGGCGATAAGCCCCATTAAAAAGGCGGGTTGACTGAATATTTCCGTTAAGAAACTAAGAATAGCCTGCATGGTCGTTCCCTCTATGCTGATTAAGAGTGAGTCGCAGCAATTTTCATCAGCGCATCGGTAATATCCTCGGCGATCTTCGCTTTATGGACGTAGCTGCGAATGATGGCGACATGACAGTGGGCCGGAAATTGATTTGCCAGTTCTTTTATCGTGACGTAAAGGTCGGCTTTTTCCCCGACGGCGTTAGCAAAATCGACCGAGGCGACGTCCGCTTTGATGCCTAATTCGTCACAGATCTTTTTCACATTATTCGCAGCCATCAATGAGCTGCCAATACCGTTACCACAAACCGTTCTGATAACTAACATAATGACTACTCCATTTGTTTTTGAATGAAATGTAAGACTGAATTAACGTCATTTTCCTGCTGAAGAAAGGTCACAATATCTGACTCGATCAGCGAGGCTATCAGTTGGATCATTTTGATATGACTGTCAGCATCGGCGCCGGCGATCGCGATGACCACGGAAACCGGATCGAACTCATCGTGGCCGAAGGAGATTGGCGTGGCGGTGGTGACAAGTGAGAACCCGGTCTGTAATGCCCCTTTTTCCGGGCGGGCATGCGGCATGGCAATCCCGTCATCTATCACGATGGCGGCGCCAAAATCTTCATATACCGTCAGCATCTCGTTGACATATTCGGCGCTGCAAATCTGGCGCCTGGCAAGTAATGAACCCGCCAGTTCGATGGCCTCTTCCGCACGGGAAATATTCTGCTTAAGGGCGATTAACGACGGGTCAAAAATAATTTCCATCCTCAGCTCCTGAACGTATTCCTGTTCCTGAGTTAAATCATGACCAAATACATTGATGAAAATGATGGATGAGATCACATCCGCGGTTTTAAATATTGATGGGGATCACATCGACGGCAAAGTACCGGCAGAAAACGATATAAATAATTTATATATTTTTCAGTCTGTTATGAAGACTTTGTATTTTGACGCTGAAATTTGGCAGAGAAAAAGTGAGAGGTAGAGCGAATTTTTTCGCCAGAAGTGTATCGCTGGTCACAAATATCGGCGGGTCATTTTCTTAAATTTTGACGCCGCTAACAAAAAAGGCCCGCCTGAGCGAGCCTTTTATTAAAACGCGTGCCGATTACAGGCTGGAAACGTTTTCGGTCAGGTATTTTGCAACGCCTTCCGGAGAGGCGGCCATACCTTCTTTTCCTTTTTCCCACTGCGCCGGGCAGACTTCGCCGTGCTCTTCGTGGAACTGCAGGGCGTCAACCATACGCAGCATTTCGTCGATGTTACGGCCCAGCGGCAGGTCGTTAACCACCTGATGACGAACGATGCCGTTGGCGTCGATCAGGAAGGAGCCGCGCAGCGCTACGCCTTCGTCCGGATGCTCAATACCGTAAGCTTTCTGGATTTCACGTTTGATGTCAGCAACCATCGCGTATTTAACCGGGCCGATACCGCCCTGGTCTACCGGGGTGTTACGCCATGCGTTGTGCACGAACTCGGAGTCGAAGGAAACGCCAACCACTTCCACGCCGCGTTTCTGGAATTCTTCGTAACGTTTGTCGAACGCGATCAGCTCAGACGGGCACACGAAGGTGAAGTCCATCGGCCAGAAGAACAGAACGGTAGGTTTACCGTTGGTGTGCTGTTTGAAATTGAATTTCTCAACGATCTCACCATTACCCAGCACAGCGGCTGCAGTAAAATCCGGCGCTTGACGAGTGACCAGAACCATTTGATTCTCCTGTAATTACTAAGGTTATTTGGAACGCAACGCGGGCAAGTATAGAGCCTGTCCGGCAATAACACAAAGAGGCGCTAACAATCGTTCAGCCAGCTTTTACCTATCAATGACGTGGCTATTACAGCTGTTTGTTTTCTGCCTGGCGCATCATCTGCGGATAAAAGCGCCAGAACTGCGTCTCCAGACGGTCGTAATGGGTATCCAGATCCTGCCAGGAGTCGCGTAGCGCCTCGAGACGTGGACGGCGGCTGGCCATGCCGTTCAGCACGCGCTGAATAAAATCCATTTCCCGATAGCGCTCCAGCCAGCGCTCCGACCAAAGATATTGATTGAGATTGACGAAGCGGGGCGGCGAGTCGGGCAGGATGGGGACGATCTGCCGCTCGGCGTAGCGTACGAACTCGTCCAGCGGCAGGTCAGGGGAGAGCTGCGCCCAGTGCTGGGACAGGAAATGATCCCACATGACGTCGAGGGTGATGGGGGCGACGCGGCGGGTCTGCGGGCGAAACCACTCCCGCGCCTCTTTGACTTCCGCCAGGTTGTCAGTCATCACGTCAATCCGCCGATGCATAAAGATGCCGTCGATGATCTCCGCCGGATAGTCGCCCTGCGGGTTGCCGCGCACGAAGTCGGCCATCAGGTTGCCGGGCAACGAACTGTCGGCGAGATGGGCCAGGTGCAGGTGGGCGAGAAAATTCATAAAACGACATCCTTTAAATACGAGCGGGCAGGTGGAAACACCGATGTTGCGCTGAACGGCGCCTCGGTGGCCGAATGGCATGCTGTCTGGCCGCGCGCGGCACCTTTGCCACCGGTAAGGCATTCGGTTGCCGCATGGCGGCATTCGGAATGATTTGGAATATAGATTATGTCATTCATCCGGAGGGGTAAAGGTTGCAGCCAGACCGCCCCGGCACTAGACTACCCGCCTCTTTATTCAGTCTGAGTTACCGTCATGCGCGTTACCGATTTTGCTTTTGAACTACCCGAATCTCTGATCGCCCACTATCCGATGCCTGAGCGCAGTAGCTGTCGCTTGCTCTCCCTGGACGGGCCGACGGGCGCGCTGACGCATGGCACCTTCACCGACATCCTCGATAAGCTCAATCCCGGCGATCTGCTGGTGTTTAACAACACCCGGGTGATCCCGGCGCGTCTGTTCGGCCGCAAGGCCAGCGGCGGCAAGATTGAAGTGCTGGTGGAGCGGATGCTGGATGATAAGCGCATCCTGGCCCATATTCGCGCCTCAAAAGCGCCGAAGCCGGGCGCCGAGCTGCTGCTGGGCGATGACGAGAGCATTAAGGCCACGATGCTGGCGCGTCATGGCGCGCTGTTTGAAGTGGAGTTTAACGACGAGCGCCCGGTGCTGGAGATCCTTAACGGGATCGGCCATATGCCGCTGCCGCCCTATATTGACCGCCCGGACGAAGACGCCGACCGCGAGCTCTATCAAACCGTCTATGGCACCAGGCCGGGCGCGGTAGCCGCCCCGACCGCCGGTTTGCATTTCGACGAACCGCTGCTGGACAAACTGCGCGCCAAAGGCGTTGAGATGGCGTTTGTCACCCTGCATGTGGGCGCGGGCACCTTCCAGCCGGTGCGCGTCGACAGCATTGAAGAGCACACCATGCACTCCGAATATGCCGAAGTGCCGCAGGAGGTGGTCGATGCGGTGCTGGCGGCGAAAGCGCGCGGCAACCGCGTGATCGCGGTGGGCACCACCTCGGTACGTTCGCTGGAGAGCGCGGCGCAGGCGGCGAAAGACGCGCTGATCGCGCCGTTCTTCGACGATACGCAGATTTTCATCTACCCGGGTTATCAGTACCAGGTGATCGATGCGCTGGTGACTAACTTCCATCTCCCTGAATCCACACTGATTATGCTGGTGTCGGCGTTTGCGGGTTATCAGCACACCATGAACGCCTATAAGGTGGCGGTTGAGCAGAAATATCGCTTTTTTAGCTACGGGGATGCGATGTTTATCACGTACAATCCGCAGGCTATTTCTGAGCGTCCCTGAAAAGGCCGGTACGCCGGCTTGTAGACGCCATAACGCATTTTTTAGCTACGGAATCATTCCGTGGCGAGTATGAAAACGTCGGACTGTTTTTCTGACGCAGGAGCAAGCATGAAATTTGAACTGGATACCACCGACGGTCGCGCCCGCCGCGGTCGCCTGGTGTTTGAGCGCGGCGTGGTGGAAACACCGGCCTTTATGCCCGTTGGCACCTACGGCACCGTCAAAGGGATGACGCCGGAAGAGGTGGAAGCCACCGGCGCGCAGATTATTCTCGGCAACACCTTCCACCTGTGGCTGCGCCCGGGTCAGGAGATCATGAAGCTGCACGGCGATCTGCACGATTTTATGCAGTGGAAAGGACCGATCCTGACCGACTCCGGCGGTTTCCAGGTGTTCAGCCTTGGCGATATCCGTAAGATCACCGAGCAGGGCGTCCACTTCCGCAATCCGATCAACGGCGATCCGATTTTCCTCGATCCGGAAAAATCGATGGAGATTCAGTACGATCTCGGCTCTGACATCGTGATGATCTTCGACGAATGTACGCCGTACCCGGCGGACTGGGATTACGCCAAGCGCTCAATGGAGATGTCTCTGCGCTGGGCGAAGCGCAGCCGCGACCGTTTCGATAGCCTTGGCAATAAAAATGCGCTGTTCGGCATTATTCAGGGTAGCGTTTACGAAGATTTACGCGATATCTCGGTGAAAGGTCTGGTAGAGATTGGCTTTGATGGCTACGCTGTCGGCGGTTTGGCGGTTGGTGAGCCGAAGGAAGACATGCACCGTATTCTGGAGCACGTCTGCCCGCAGATCCCGGCCGATAAACCACGATACCTGATGGGCGTCGGGAAGCCGGAAGATCTGGTGGAAGGGGTACGTCGCGGTATCGATATGTTCGACTGCGTCATGCCGACGCGCAACGCGCGTAACGGCCACCTGTTCGTCACCGACGGCGTGGTGAAAATCCGCAACGCGAAGCACAAAAGCGATACCGCGCCGCTGGACGCCGAGTGTGATTGCTATACATGTCGCAATTATTCACGCGCTTACTTGCATCACCTCGACCGTTGCAACGAAATATTGGGCGCGCGTCTCAATACCATTCATAACCTGCGCTACTATCAGCGTTTAATGGCTGGTTTACGCAAGGCTATCGAAGAGGGTAAATTAGAGAGCTTCGTGACCGATTTTTACCAACGTCAGGGGCGCACCGTGCCTCCTTTGAACGTTGATTAATTTTAATAATGAGGGAATTTCAATGAGCTTTTTTATTTCTGATGCGGTAGCGGCAACGGGTGCACCGGCGCAGGGCAGCCCGATGTCTCTGATTCTGATGCTGGTGGTGTTCGGTCTGATTTTTTACTTCATGATCCTGCGTCCACAGCAGAAGCGCACCAAGGAACATAAGAACCTGATGAACTCCATCGCCAAAGGTGATGAAGTGCTGACCAACGGCGGTCTGGTCGGTCGCGTGACCAAAGTAGCGGAAACTGGCTACATTGCTATCGCGCTGAACGATACCACTGAAGTGGTTATCAAACGTGACTTCGTTGCTGCCGTTCTGCCGAAAGGCACCATGAAGGCGCTGTAATCTAACTTTTCCCAAAGGGAACTGCCGTGTTAAACCGTTATCCTTTGTGGAAGTACGTCATGCTGGTCGTCGTCATTGTCGTCGGCCTGATCTATGCGCTTCCCAACCTGTATGGTGAGGATCCGGCTGTTCAAATCACTGGCGCGCGCGGCGTCGCCGCCAGTGAGCAAACGCTGATCCAGGTCCAGAAAACTTTACAAGAAGAAAAAATAACCGCGAAGTCTGTGGCACTGGAAGAGGGCGCTATTCTTGCGCGCTTCGACACCACTGATACCCAGCTGCGCGCGCGCGAAGCGCTGCTTAACGTGCTGGGTGACAAATACGTCGTGGCGCTGAACCTTGCTCCGGCAACCCCACGCTGGCTGGCGGCGCTCTATGCCGAGCCGATGAAGCTGGGTCTTGATCTGCGCGGCGGCGTGCACTTCCTGATGGAAGTCGACATGGACACCGCGTTAGGCAAACTGCAGGAACAGAACATCGATAGCCTGCGCAGCGAGCTGCGCGACAAAGGCATTCCTTACGCGACCGTGCGTAAAGAAGACAACTACGGTCTGAGCATCGTCTTCCGCGACAGCGCGGCGCGCGACCAGGCTATCTCTTATCTCAGCCCTCGCCATCGCGATCTGGTTATTTCCTCTCAGGGTGACAACAGCCTGAAAGCGGTGATGACCGATGAGCGCCTGAAAGAAGCCCGTGAGTACGCGGTTCAGCAGAACATTAATATCCTGCGTAACCGTGTGAACCAGCTGGGCGTCGCCGAGCCGCTGGTTCAGCGTCAGGGCGCTGACCGCATCGTGGTTGAGCTGCCGGGTATCCAGGATACCGCGCGTGCGAAGGAAATCCTTGGCGCGACCGCGACCCTCGAGTTCCGTCTGGTCAATACTAACGTGGACCAGTCCGCCGCCGCCTCTGGCCGCGTGCCGGGCGACTCGGAAGTGAAGCAGACGCGTGAAGGCCAGCCGGTAGTGCTGTACAAGCGGGTGATCCTGACCGGGGACCATATCACCGACTCGACCTCCAGCATGGATGAGTACAACCAGCCGCAGGTTAACATCTCGCTGGACAGCGCGGGCGGTAACATCATGTCTAACTTCACTAAGGACAACATCGGCAAGCCGATGGCGACCCTGTTCGTGGAGTATAAAGACAGCGGTAAGAAAGACGCTAACGGTCGCGCTATCCTGGCGAAAGAGGAAGAGGTGATTAACATCGCCAACATCCAGTCGCGTCTGGGTAACAGCTTCCGTATCACCGGTATCAGCAATCCGAACGAAGCGCGTCAGCTGTCGCTGCTGCTGCGTGCCGGCGCGCTGATTGCGCCGATTCAGATCGTCGAAGAGCGGACTATCGGCCCAACCCTGGGAATGCAGAACATCAAGCAGGGTCTGGAAGCCTGTCTGGCCGGTCTGGTGGTCTCTATCCTGTTCATGATCCTCTTCTATAAGAAGTTCGGCCTGATTGCGACCTCGGCGCTGATTGCCAACCTGATACTGATTGTCGGCATTATGTCCCTGATCCCGGGGGCGACGCTGACCATGCCGGGCATCGCGGGTATCGTGTTAACCCTGGCGGTGGCGGTCGATGCTAACGTTCTGATCAACGAGCGTATCAAAGAAGAGCTGAGCAACGGGCGTACCGTTCAGCAGGCGATTGACGAAGGTTATCGCGGCGCGTTCAGCTCGATCTTCGACGCCAACGTGACGACGCTTATCAAAGTGATCATCCTGTACGCGGTCGGTACCGGTGCCATTAAAGGGTTTGCGATTACCACCGGTATCGGTATCGCGACCTCAATGTTTACCGCTATCGTCGGCACCCGTGCCATCGTGAACCTGCTGTACGGCGGCAAGCGCGTTAAAAAGCTGTCTATCTGAGGAGTGCGTTGTGGCACAGGAATATACTGTTGAACAATTGAACCACGGCCGTAAAGTCTGGGACTTTATGCGCTGGGACTACTGGGCCTTCGGCATTTCAGGTTTTCTGCTGATTGTGTCGATCGCCATCATCGGCGTTCGCGGGTTTAACTGGGGGCTCGATTTCACCGGCGGTACGGTGATTGAAATTACCCTTGAGAAACCGGTCGATCTGGACCAGATGCGCGATTCCCTGCAGAAAGCGGGCTTTGAAGAGCCCCAGGTGCAGAACTTTGGCAGCAGCCGCGACATCATGGTACGTATGCCGCCGGTGCATGACGCCAACGGCAGCCAGGAGCTGGGCAGCAAGGTCGTGACGGTGATTAACGAATCGACCAGCCAGAATGCGGCAGTGAAGCGTATTGAGTTTGTCGGCCCGAGCGTCGGCGCGGACCTCGCGCAAACCGGCGCCCTGGCGCTGATTGCGGCGCTGGTCTGTATCCTGATCTACGTCGGCTTCCGCTTCGAATGGCGTCTGGCCGCCGGGGTGGTTATCGCCCTGGCGCACGACGTGGTGATCACCATGGGCGTGCTGTCGCTGTTCCATATCGAGATCGACCTGACCATCGTGGCCTCGTTGATGTCGGTTATCGGCTACTCGCTGAACGACAGTATCGTGGTATCGGACCGTATCCGTGAAAACTTCCGTAAGATCCGCCGCGGTACGCCGTACGAGATCTTTAACGTGTCGTTGACCCAGACGCTGCACCGTACCTTGATCACCTCTGGTACCACTTTGATGGTGATCCTGATGCTGTTCCTGTTCGGCGGCCCGATTCTGGAAGGCTTCTCGCTGACCATGCTGATCGGTGTTTCCATCGGTACGGCTTCTTCTATCTACGTCGCGTCCGCGCTGGCGTTGAAGCTGGGCATGAAGCGCGAGCATCTGATCCAGCAGAAGGTCGAAAAAGAAGGGGCGGATCAGCCGTCCATTCTGCCGTAATAGAGTTCAGTTGAGATAAAGCAATCCCGGCCCTTGCGGCCGGGATTTTTTTGCCCGCGACAAAACCTGCTGACAGTATGCTGTCAGGAGCCCTCCCATACACTGCCTCTGAACTCACTAACGAGCAGGAGGAAGTATGAACAACGTGATTAACTGGTTTGAAATTCCGGTCGCCGATATGGATCGCGCCGTCGCGTTTTATGAGCCGGTGATGCAAGTGTCGCTGCGTCGCGAAACCATGGACTGCGCCGAGCTGGCGGTGTTCCCGCATCAGGATCCGGCCCCCGGCGGCGCGCTGGCCAAATTTGAAGGTATCGCGCCCTCGGCGCAGGGCGCTATTATTTATCTGCATACTGATCATCTTGCCGCCACGCTGGAGCGCGTTGCCTCGGCGGGTGGGGCCTGTGTCTTCGGCCCGCTGACGCTGCCGAATGATATTGGCACCATCGCCCTGTTTACCGACAGCGAGGGCAACCGCGTCGGCCTGCACCAGCCGGCTTAACCTTAACTTTTGTGAAGTGAGACATGACCCGACGCGCCGACCGTTTATTTCAGATTGTGCAGATCCTGCGCGGCAGGCGGCTCACTACCGCCGCGCTGCTGGCGGAGCGGCTGGGCGTGTCGGAGCGTACCGTCTATCGCGATATTCGCGATCTCTCCCTCTCCGGCGTACCGGTGGAGGGCGAAGCGGGCAGCGGCTACCGGCTGCTGGCGGGCTACGATCTGCCGCCGCTGATGCTGACCACCAAAGAGTCCGAGGCGCTGATCGCTGCGATTCGGCTGTTAAAAACCTGGGGCGGTGAGGCGCTGTCGCAGTCGCTGGAGTCCGCCCAGGAAAAAATGCTGGCGATCCTGCCGGAGGCGCGTCGGCGCCAGGCGGAGCAGACTCGCCTGTTTGCCCCTGACCTTGGCGCGCATCGCTATGCTAAAACCCATTTTGACGTTATCCACCAGGCCGTATCCAATCAGCAGGTATTACAGCTTCACTACCAGGATGAATCCGGTCAGGTGACGTGGCGTGAAGTGCTGCCCCTGGGGCTGTTTTTCTGGGGCGAACGCTGGCTGCTGGTGGCCTGGTGCGAACTGCGCAATGATTACCGCAATTTTCGCCTCGATCGTTGCCTGGAGGTCAGAAGGACCGAACGTCGATTCAGCGAGTGCGCCGACCGCTCGTTAAGCGATTTTCTGCGCAAGGTCCGGTGCGAGGTGCGGGAGAAATAAAAAAGCCCGGGCAGCAGGAGCTGCGGCCCGGGCGCTGTCTTGCTGTTTCAGCAATCAGAAGTTGTAGCCGACCACGAAGTAACCACCCCAGCCGGTCGAGCGAACGCTGAACGGACCATCGCCGAAGTTCAGCTTCGCATCATCAGCCCACTGGCCGCCGTTATGGAAGTAACGGGCGACGATAGAGTAGTGCCAGTGCGCGTAGTTCAGCGCCAGGATGTGGCTGGAGGCGATAGAGTTGCTGGTGCGCGCGTGCTTCCCGTTCAGATCGTAGAAGTTGTCATCGCCGAGGTCAGAACCCCAGTCGAAGTTGGTGAAGCCGATGTAGCTCAGCGAACCGCCCCACAGGTCGGTCAGCGGCACAAAGTATTTCACTTTGAAGCGATAGCCGTCCCATTCGTTTTCGTTGGAGGCGCCGTAGTTCTGCCACTGGTACTTGGCGTAGACGTTCAGCGACAGGCTCATTGGCAGGCCGGTATCGATATCGGTACCCAGACCCATATACCAGGTGCTCTGCTCCTGGGAGTCGTTGCGGCCCATATCGTAGATATAGTTGTTGGCGAAATACCATTCTTTGAACGGCCCGAAGCTCAGGTCGGTATTGGTCAGCTTATCGATAGAGAAACGCGGTTCGATCTCCATAAACAGCGGGGAACCTTTGTTCCAGATACCTTTTGCCGTGCTGTTGCCGCCGAAGAATACCGGGGCATCGATATAGCCGTAGAAATCAAACCAGTCTTTTTTGGCGAACGCTTCGTATTCCAGGTAGGTATCGTTACGGATCTGCGGTCCAAAACGGGTGTGGTAGCTGCCCACCACGTTAACACTCTGGTGCCACCAGTCAGACAGATACTGCGGTTTGTCGTTTTCTGCCGCGCCCGCGGCAAAAGTAGTGGAGAGCGCCACAACCGCACCCGCTGCCAGTAATGTTTTTTTCATAGTAATGCCACTGTTTAAATTGAGCCTGAAGGCGTTAAAAGAAGTGCCGAAGCGTTTCTAAATATTTCGTCTTTCTGTGGGGGTCTATTATAGGAATCATTGCTCACAAAAATACGTGTTGTTTCACATAACCAGAACATGCGTAATCGATTGCGTTCACGATTCTATGCATTTCTTGACAAAATGCTACTGAAAATCGCGCTGCAGAACGATTTCTAATGAACTCTTGCGAAAAGTTGTAAGTGGATAAGAAAGACAGGGCAGGAGGTAGCCGGGCGGGGCAGGCCCGGCTGAAGGCTTACTGGGCGGCGGCGGGCTGGATATCGTGTACGCGAATAAAACCGACTTTATCTGG
This sequence comes from Klebsiella sp. K47, assembly GCF_051858335.1. Lineage (NCBI taxonomy): Bacteria > Pseudomonadati > Pseudomonadota > Gammaproteobacteria > Enterobacterales > Enterobacteriaceae > Klebsiella > Klebsiella sp. K47. The sequence continues at coordinate 27,878 of NZ_JBPYUI010000017.1, forward strand.
CGTTACATTGAGGCGCAACGGGATATCGACATCGCTGGGGGCGAGGGTGCTGGCCGGCGCGCTAATCAGCTGATCCTGAACATTGACTTCCTGATAGCTGTGGGTGGTGCCGGTGATCTGTCCGGAAGCGACGGTGGCGGTAAAGGCCGGCAGCGGATCGTTGGATTCGCCCTGAATGCGTAAGGTCAGGCGTGACCCATCGCCATCCGGGGTAATACTGCCCACCGACATGCGCAGGGTGCCGATCTGGCTCTCCAGCCGCGCCGGGGTCTTGGCCTCCGGCAGCAGATAGACGCCGCGGGTGGATTTGGCGTTCAGCGCGTTTTGCTGGGTGATTTTGATCGTTTGCTGGTTGAGCTGGGTCATCTCCTGGCTCAGCGTACTCACGCTCTGGTGCATCTGGCGGATTTCGCTTTGCTGGGCGCAGGCGGTCAGGGTGAACAGGCAGCCCGCGATGGCGAGCTTCAGGTAACGTCTTGTCATGGTCAGGATTCCGTTTACAGAGGATGCTTAATGGTAGCCAAACCGGCCTCATCTCCCATAGATCCTTTGTCTCAAAAGCTCTTTCTTTGTAGTCCGGTCACTTCGCGGTAAACTACTCTTCAGTTTAACTACCTGTCAGGACGCGCTATGCATTGCCCTTTCTGTTTCGCCGTGGATACCAAAGTGATCGACTCTCGTCTGGTGGGGGAAGGCTCTTCCGTGCGTCGCCGTCGGCAGTGCCTGGTCTGTAACGAACGCTTTACCACCTTCGAAGTGGCGGAGCTGGTGATGCCGCGGGTGGTGAAGAGTAACGATGTGCGCGAACCCTTCAACGAAGACAAGCTGCGCAGCGGGATGCTGAAAGCGCTGGAGAAACGTCCGGTTAGCGCCGACGACGTGGAAATGGCGGTCAACCATATCAAGACTCATCTGCGCGGCACCGGCGAGCGCGAAGTGGCCAGCAAAATGATCGGCAACCTGGTGATGGAGCAGCTGAAAAAGCTGGATAAAGTCGCCTATATTCGCTTCGCGTCGGTCTATCGCAGCTTCGAAGATATTAAAGAATTCGGCGAAGAGATCGCCCGCTTACAGGACTAAGCCATGCAGGACGAAATGTACATGGCGCGTGCGCTGAAGCTTGCCGCGCGCGGTCGCTTTACTACCCATCCTAACCCTAACGTCGGCTGCGTCATTGTGAAAGACGGCGAGATCGTCGGCGAGGGGTTTCACTATCGCGCCGGCGAGCCGCATGCTGAAGTGCACGCCCTGCGCATGGCTGGCGAAAAGGCGCGCGGCGCCACCGCCTACGTCACTCTTGAGCCCTGCAGCCACCATGGCCGTACGCCGCCATGCTGCGATGCGCTGATTGCCGCCGGCGTCAGCCGCGTGGTCGCCGCGATGCAGGATCCGAACCCGCAGGTGGCGGGGCGCGGTTTGTATCGCCTGCAGCAGGCCGGCATTGAGGTCAGCCATGGGCTGATGATGAACGAAGCGGAAGCGCTGAATAAGGGCTTTCTGAAGCGGATGCGCACCGGTTTTCCCTGGGTGCAGCTGAAGCTGGGCGCCTCGCTGGACGGCCGCACGGCGATGGCCAGCGGCGAAAGCCAGTGGATCACCTCCCCGCAGGCGCGACGCGACGTGCAGCGTCTGCGCGCCCAGAGCCATGCCATCCTGACCAGCAGCGCCACCGTGCTGGCGGACGATCCGGCGCTGACCGTGCGCTGGCAGGAGCTGAGCGCCGATACCCAGGCGCTTTATCCCGAAGAGAATTTGCGCCAGCCGCTGCGCGTCGTTATCGACAGCCAGAACCGCGTCACGCCTGAGCATCGTATTGTGCAGCAGGCGGGGGAAACGCTGTTTGCCCGCCTGCGCGCCGATGAACGGCAGTGGCCGGAAAGCGCCCGCACGCTGCTGGTTCCGGAGCATAACGGCCATCTCGATCTGGTGCTGCTGATGATGCTGCTTGGCAAACAGCAGATCAACAGCGTCTGGGTTGAGGCAGGGGCTACGCTTGCCGGGGCGCTGCTGCAGGCGGGTCTGGTCGACGAGCTTATCGTCTATATTGCGCCTAAACTGTTAGGCAATGCGGCGCGTGGATTATGCGCGCTGCCGGGGCTTGAAGAGCTGAGCCAGGCCCCCCATTTTAAATTCAATGAGATACGTCAGGTTGGCCCGGATGTCTGCCTGCATTTAACCACTGCGTGAGGCTTTCCTGATTATTAGGAAGCAGCGCTCAGAATAATATGATAAAATCCGCCCCCCTTGCGGGGCACATGAACCCGAAGGAAGAGTATGAACATTATTGAAGCTAACGTTGCTACCCCGGACGCTCGCGTCGCCATCACCATTGCGCGTTTCAACAACTTTATCAATGACAGCCTGCTGGAAGGCGCGATTGACGCCCTGAAACGCATTGGTCAGGTAAAAGATGAAAACATCACCGTCGTTTGGGTTCCAGGCGCGTATGAGCTGCCGCTGGCGGCTGGCGCACTGGCGAAAACCGGTAAATATGACGCGGTGATCGCGCTGGGGACGGTGATTCGCGGCGGTACCGCCCACTTTGAATATGTGGCAGGCGGTGCCAGCAATGGCCTGGCGCATGTCGCTCAGGACAGCGAAATCCCGGTAGCCTTTGGTGTTCTGACCACTGAAAGTATTGAACAAGCCATTGAGCGCGCTGGCACCAAAGCTGGTAACAAAGGTGCAGAAGCTGCGCTGACCGCGCTGGAAATGATTAACGTATTGAAAGCCATCAAGGCCTGATTTTTGTAAGGGGAATTCCGTGAAACCTGCTGCTCGTCGCCGCGCCCGTGAGTGTGCCGTTCAGGCGCTCTACTCCTGGCAGTTGTCCCACAACGACATCGCTGATGTCGAATACCAGTTCCTGGCGGAACAGGACGTAAAAGATGTTGATGTTCTGTATTTCCGCGAACTGCTGTCCGGAGTGGCGACTAACAGCGCGTACCTCGACGGCCTGATGAAGCCCTACCTGTCCCGCCAGCTGGAAGAGCTGGGCCAGGTTGAAAAAGCGGTGCTGCGTATCGCGCTGTTTGAGCTGTCCAAACGTGATGACGTACCGTATAAAGTGGCCATCAATGAAGCTATCGAACTGGCGAAAACCTTCGGCGCTGAAGATAGCCACAAGTTCGTTAACGGCGTGCTGGACAAAGCGGCTCCGGTAATTCGTCCCCACAAGAAGTAAACTGCAGGCCGGGTTTTGCGAGGGTCGCCTCGCAGCCCGGCCTTATTTATTATTTTGCTGAGGCATAACGTATGGCATGCGGCGAATTCTCCCTGATTGCCCGTTATTTTGATCGCGTTAAAAGCGCCCGCCTTGATGTTGAAACCGGCATCGGCGATGACTGCGCGCTCCTGCATATTCCCGAGAAAAAAACGCTGGCAATCAGCACCGACACCCTGGTGGCGGGCAATCACTTCTTACCCGATATCGACCCGGCCGACCTCGCCTATAAAGCGCTGGCGGTGAACCTGAGCGACCTCGCGGCAATGGGCGCGGAGCCGGCGTGGCTCACGCTGGCGCTGACCTTGCCGGAGGTGGATGAAGTCTGGCTGGAAGCCTTCAGCGACAGCCTGTTTGTCCAGCTGGACTATTACGATATGCAACTGATTGGCGGCGACACTACCCGTGGCCCGCTCTCCATGACGCTGGGTATCCACGGCTTTGTGCCGCCGGGACGCGCCATGAAACGCGCTGGCGCGAAGCCGGGGGACTGGATCTATGTTACCGGCACTCCGGGAGATAGCGCCGCCGGCCTGGCGGTGCTGCAGAATCGTCTAACGGTGGATGAACCGTCTGACGCCGACTACCTGCTGGCCCGTCATCTGCGGCCGATGCCGCGCGTGCTGCAGGGCCAGGCGCTGCGTGACCTGGCGACATCGGCTATCGATCTCTCCGACGGCCTGATCTCCGATCTGGGCCATATTCTCAAAGCCAGCGGCTGCGGCGCACGTATCGATCTCGATGCCATGCCGTATTCCGACGCGATACTGCGCCAGGTGGAGCCCGAGCAGGCGCTGCGCTGGGCGCTCGCCGGCGGGGAAGATTACGAGCTGTGCTTTACCGTACCGGAGCTGAACCGCGGGGCGCTGGACGTGGCTCTTGGCCATCTTGGCGCGCGTTTTACCTGTATCGGACAGATTGCGCCGGAGAGCGAAGGGCTGCAGTTTATCCGCGACGGTAAGCCGGTCGCGCTTGATTTAAAGGGATACGATCACTTTGCGTAGTCGAGACGAGGCGCTTAGCCGCCTGAGTATGCGTAATCCGTGGCATCTGCTGGCGACCGGCTTTGGTAGCGGCTTAAGCCCGGTGGTGCCGGGGACGATGGGCTCGCTGGCGGCGATCCCGTTCTGGTATCTGATGACCTTTCTCCCCTGGCAGCTTTACTCGCTGGTGGTGATGATGAGCATCTGTATCGGCGTCTATCTGTGCCATCGCACGGCCAAAGATATGGGCACCCATGACCACGGCAGCATCGTCTGGGACGAGTTCGTCGGGATGTGGATCACCCTGATGGCGCTGCCGACCCTGGACTGGCAGTGGGTGGCCGCCGGCTTCGTGATTTTCCGTATCTTCGATATGTGGAAGCCGTGGCCAATTCGCTGGTTTGATCGCAATATCCACGGCGGAATGGGGATTATGGTCGACGACATCGTCGCCGGCGTGATCTCCGCTGGCGTGCTGTACGTCATTGGCCATCACTGGCCCATCGGTCTGCTTTAACCGCCTCTCCCCGGCAACGCTACGCTGCCGGGGAAACCACGCCCTTCACTTAAATCCCACCACCGGATGCGGCTGATACGGCGCCTCCAGCTTGTCGATCTGTTCCGGGGAGAGCGTCAAATCCACCGCCTGCAGCAGATCATCAAGCTGTTCCTGACGCGACGGGCCGATAATCGGCGCGGCGACGCCGGGTTTGCTTAACAGCCAGGCGAGGGCGACCTGGGCGCGGCTGGCGTCGAGTTCTTCCGCCACGTCCGCGAGATTCCCGGCGATCTGCGCATCGTTTTCTTCACTGGCGCTGTACAGCGATTTGCCGAACTCATCTGAGACCAGCCGGGCGGTGGTCTCACCCCAGGGGCGGGTTAGCCTGCCGCGCGCCAGCGGACTCCATGGGATCACCGCTACGCCGTTACGTTGGCACAGGGGCAGCATCTCATTCTCTTCTTCCCGGTAAATCAGGTTGTAGTGATCCTGCATGGTGACGAAGCGCGCCCAGCCGTTCTGCTGCTGGAGCGCCAGCGCCTGGGCAAACTGTCGGGCATGCATGGACGAGGCGCCGATATAGCGCGCTTTGCCGGCTTTCACCACCTCGTCCAGCGCTTCGAGCGTCTCTTCAATCGGGGTGGTATAGTCCCAGCGGTGGATCTGCAGCAGGTCGACATAGTCCATCCCGAGACGGCGCAGGCTGTCGTCGATGGAGCGCAGGATCTGCGCCCGGGAAAGTCCTTCCGCCAGATCGCCGACCTGGTGATACACCTTGGTGGCGACAACCACCTCGTCGCGGCGGGCAAAGTCGCGCAGGGCGCGGCCAACGATCTCTTCGCTGCTGCCGTCGGAGTAGCTATTTGCGGTATCGAAGAAGTTGATGCCGCCTTCAATGGCGTGCTGGATAAGCGGGCGGCTGCTCTCTTCCGGAAGCGTCCAGGCGTGCCTGCCGCGGTCCGGCTCGCCGAAGGTCATGCAGCCGAGGCAGAGTCGGGAAACACGTAAGGCAGTATCACCGAGGGGGATATAGTGCATAGTGCGCTCCTGCTATTCATCAAGGGTATCCCTTAAGCATAGCAGGAGCGGAAGGGGCAATTATGCCAGCCAGTCGCGGATTTTGGCTTCAATACCGGCGGCATCAAGGCCGAGGTCGGCGCGGATCTCTTCCTGAGTGCCCTGAGGAATAAAATAATCCGGCAGGCCAATATTGAGCACCGGTACCGCCCGGCGGTGGGCCATCAGCACTTCGTTCACGCCGCTGCCGGCGCCGCCCATGATGGCGTTCTCTTCCAGCGTCACCAGCGCGTCGTGCTCGCCGGCCAGCTGGAGGATCAGCGCGGTATCCAGCGGCTTCACAAAGCGCATATCCACGAGGGTGGCGTTGAGTTTGTCCGCTACCGCCGCGGCTTCCGGCAGCAGGGTGCCAAAGTTGAGAATCGCTATTTTCTCGCCCTGACGTTTCACCACCCCTTTGCCGATCGGCAGCGATGCCAGCGGCTCGAGCGTCGCACCGGTGCCGCTACCGCGCGGATAGCGCACCGCGCAGGGGCCGTCGCTGTAGTGGTAGCCGGTGTACAGCATCTGGCGGCATTCATTTTCATCGCTCGGGGTCATTACCACCATATCCGGAATACAACGCAGGAAGGAGAGATCGAACGCTCCCTGATGCGTCTGGCCGTCTGCGCCGACGATCCCGGCGCGGTCGATAGCAAATAGCACCGGCAGCTTCTGGATAGCCACATCGTGGATCACCTGATCGTAGGCTCGCTGCAGGAAGGTGGAGTAGATCGCCACCACCGGCTTGTAGTCGCCAATCGCCAGCCCGGCGGCGAAGGTGACCGCATGCTGCTCGGCAATGGCGACGTCAAAGTACCGATCGGGGAATTTCTTCGAAAACTCCACCATCCCTGAACCTTCGCGCATCGCCGGCGTGATCGCCATCAGCTTGTTGTCTTTGGCCGCCGTTTCACACAGCCAGTCGCCGAAGATTTTCGAGTAGGAAGGGAGGCCGCCGCTGCTTTTGGGCAGTACGCCGCTGGTATGGTCGAATTTTGGCACCGCATGGAAGGTGATCGGGTCTTTCTCGGCGGGCTCATAGCCGCGGCCTTTTTTGGTCATAATATGCAGGAACTGCGGGCCTTTCAGGTCGCGCATGTTCTTCAGCGTGCTGACCAGACCGAGCACGTCATGGCCATCCACCGGGCCAATGTAGTTAAAGCCCAGCTCTTCAAACAGCGTGCCCGGCACCACCATCCCTTTGATATGCTCTTCGGTACGCTTAAGCAGCTCTTTAATCGGCGGCACCCCGGAGAAGACCTTTTTGCCCCCTTCGCGCAGGGTGGAGTAGAGCTTACCGGAGAGCAGCTGCGCCAGATGATTGTTCAGCGCGCCGACGTTCTCGGAAATCGACATTTCATTGTCATTCAGCACCACCAGCAGGTCGGGTTTGATATCCCCGGCGTGGTTCATCGCCTCAAACGCCATGCCGGCGGTGATCGCCCCGTCGCCAATGACGCACACCGCGCGCCGCTGCTTATCCTCTTTCGCGGCGGCGATAGCCACCCCGATACCCGCGGAAATGGAAGTGGAGGAGTGACCGACGCTCAGCACGTCATACTCGCTTTCACCGCGCCACGGGAAGGGATGCAGGCCGCCTTTCTGACGAATGGTGCCGATTTTGTCCCGGCGACCGGTCAGAATTTTATGCGGGTAGGCCTGATGGCCGACGTCCCAGATCAGGCGATCGAACGGCGTGTTATACACGTAGTGCAGCGCCACGGTCAGTTCCACAGTGCCGAGGCCAGAGGCAAAGTGACCGCTGGAACGGCTGACGCTGTCCAGTAGATAGCGCCGCAGCTCATCACATAGCTTCGGCAGGCTCTCTTTTGGCAACAGGCGCAACTCCTGGGTGGAATCTACCAGCGCCAGGGTCGGGTATTTGGCAATATCAAAACTCATCAGAGACTCATTTTTTGTTTATTTATCGCGCTGAATAATGTAATTCGCGAGCGCTTCCAGTGCCGAAGTATCCAGAGATTGTGCGGCCAGCTCATCTAACGACCGGCGGGCATCAGCGATCAGGTCGTGCGCTTTCTTCCGGGCTTGCTCAAGACCCAGGAGGGCGGGATAGGTGCTTTTACCCAATTGCTGGTCGGCACCCTGACGTTTGCCAAGGGTCGCAGTATCCCCTACCACGTCGAGAATGTCATCCTGGACCTGGAAGGCAAGACCGATATTTTCCGCATAGCGATCCAGCGCGGGCAGGGCAGCGCGGCCGCGTTCGCCGGCGCTCAGGGCTCCCATCCGGACGGCGGCGCGGATCAGGGCGCCCGTTTTATGGCGATGGATACGCTCCAGCGCCTGTAAATCAACCTGCTGTCCCTCGGCCTGCAGATCCAGCGCCTGGCCGCCGCACATGCCCGCCACGCCGCTGGCCTGCGCCAGTTCGGAAACCATCGCCAGCCGGTCCCGGTCAGGAACGTCGACCATCGGCGCATCACTCAGTATAGAGAACGCCAGCGTTTGCAGGGCATCTCCCGCAAGAATTGCGTTGGCTTCGCCAAATTTAATATGGCAGGTCGGCAGGCCGCGGCGCAGATCGTCATCATCCATCGCCGGCAAATCATCATGCATCAGGGAGTAGGCATGAATGCATTCGACCGCCGCGGCAGGAGCATCCAGCGTGGTACGGCACACGCCGAACATCTCGCCGGTGGCGTAGACAAGGAAGGGACGCAGGCGTTTACCGCCTAACAATGCGCCATAATGCATCGCTTCCACCAGCGGAGTGTTCTGAAAGGGCTGCGGGGCGATGAAACGGCGCAGCGCTTCGTTTGCCTGTTCCACACAGGCCTGCAATTGTTGCGGGAAATCCATTTATTCAGCGTCCGGCGTAAAAGGCGTGGTCGGGGAATCTTCACTATCCGCCAGCAGGATCTGCACGCGCTGTTCGGCCTTCTGCAGCTGACTTTGCCCCTGGCGCGCCAGCTGTACGCCGCGCTCAAATTCGCTTAGCGCTTCCTCTAACGGCAAATCGCCGCTTTCCAGACGGTTAACGATCTGCTCCAGTTCGCCCAGAGCAGTTTCAAAGCTGGCCGGGGCCTCATTTTTCTTTGGCATAGTGAATGTAGACTCTTGTTATGTCGCGACGGCAATACCGGGTATGGTAACGAAGTCACGCGTGTAAGCAAATAACGCGCAATGGTGATATACTCCGCGCCCAGGATGCAGGCACCGGTGTGCGCTGCTTTACAACTTTTGCTTATAGCCCCGTCGGGCTTGCCAACGAACTATTGTCGCTATGAAGTTTATCATTAAATTGTTCCCGGAAATCACCATCAAAAGCCAATCTGTGCGGTTGCGCTTCATTAAAATCTTAACCGGGAACATTCGTAACGTTCTCAAAAACTATGATGAGACGCTGGCCGTCGTCCGTCATTGGGATCATATCGAAGTTCGCGCGAAAGATGAAAATCAACGCCCGGCTATTCGCGATGCGCTGACCCGTATCCCCGGCATCCACCATATTCTGGAAGTCGAAGACGTGCCGTTCACCTCGCTGCACGATATTTTCGAGCAGACGCTGCCGCTGTGGCGCGAGGCGCTGGAAGGCAAAACCTTCTGCGTGCGAGTGAAGCGTCGCGGCAAACATGAATTCACCTCAATTGAAGTGGAACGTTACGTCGGCGGCGGTCTGAATCAGCATATTGAAACGGCGCGCGTGAAGCTGACCGACCCGGACGTCACTGTCAATCTCGAGATTGAAAACGATCGCCTGCTGCTGGTGAAAGGCCGCTATGAAGGCATCGGCGGTTTCCCGATCGGCACCCAGGAAGATGTGCTGTCGCTGATCTCCGGCGGCTTTGACTCCGGCGTCTCCAGCTACATGCTGATGCGCCGCGGCTGCCGCGTTCATTACTGCTTCTTTAACCTTGGCGGCGCCGCCCATGAGATTGGCGTCCGCCAGGTTGCGCATTATCTGTGGAACCGCTTCGGCAGCTCACACCGCGTTCGCTTTGTGGCGATTAACTTTGAGCCAGTAGTCGGCGAAATCCTTGAAAAAGTGGACGACGGCCAGATGGGCGTCGTGCTCAAGCGCATGATGGTCCGCGCCGCGTCAAAAGTCGCGGAACGCTATGGCGTGCAGGCGCTGGTCACCGGCGAAGCGCTCGGCCAGGTCTCCAGTCAGACCCTCACTAACCTGCGCCTGATCGATAACGTCTCCGATACTCTGATCCTGCGCCCGCTGATTTCGCACGATAAAGAGCACATCATCGACCTGGCGCGTGAGATCGGCACGGAAGATTTCGCCCGCACCATGCCGGAATATTGCGGCGTGATCTCCAAGAGCCCGACCGTGAAGGCGGTGAAGGCGAAGATTGAAGCGGAAGAAGAACACTTCGATTTCAGCATCCTTGATAAAGTGGTGGAAGAGGCGAGCAATATCGATATCCGCGAGATCGCCCAGCAGACGGAAGAGACGGTGGTGGAAGTGGAAACCGTGACCGGCTTTGGCGCCAACGACGCGATCCTCGACATTCGCTCCATCGACGAGCAGGAAGACAAGCCGCTGAAGGTCGAGGGGGTTGAGGTTGTTTCCCTGCCGTTCTACAAGCTAAGCACCAAATTTGGCGATCTCGATCAGAGCAAAACCTGGCTGCTGTGGTGCGAGCGCGGGGTGATGAGCCGTCTGCAGGCGCTTTATTTGCGCGAGCAGGGCTTCAGCAACGTGAAAGTTTATCGCCCGTAACAGATTGTTATGATGCAAAAGGCCTTCCCTGATGGAAGGCCTTTTTACTATTGGCAGGGGAGTATATTAGCGCAGGGTCAGCGCCAGGTCATTGAGCTGATCGATGACAATATTCCAGCCCTCGAAAAATCCCATCTGCTCATGCTGCTCGCGGGTTTCATCATCGGCATGCAGCACCGTAGCCGTATAGCGACACCCGCCCTGTTCATGGGCAAAGGTGATGATGGCCGTCATCGCGAAGGGGGAAACGGCGGGGCGATAATCCGCCGTCAGCATCGAGGTCATGACGATTTTTTGTTGCGGGATAACCTCAAGAAAACAGCCGGGGTTATCGCTGCGTTCACCGTCAGGCCCGTGCATCACGGTGTGAAAGGCCCCGCCGGCGCGAAAATCAAAGGCCAGAACCTCGGTTTGCCAGGGCTTCGGGCACCACCAGGTTCGGAGTAATGCCGCGTCGGCCCACGCGCGCCACAGGGCTGGGGCGGGCGCGCTGAGCAGGCGGCTGATTACAAGATCGCGAGAATCGGTTGCGCTCCGGGACATGCTGCGACTCCTCAGGAAAAGGGGAGCCAGCCCGCGGCGCGGACCGGCTATCAGGCTTCGTAGTAATTATAGATGCCAGCGGCCATCACCAGCTGTGAGGCGACCTCATACGCTTTCTCGCGCCCCACCAGCAGATCGATCATTTTCAGGGCGAAATCAATCGAAGTCCCCGGACCCTGGCTGGTTAACAGATTCACCCGCGGATCCCAGACCACTCTTTTATCCTGCCACTGCTCGGCGGGGATATGTTCCTTCAGCGCCGGAAAACCGGTCATGTTGCCGATCGGGAACAGATTATGGGGTACCAGCACGGTCGCCGGGGCGGCGCAGATGGCGGCCACAATGCGCCCAGAGAGATGAAACTGGCGGACGGTTTCCACCAGTAGCGTGCTGTCGCGGAAGCACTCTGCGCCCTTGATACCGCCCGGGAGGACGATGATATCGAAATCACCATCGGCCACCTCGACCAGCGGCGCATCCGCCAGCAGTTTGACGCCGCGCGAACAGACGATGGTCAGGCTGCCGTCGCTGGCGACGCTGGCGGTGGTCACCTTTACTCCGCCGCGGACCAGCAGGTCGATAGTGGTGACCGCTTCGGTCTCTTCGCTACCAGGGGCGAGGCAAATCAGTGCCGACGCGCTCATATTCATTCTCCTTACGCTTGATCAATTCAAATAAGCGGGCGTTTTCCGGTACGGCGACGCCGTGGGCGCGGGCGCGGTTGAGCAGAAAACCGGTGATGTAGTCGATCTCTGTATGCCGCTGGGCGCGAACGTCCTGCAGCATGGAAGAGATATTTTCTGCCGTACTTTCAATTACCTGTTCGACATAAAATAGCAGGTTTTCCGCCGAGGTATGAATACCTTCGCGCTCCATCACCGCCGCCACCTCGCGACAAATGGCCGCAACTTCCTGCGTATAGTCGCGCAGATCGCCGTTTTTACACCCTTTGAGCGCGGTCAGAGGGTTAATCACGCAGTTAACCGCCAGCTTGCGCCAGATGGCCGAGTGGATATTGTTATGCCAGGCGACATCCGGCAGCACGCTCTGCAGAACTTCTGCGAGATAGCTGTAGTCCCCCTCGTAGCTTTTTGCCGGTCCGATATGCGTGGTGCCCTGGGCAACGTGGATGATGACATTCCCATCGCGCCGCGCCGCCTGGGTCGTGGAGGCCAGCAGCAATGGCTGTTTCACGCCGCGCAGCTCCTCGACGGTGCCCATGCCGTTATGAATCAGCACAATTGGCGTGGTGTCCGACAGGATCCCGGCCAGGTGCTTTACCGCATTCGACACCTGCCAGGCCTTTAAGGTGACGATAAGCAGCTCGCTGCTGGCGAGAAAATCGGGGTCGTTGGCCGTCAGCGATTCGTTGAACACTGAGCCATCGGTTTCAATGACGTTGACGCTACAGAATGGCTGCGGTACGCGCAGCCAGCCCTGGACTTCATGTCCCTGTTTGTACAACGCGGTCAGCCATAGTTGTCCCAGCGCACCGCATCCCAGTACGGTTACTTTCATTGTTCCTCCTCATCTGCCGCTATCCCAGGCGCTGATGGCTAAAGTCTATCTCGTCGCTTTTCGCATCGTCGGACATCACGGGGAAAATAGCGCGAGCGTTGCGTAATCAGCTAAGCTTCCGGGATAACAAGTTGAGTTATGCCGCGTTGCAGGTATTATGCAACGCAAAAGAAACGGAAGGAGAGGAAAAGATGCCATCTTTCGATATTGTCTCTGAAGTTGATCTTCAGGAAGCCCGTAACGCGGTGGACAACGCGAGCCGCGAAGTCGAGTCGCGTTTTGATTTTCGTGGCGTTGAAGCCACTTTTGAATTAAACGACGCCAACAAGACCATTAAAGTGCTGAGCGAGTCTGACTTCCAGGTGAACCAGCTGCTGGATATCCTGCGCGCCAAGCTGCTCAAGCGCGGCATTGAAGGCACCTCCCTCGACGTACCGGAAGATATCGTGCACAGCGGTAAAACCTGGTTTGTTGAAGCGAAGCTGAAGCAGGGCATTGAAAGCGCGGTGCAGAAGAAGATCGTTAAAATGATCAAAGACAGCAAGCTGAAAGTGCAGGCCCAGATTCAGGGCGAAGAGATCCGCGTGACCGGTAAGTCCCGCGACGATCTGCAGTCGGTGATGGCGCTGGTGCGCGGTGGCGATCTGGGACAGCCGTTCCAGTTCAAAAACTTCCGCGACTAAGGCGGCGGGCAGACAGCAAAAAGCGGGGAATTCCCCGCTTTTTTTATACCCCTTTGATGAGCTGCTCTATCTCGAAGCGGTTGGTGACCTTGCTGTCGATTTTGATATACACCGAACGCTCCTCGGGTACCACCAGCGCCTGATGAACCCCGCTGGCGCTCAGCAGACGCGCCTGCAGCGCGCTGTCGACCACCACGCCGTCCGGCACCTCCACCCGCAGGCTGCTGACGTACGGCGGCTCGCTCATGGTGCTGGCCACCAGCAGCCACAGCATCGCCAGCAGGGCGCCCAGCAGAAACACGGTTTGCGAATCAAAGAAACCATCGACCCAGCCGCCAAGCGCGCCGCCAATCGCCACGCCGAGAAACTGGCTGGTGGAGTAGACGCCCATCGCGGTGCCTTTGTAGCCCGCCGGAGACTCCTTGCTAATTAGCGACGGCAGCAGCGCTTCCAGCAGGTTAAACGCCAGGAAGAAGAGCTGAACGCCCGCCACCAGCTCCCAGAAGTAGCCTCCGGCGCCCCAGAGGACAATTTCCGCAATCAGCAGGATGGCGACGCAGAGCAGGAAGACGCGCTTCATCTTGCGCTTCACTTCGGCGTAGATGATAAACGGCACCACCGAGATGAATGAGATAACCATGGTGACCAGGTAAATCTTCCAGTGCTCGGCGGCCGGGAAGCCGGCGGCCTCCAGTTGTCCGGGCAGGGCGACAAAAGTGGACATCAGCATAATGTGCAGGCACATGATGCCAAAGTTAAGCTTCAGCAGGCGCGGCTCCGCCAGCACCTTGCTAAAGCAGCCCTTCACCATCCCGGATTCGCGGTTAAGGACATGGTTATGGCTGTTGGGCACCACCCACAGGGTGAGCAGGATGCCGACGGTCGCCAGGATGGCGATCATCCAGAACAGCGCGTGCAGACCCAGCTGGTGGGTGACAATCGGCCCCAGCACCATGGCGATGGCGAAGGTGACGCCGAAGCTGACGCCGATAAAGGCCATCGCTTTGGTGCGGTTCTGTTCGCGGGTGAGATCGGACAGCAGGGCCATAACCGCGGCGGCGATGGCGCCGGAGCCCTGCAGGGCGCGGCCAAGAATGATGCCCCAGATGGAGTCGGTGAGCGCGGCGATGACGCTGCCGAGCACGAAGATAAGCAGGCCGCCGACGATCAATGGCTTACGGCCAATACGGTCAGATAACAGTCCGAAGGGGATCTGGAACACCGCCTGCGCCAGGCCGTAGATACCGATCGCCAGGCCAATCAGCGCTTCACTGGCACCCTGCAACGCCATTCCATACGTGGTCAGAACCGGCAGGACCATAAACATGCCAAGCATGCGCAGGGAGAATACTGTCCCCAAACCCCAGGTCGCGCGCAGTTCCCCTGGCGTCATTTTGTTATCGTTCATTACCACCTCAATATAAAAACTGCGCCTAGTGTAGCGGCGGGGGGTAAGAAGCGTAAATAAATGTTTGTTTAACAGATATTACGGGGCTGTTGCGCGATGCGACAAGTTGGTAAAAATCAATAAACCAGTGGAGGGGGACTCCACTGGCGAGGGGGAAAATTAAGGTAAAGTAAAGTCAACCCACTGGCTGCCAGCGTCAGCCGATTTGACGCACTGCTCTACCCAATAGACGCCGTGCAGCCCGGCTTCGACGTCCGGATACCAGAAGTCTTGCAGGAAGGCGCGATCGTCGCGATCCGTGGCGTCAATCGCCTGCGCATAGCGGCGATAGAGGTTGGCCCAGGCTTCGAACAGCCCTTCCGGATGGCCGCCGCCAATGCGGTCATCCGCTAGCGCGTTCGGCGACAGGTAGGGCATCCCACGTTCCAGAATGCGCGCCGGCTCGCCCTGCACCTCATAGCTGAGCTGGTTAGGATGCTCATCCCACCATTCGATGCTTGCTTTTTCGCCGACGATGCGCACTTTTTGCGAGTGCATGGCGCCGCTGTTGACCGCGCTGGTCCACATCGAGCCAACCGCGCCATTGTCATATTCCATCAGGACAAAGGCGTTATCTTCCAGCGGCGCGCGGGAGGGAACAAAGCTCTGACGGGAGCACATCAGCCGTTTGATATTGAGCTGCGGCGCCATGGTCTCGGCGACAAACAGCGGATGGGTGGCCAGATCCCCAAGCACATAGCTGGGCCCGGCAAACTTCGGCGTTACTCGCCAGCGGGTGGATTCTGCCTGCAGCTCGACGGCCTGGTTATGGAAGCCGTGGGCGAATTGCATGTTAACGATGCGGATCTCGCCGAGCAGTCCATCGGCAATCATCTGCCGCGCCTGCTGGATCATCTGATAGCCGGCATAGCCGTAGGTAACGCCGACGATTTTGTTCTGTTTTTTGCTCAGATCCACCAGCTCGCGCGCCTCTTCGGCGGTAAAGCAGAGGGGCTTTTCGCAGATAACGTGGAGTCCCGCCTCCAGCGCCGCTTTGGTGATGGCGAAATGGGTATTGTTCGGGGTGGTGACCGAGACGACCTCGATCCCGTCAGGGCGCTGCGCCTCTTCGCGAAACAGGGTCTGGTAGTCGGCGTAGCAGCGCTCCGGCGCGATGCCCAGTTGCTCACCGAACGCGCGCCCGCGCTCGGCATCGACGTCAAGCGCGCCGGCCAGCAGGGTATAAACATTGTCACGCAGCGCCGCACAGCGGTGGCTGTAGCCGATCTGACTGGTTCCCCCGCCGCCGACCATGCCCCAGCGCAGGGAACGGGATAAGGGTTTCAGGCCGTTTAACATGGTGCTCTCCTTTTTGAAATCATTTGCACTCTGAGGCGCTCAATGCCGACGCCTGCGGCAACGCGCATCCGGATAGACTGACTTCAACTTAAGGAAATGTTTGTTCTGTTTCAATTGTGTTGTGGAATTTATTTTCCATATATGCGAGGGGGATCGAATTAGCGAAAGTTTCTTTTGCGCTTGGTTGAAAAGGTGAGGGCGGGATATCGCCTGCCGGAGTCGTCCAGATTGTTGCGGGCGTTTTTCGTTTCAACAAAATATGAAATAAATTTTCTTTATTAGCTGCTGAAGGCGGTGCAATCCGCCGATTGCACCGGGGACCAGATGCCGCTATGACGCTCCGCGCACAGACGCGGGGGAAGTTGAAGCGACGGGAGGATGACCGGCCGCAAAGATGCCCTTCGCCGCCAGGCCTGCGACGGTGAGGGCTGCCGGGATGCCGAGGATCAAAAAGACGCTTTCAAAGGGCAGGTTGAGCGCCATCATCTCGGCGCCGGCAAAGGCGCTGAGAATGGCGCCGATGCGCCCGACGCCGTGCATCCAGCTGGAGCCCGTCGCCCGCGCCTGTGTAGGGTAGTAGCGGGCGGAGAGGGCGTTCATGCCGGTATTCGCGCCGTTCAGGCAGGCGCCGCTGATAAACGCCAGCATACAGAGCAAGGCAAAGCTGCCCGCGGCGTAGCCCATCGCCATGGTGAACAGGCCGCCAACGGCGTAGATTATCCCCAGCGCGCGATGGGGGTTGATCCTGTCCATCAGCCAGCCGGCAAACAACGAGCCGAGGGTGCCGCCCGCCTGGTAGATCGCCGTCATGATGGCCGCCTGGCTAACGGTCATTCCTACCGCTTTAACCAGCGTTGGCAGCCAGCTGCCGAGGATATAGACCAGGAACAGCCCCATAAAGTAGACCAGCCATAGCATCAGCGAGCCGAAACCGTACTGGCGGGAGAGGACAATGCGCATCGCGTTGCCGGCCGCTGGCTGCGCCGGCAGGATAAACGTCACATTGTCGCTGATTTGTCCGGGATAGAGACGGTTAAGAATGGCGCGTATGCGCGCCGCGGGCGCTTGTTTGATCACCAGAAAACGAACCGATTCCGGCAGCAGCCAGATGAGCAGGGGGGCAAACAGCAGCGGCAGAATACCGCCGAGCGCCATCAGCGAGTGCCAGCCAAACTGGGGGATCAGCCACGATGCCGAAAATCCTCCCGCCGCCGCGCCGAAGGTGAAGCCGCAAAAGATGATGGTGATAATAAATGAACGCTGGCGTTCCGGGGCGTATTCCGACACCAGCGTCCCGATATTCGGCATCGCGGCGCCCAGCCCGAGGCCAGTCATAAAGCGAAAGAACATCATCTGTTCTACGTTGTGCGAGAAGGCGGTGGCGATGGTCCAGAAACCGAAGAAGAAAACGCTATTGATGATGATTTTCTTACGTCCCAGCCAGTCGGCGAGCGGGCCGGAGAAAATCGCCCCCAGCGCGAGGCCGATCAGCGCGGCGCTGATCACCAGACCCAGCTGGTGGTTGCTTACCCCCCATTCCAGCTTTAGCGTCGGGGCGATAAAGCCCATGATCGCGATATCAAAACCATCGAGAGCGATGACGCAAAAGCCGAGAAATATAATCAGCTTCTGAAATCGGCTCAGCGGGTTACGATTTATTAACTCTCTGACATCCAGGCGTTGAGTCTGTGTCATAGCGTATTCCTTATGCGCAGGCGCGCAGGTAGGGCTGCGCGGCATCGAACAGTAACTGCGCCCGCTGAAGAGGCGGCAGGGCGCCTTGCTCGCCGTCAAGCGGCACTTCGAGAGAGACCGGCAGCGTCGCCGGCAGGGCCGACATCAGACCATGCAGATCCAGACCGCCTTCCCCCGGCACGTTGCGCGCCGAGCGGGCCTGGCGGATAAGTTCCTGCTCGCTCTCCGGCCTCTGCGCCGCGCCATCGCAGAGTTGCATATAGTTGAGATGATGCGCGGGCAGGCTGGAGAGGGCGGCGAGCGATTCTCCCGCGCGCCAGAAATGGAGAGCGTCCACCAGAATGCCGATGTCTTCCCGCCCGCTGGCGGCGATTAGTGCTTGCGCTGCGGCGATGTTGCGCAACTGGGTCCAGGGCATCGGCTCAAGATTCATGGTCAGCCCAAATGGACGACCGGCCGCGGCGAGGATGGCGAGGTTGTCAGCGCTGCGCTGCAGGTTGTCATCATTGCCGGCGACTAACACCTGTCCGGCGCCAAGACGCGCGGCGGTCTCCATAAAACGCTGCAGCCGATCGTCGAGGGTAAACCCGGGGGTCAGGCGGACGATCTCCACGTCCGACACGCGGATGCCAGTTTCCATCAACGCGGCGAGCGTCGCCCGGACGGCCGGGGTATCGCCCAGCATGTCGTAGTCCGGGTCGGTCGGTGTGGCGGGGAGCAGTCGCAGTCCAACGTGGGTAAAACCGGTTCTGGCCGCAATCCGCACCTGTTCGGGGGGAGGGACATCGAGCAGGGTCAGCGCGGCGAGCGATAGGGTACGCTTGTTCATAAATGGCTCCGGTACAGTTGCAGGTGAAGAGAGTTAGGGTGCATCCATTCGTGGAAATCAAACTATGTTATTGTTTATATTTGTTTTTTTTTGCCAGATTTTTACCCACCAGATAGCCGAAGGTCATGGCGGGCCCGAGGGTGATCCCTCCGCTGGGGTAATAGCCGCGCATCACGCTCGACATGTCGTTGCCGATGGCGTACAGACCCGGTATCGGGTGCTGCTGTTCATCCAGCACCCGGGCGTGTTCGTCGGTTTGCAATCCGCTGAAGGTGCCCAGCGAGCCGGGCAGAATGCGCACCGCGTAGAACGGCCCTTCGCGCAGCGGTCCGAGCGTCACCTGATGGTCACCCTGGGCGCGGTTATAGGCTGAGGCCCCGCGGTGAAAATCGACGTCTTCGCCAGTGCTGGCGAAGTGGTTAAAGCGTTCAACGGTTTCCGCCAGCGCATTGGCGTCGATAGCGCACTGCTTCGCCAGCTCCGCCAGGGTGTTTCCTCGCTGCAGATAGCCGGTACGCAGCCAGGCGGTGGGGGGGAACGGGAACGGTCTGGCGTGGCCCAGGCCGTAGCGACGCAGCGTACGACGATCGGCCAGCAGCCAGGCCTGCGGCGTGTCGCCCGCGGGTGTGGCCGCCAGCAGGGCGGCGATAAAGTCATGATAAGAGTCGGCCTCGTTAACAAAACGTTTGCCGTTGGGCAGGACGGCGATCAGCCCGGGTTTGGCGCGCTCCACCAGATGAGGAAACATTAGCTGCTGGCCGCTGGCCAGAGTGACGCGGGACACCGGCGCCCAGGCCAGCGGGTGGCGCAGGGAAGTGTCGAACTGGCCGCCGACGGATTCGCCAAGCCTGATCCCCTCGCCCTGATTGTCCGGCGGTGCGGCGGAGAAATGGCCGTAACCCTCCGCCGCGTGGGGCACCACCTGCGCCAGCCGCTGGCGATCGTGGGGAAAACCGCCGCAGGCCAGCACCACGGCGCCAGCTTCGACGTGAATCTCCCCGCCGTCGCTGCGCAGCACCGCGCCGGACACGCCCGGCGGACCCTGCAGCAGCCGGACCACCGGGGCATTGAGCTGAAAACGCACGCCGGCGTCGAGGGCGGATCGCAGCAGACGGGCGACCAGCGCATTGCCATTGACCAGATGCTGCCCCCGTCCGGCGCGTAGCCGCTGCCAGCCGTGGCGCAGCAGGCGGCGGGCAGCATACAGCGCGGAGCGCGGCGAGCGGGTGGCATTGAAAAAATGCGCCATATCCGCGCCGCCGGCGATGCCCATCCCGCCCAGGCTAATGGTTTCCAGCGGCGGACGCAGGCGATGGAGCCAGTCGCCGAGCAGGCGGCCATCGTAGGGTTGCGCGGTGACCGACCGCCCACCGTTCGCCGCACCCGGCGACGGGTGAAAGTCCGGCATGGCGCTGCCCGAGAGAAACTGCACCGCTGTCCGCTGATGGAAAAATTCCACCATCTCCGGCCCGTAACGCAGGAAGGTTTGCAGACGAATATCGGCGGCTTCGCCCCCCATCTCATGCTGCAGATAGGTCAGCGGCGCGTCGGCTGCTTCGTCGATGCCCTCCGCCCGCGCCAGCGGGTTGCGGGGGATCCACAGCCAGCCGCCGGACCAGGCGCTGGTTCCGCCGAGCACTGACGCTTTCTCCGCCACCATGACGCTGGCGCCGTGCATCGCCGCAGTCACCGCGGCAGAGAGCCCCGCGGCGCCGGAGCCGACCACCAGCACATCCACCTTCACAGGCCCGCTCATGTTGGACTCCTTACTGCAGAGGTGAAAAAGCGGTGGGGCGCATCAGCACCGACTCGAGGCGTTCCACGGCGGCCAGTTCGCGATTTTTACGCGAGAAGGTCTGCCAGCGTTCGTCCTGGGCCATCCGCGCGCGGCGCACCAGACGATCGTCCAGGCTTTCATAAGCCCAGATGTGCACTACCTGATTGACCACGCCGATCTCGGTAAAAAAGAAGCCGATTAGCTGGCCGAGATGGTCGGTTTGCACCGCCAGGGCATCGCTTTGGTACAGCGCCAGCCAGTCGGCCATTTTCAGCGGATTGATGGTGTACGTGCGTTTTTCGTAGATCATGATGTTTTCCTGATTAGTGGGTGGAGTGTTGTGCCAGATGGCAGGCGGCGAGATAGCCAAACGTCAGCCCCGGGCCGAGGGTGATGCCGGGGCCCGGATAGGTGCCGGCCATCAGCGAATCCATGTCGTTTCCCACCGCGTACAGCCCCGGGATGGGGTGTCCTTGGGTATTGACGACCTGGGCATCGGCGGTGGTGACCAGGCCCCGTGAGGTCCCCAGATCGCCGGTATAAAGTTTGATGGCATAGAACGGCGCGCTGAGCAGGGGGGCATTACAGGCGTCAGGCTGATGGCCCGGATCGCCCATCGCCCGGTTATAGCTGTTGCCGCCTTTAGCAAATTCCCGATCCACGCCCTGCGCGGCGTCGCGGTTGTAGCGGGCTACCGTTTTGCTCAGGGTTTGGGCATCCAGACCAAGCTGTTGCGCCAGCGCGGCCAGGGTATCGGCTTTGTGCAGATAGCCAGCGGCGACCAGGGCGTCATTATTGACCGGCGCCGGGCGTGCCAGCCCGAGGCCATAACGCTTCATCGCCTGGGCGTCGCAGAGTAAAAAACAGGGGGCATTTTCCGCTGCATCCTGCATTGCGCTGGCGAAATGGTGATAGGAGCTGGACTCGTTGACGAAGCGTACCGCCCGCTGATTGACGGCAATCACGCCCGGTTTTGCGCGATCGGTTACCAGATGGGGGAAGCGCTCCTCGCTGCCGTCGGCCCGGGTCAGCACCGATACCGGCGCCCAGAAAAAATTGGATGGCCGATCGGCTCCCTCGCGAGCGTTAAGCGCCGCCGCGAGATGCAGCGCGGCGCCATCGTTGGCCGGCGGCGACATGGTGAAGTGTTCGCGGGTGTGTGGCCGATAGCGCGCCGCCAGCGCGCCCGCGGCGAAGCCGCCTGCGGCCAGTACCACCCCGCGGCGGGCGTGCAGCGTCTCTCTTTGCCCCTGATACTCAATCTCCACCCCGCGGACCGCGCCTTGCGCTTCGCACAGCGTCAGAACATTGACATTCAGCCGCAGGCTCATGCCTTTACGCAGCGCCGTAGTCGCCATGCGGGCAATCAGCGCATTGCCCATCGCCAGGCGGGTACCGCGAGGGTACTTCACCCGGTCGCGGGCATAGCGCAGCAGCAGCCGGGTGCAATGGGCCAGGGAGCGCAGCGAGCGGCGCATGTCGAGAAAATGTTGAATATCGACGCGGTTGACCATCATCCCGCCAAACAGCAGCATCCCCGGCGGCGGTGAACGCAGGTCGCGAAACGCGTCCCCCAGTTCACGGCCGTCATACTCCACCACCTCCAGCGCACGACCGACGTCGACTGCGCCGGGTTCATCCGGATAGTAATCGGGCGAGAGCGGACGCAGGCTGTACTTTACTGCCCCCTCACGCTCGAGAAAGGCCAGCGCCTCCCGCCCGGCGCTGACAAACGCTTCGGCGAGATCTTCACGGTACTGGCCCTCGCCGATAATGGTTCGCAGGTAGATTTTCATCGCCTCGGCGCTACCGCTTTTGCCCTCGGCGCGCGCCTGGTCGGTATCGTGCAGCCACACGGCGCCGCCGGAGATGGCCGAGGTGCCGCCGAACTGGCCGGCTTTCTCCAGCATCAGCACCGACAGCCCTTTACAGCAGGCGGTGACCGCGGCGGCAAAACCGGCCGCGCCGCTGCCGATGACGATCACATCCCAGCTCTTCATGCCGCCGCTCCCTGCGCCTGCGGGATGGCGCCGATAAACTGGCCCATCAGCCTCATCTGCGCCAGCGCCATTTCCGGCCCGGTCTGTACTTTGCAACCACGTGCGGCGGCGAAAGTGAGCAACGGCGTCATCACCGGGGCGGTGACAACGTCGGCCACATGAGTGGTGCTGTCGAGCGTATCCAGAAGCGCCTGCGGTAGAGGCAGCTCATCAAATCCGGCCATGCCGGCCGGTGAGCCATTAACCAGTAGATCGAGGCCGTAAAGGGTGTCTGGCAGCGCGCTCAGTTGCACCGCCGGAAAGGCCTCAGCCAGAAGGTCATGCAGGCGCTGCCGGGTGGCCGGGGTTTGATCGTGCAGGGCCAGCCGACGGATCCCCGCCTCGCACAGTCCCCAGGCGATGGCGCTGCCGACGCCGCCGCAACCGGAGAGCAGCGCCTGCTTACCTGCCGGCTGAAAACCCTGCGCCTCGGCGGCGAGCTGAAAGCCGACGCCGTCCAGCATATCGCCCTGCAGGCGGCCATCCGCCAGCTTGCGGATCACATTGACGGCGTTGAGTCGGCGGGCGCGCGGCGTGAGGTCGTCGACCAGCGCGGCGGCGCGCTGCTTATGCGGCACCGTCACCAGCACGCCGGTCATGTTCTGCCAGCCGCGCAGAGCGTTAAGGTAGGCGGCCACCGCGTCCGGGGCGATATCCACCGGGATCATGACGCTGTCCATGTGCTGTTCGGCAAAGTAGCGGTTGAAGTTATCCGGTGATTTCACCTGGGCGATCGGATGACCAATCACGGCGACAACCTGGGTAGTTCCACTGACCATTTCAAACCTCATTTGTTAAATTAATGTTGTGAAAGTATTTCAGTGGAAGCTGGGAGCGACAACGCAGAATTCGGACATGTCGGTTGTTAATCGCACGAACGCTGCGATAATCGCAGGAAATCGATAATGATGTTGCAAAAATGTGAGCGAATATGCAAAACACCATTCATCCACGCGATCTGATCGTCGGTTTACAAAAAGGGCTGGCGCTAATTCAGCTTTTTTCCAAAACCTGCCCAAAGCTCACCGTCGCCCAGACGGCGAAAATGAGCGGCCTGACGCAAAGCGCCGCGCGACGTTTTCTGCTGACGCTCCTGCATGAGCGCTATCTGCAAACCGACGGGCGCTATTACTGGCTTACCCCAAAGACGCTGCGGCTTGGCCAGGCCTATGTCGATTCGGCGCAGTTTCCTCGCATGGTACGGCCGATTGTCGAATACATCGCCAGCCGGACCGAAGAGCACGCCTCGGTGGGGGTGGTGGATGAAGATGAACTGGTCTATATCGCCCGCAGTCGGCATACGCCGTTCAACTCTACGTCGGTGCGGCTTGGGGAGCGGGTGCCCATTTTCTGTACCGCCGGGGGGCGACTGTGGCTGGCTTCGCTGCCGGAAGCAGAGTGTGAGACCGTCCTGCAGCGCATAACCCGGGAACAACGTACCCCCTATACGGTGACCGATATCGCGTCGCTGATGGAGAAAATCGCCCAGGTACGGCGCCAGGGATACGCCACCATTGAGCAGGAGTTTGAGATTGGCATGCTGGTGCTGGCGGTGCCGTTAACCGACAGGGAAGGGACCTGGTGGGGGGCGCTGAGTCTGACCAGTCATCAATCGCGCACTTCGCTGGAAGCGTTATGCCGCGATCACCTCGATCTGCTCTACAGCGCGCAGGCGATGCTGGTGGGTTAAACAGGGCAGCCAGTGGCGCTGCCCTAAGATAGACGTCGCTTAGGCCGACGCTTTGGTCAGAAAGGTGTTCCAGTCGCTGGCCGCGTTATTCACGAAAGTATTCCAGCTGTTGCCGGCGGTGTTAACAAAGCTTCCCCAGTTTTCCTTTCCGGCGGTCACAAAGGTTTCCCAGTTTGACTGTCCGGTCAGGAAGGAACCAAACGCCATCGCGCTGTCGCCGACGAAGGAGGCAAATGCGGTGCCGGAGGTCAGAACAAAAGAGGTGAAGCCGACGCCAGAGTTGGCGACAAAGCTGGCGAAGCTGCTGGCTGCGCCGAACAGATTAAAGCCACCGGAGATATACTCCATTTCGTTCAGTGTTAACTCTTTCATTGCAATTCCTTGTAGTGATTATTTCCCAAAGGGGCAAGAGCCCCGGCGAAAGGTAGCATTGCAGGACCGTGCGGCGCGAGTGATGCCCGATGCGTACTGGCTCAATTTTTCCTCATTTTTTGATATGAAAGATAGCGGGAAAGCGACGGGGGAGGGGAGGGAAGTATGAAATGAGAAAGAAAGCGATGATGAAACAGGAAAGAAAAAGCCCCGTAAATACGGGGCTTTAGATCGTACGGGAGTGCGTAATTATCTCACGTAAGCCAGCAGACTATGTGAATCCGGCACCATAAAGTCAACGGACATCATCACGGACAGCGCGGTGATGGCGACGATAGAAAAGACGAACAGCTTACGCGCCCAGACTTTATCATCGGCCACTTTATAGCCACGCAGCGCCATGCCCAGCCACCAGACGCTGACCGCTGCCGCCACGACCAAGTATTTATACCCGGCGTAGCCGCCCAGCGAGAGCATCAGGGTTGCCACGGCAAAGGCGACGATGTACAGCGTAATATGGTTTTTGGCGACCGAAATGCCTTTCACCACCGGCAGCACCGGAATATTCGCCGCCTGATAATCCTTAAAGCGGAAAATCGCGATGGCGTAGGAGTGAGGCATCTGCCACAGGCTAAAGATAGCCAGCAGGATCGCCGCACCGCTGTCGAAATCACCGGTGACCGCGCAGTAGCCAATCACCGGCGGCGCAGCGCCGGAGAGTGAGCCAATCAGCGTGCCGTAGACGGAGTGGCGTTTCATGTACAGGCTGTAGACGCCGACATAAACCACGAACCCCATCACCCCCAGCCAGCAGGCCAGCGGGTTAGCGCCGAACCACAGCAGCATGAAGCCAGCAATACCCAGCAAGGTGGCGTACACCAGCGAAGCTTCTGGCGAGATCAGCCCTTTGACCAGCACCCGGTTTTTCGTCCGTTCCATCTTACGATCGATGTCCCGGTCGATGTAGTTGTTGAATACACAACCCGAGGCGACCACCAGGGATACTCCAAGGAGCGTCCAGACGAACAGCGGATAGTCGATGTGGCCTTTGGAGGCCAGCAGGAAACCGCCGATCACGGAGATCAGGTTGCCAAAAATAATGCCTGGTTTCGTTACTTGCAGGTATTGCTTAAACATACTCGCCGCTCTTAGTGCATCATCATGTTGTAGTTCAGGTTCCACATAATCCAGATGGAGCCGACAACCACGATCGCAATGATGATTACGGTGAAGATAAATGCGGTCAGGTTCCAACCTTCATCGGACTTGCTGTTCATATGCAGGAAGTACACGAGGTGTACCACGATCTGCACCACAGCGGTCACCAGAATGGTGCCAAGGATAACCGCATGCGAGGCGGAGCCACTCATCACCATGGCGAACGGAATGACCGTCAGGATGATGGACAGGATAAATCCTGTCATGTAGCTCTTCACGCTGCCGTGAGAAGCGCCGCTATGATCGGTAGAATGACTCATTACATCGCCCCCATCAGATAGACAACCGAGAACACGCAGATCCACACGACGTCCAGGAAGTGCCAGAACAGGCTCAGGCACAGGATACGCGTGCGGTTAGTGCTGGTCAGGCCACGACGTGAAACCTGGAACATCAGCACCGCCATCCAGATAAGACCGGAGGTCACGTGCAGACCGTGGGTGCCGACCAGCGCGAAGAACGCGGACAGGAAGCCACTACGATCCGGACCAAAGCCTTCCATGATCAGGTGATGGAATTCATAAATTTCCATCCCGATAAATCCGGCGCCAAACAACCAGGTCAACGCCAGCCAGGAAACCACCTGGCTTTTGTTGTTTTTGTACATGGCGATAGCCGCCATGCCGTAGGTGATGGAGCTGAACAGCAGCAGTGCGGTTTCAACCAGAACGAACGGCAGTTCAAAAATATCTTTGCCCGTCGGTCCGCCGGCCGTGCCGTTCACCAGAACGGCATAGGTAGCAAACAGCGTAGCGAAGATAATGCAGTCGCTCATCAGGTAGATCCAGAAACCGAATACCTTCATCGGTCCTGTATCATGGTGCCCGTGTTCATGCGCGTGGGCAGTATGCGCAAGAGTATCAGTTGCCATTTTTCAGCCCTGCTTTGTTAATCTCATCGAAATGCTGTTTTTCCAGTTTTTCGACTTCTGCAACCGGTACGTAGTAATCCACGTCCTCGTCAAAGCTCTTAATAATCCAGGTCGCTACGATGCCGATGAAGCTGGCGATCGCCATCCACCAGATATGCCAGATCATGGCGAAACCAAATACCGTAGCGAAGGCGGCAATCACGATGCCGGCGCCGCTGTTTTTCGGCATATGAATTTCTTCATAGTGAGCAGGCTGTTTGTACGCTTCACCTTTCTCTTTCATTTCCCAGAAGGCATCACGTTCGTGAACCTGAGGAACGATAGCGAAGTTGTAGAACGGCGGTGGAGAAGAGGTTGCCCACTCCAGCGTACGGCCACCCCACGGGTCACCGGTCAGGTCGCGGTTCTGATCGCGGTCGCGAATAGACACGTAGAACTGAATCAGCTGGCACAGAATACCGCAGGCGATCAGCGCCGCACCGCAAGCTGCAATAACCAGCATCGGGTGGAACTGCGGATCGATCTGCTGGCTCAGACGACGGGTCATACCCATGAAGCCCAGCACGTACAGCGGCATAAACGCCACGAAGAAGCCGATGATCCAGAACCAGAAAGCGCGTTTGCCCCAGGTTTCGTTCAGGGTGAAGCCAAAGGCTTTCGGCCACCAGTAGGTCAGACCTGCGAAGCAACCGAACACTACGCCGCCGATGATAACGTTATGGAAGTGCGCAATCAGGAACAGGCTGTTGTGCAGAACGAAGTCCGCGCCCGGTACCGCCAGCAGCACGCCGGTCATCCCACCTACGGAGAAGGTCACGATAAAGCCGATAGTCCACATCATCGCCGAGTTGAAGACGATGCGACCCTGATACATGGTGAACAGCCAGTTGAAGATCTTAACCCCGGTCGGGATCGCGATAATCATGGTAGTAATACCGAAGAAGGCGTTTACGTTCGCGCCAGCACCCATGGTGAAGAAGTGGTGCAGCCAAACGATGAACGACAGAACGGTAATACAGACGGTTGCCCATACCAGAGAGGTGTAACCGAACAGACGCTTACGCGAGAAGGTCGCGGCGATTTCGGAGAAGACCCCGAACACCGGCAGAACCAGGATGTACACTTCCGGGTGACCCCAGGCCCAAATCAGGTTGATGTACATCATCATGTTGCCACCCATATCGTTGGTAAAGAAATGGGTGCCCAGGTAACGATCCAGGGTCAGCAGCGCGATGGTGACGGTCAGAATTGGGAACGAGGCGATAATCAGGATGTTAGCGCACAGAGATGCCCAGGAGAATACCGGCATCTTGAACATGGTCATGCCCGGGGCGCGCATCTTGATAATGGTCACGAAGAAGTTAATACCGGTCAGGGTAGTACCGATACCGGAGAGCTGCAGCGCCCAAATCCAGTAATCAACCCCTACGCCAGGACTGTACTCAATTCCCGACAGCGGCGGATAGGCCAGCCAACCGGTCTGCGCGAACTCACCAACGCCCAGAGACAGGTTAACCAGAATCACGCCCACAACGGTGAACCAGAAGCTCAGGTTGTTGAGGAACGGGAAGGCTACGTCGCGCGCGCCGAGCTGAAGCGGAACCACCAGGTTCATCAGACCGATAACAAACGGCATCGCCACGAAGAAGATCATGATAACGCCGTGGGCGGTAAAGATCTGATCGTAGTGATGAGGCGGCAGGAAGCCGGCTTCCCCGGCCGAAGCCAGCACCTGCTGGCTACGCATCATGATGGCGTCAGCAAAGCCACGCAGCAGCATGACGATTGCCACGATAACGTACATGATACCGAGACGTTTGTGGTCGACAGAAGTCAGCCACTCGTTCCATAGGTAGGACCACTTACCGAAGTAAGTGATGGCTGCCAGAAGCGCCAGTCCCCCAATGATAATCGCAGCCACCGTTACCACGATAATAGGTTCGTGGTAGGGCACTGCATCCAGTGTAAGTTTTCCGAACATCGTTTTCTTCCTCGGCCCCTTAGTGAGCGGTTTCCGCGTGGCTCATGTCCATGCCTTCCATCCCGTCGTGAGCAGCGTGCTCGCCTTCAGGTTTAGACATGTTCATGCTCTCGTGAGACATGAATTTGTTCACAACATCTTTGAACAGATCCGGTTTCACGTTAGAGAAATATTCCACTTTGTTGTATTCGCTAGGCACAGCCACTTTCTCGAACGCGGCCATGGAGTCCATGGAGTTCGGAGACTGTTTGGCTTTTGCAACCCACTGATCGAAAGTCGCCCGATCCGGGGTGGCAATCGCTTTGAACTTCATACCTGAGAAGCCCGGGCCACTGTAGCTAGCGGAGATACCGTCATAAGTACCAGCTTCGTCAGCAATGAGGTGCAGCTGAGTCTGCATACCGGCCATTGCATAAATCTGGCTACCTAAGCGCGGAATAAAGAACGAGTTCATCACCGAGTTAGAGGTCACTTTGAAGTGTACCGGTACGTTCGCCGGGAAGGCGATTTCGTTAACGGTAGCAATACCCTGTTCCGGATAGATAAAGAACCATTTCCAGTCCATCGATACGACTTCGATGGTGATTGGCTTCTCGTCATGGACAAGCGGTTTGCTTGGCTCCAGTGCGTGAGTGGTTTTCCAGGTCAGAACGGCCAGGAACAGGATGATCAGAATAGGTACCGTCCAGACCACAGCTTCCACTTTGTTGGAGTGTGACCAGTTCGGGCTATACTTCGCATCTTTATTGCTCGCGCGATACTTCCAGGCAAATCCTACTGCCATCAAGACGGCGGGAATAACGACAATCATCATCAGGCCGAAGGCCGTCAGAATCAAAGAGCGTTGCTCCAGTCCAATCTGTCCTTTTGGGTCAAGGAGTGCAGAATCACAACCACTGAGTAATACAGTACCTGCGATTAATGACATCCATCCCAAACTTTTATTGTATTTCCTGAGTCTCATTGAACGACCTCAATTCCACGGGATCTGGTGGCGTTTAAAGTGTATGGGCATTTTACGGTAAGGTTGCATTACTGTAAACATGATTGGATCTCTGTCAGTTCTGTGTTAGCGGCTTCTGCTTGGTTTGTCACATATGTAACGTAGTGTTACTTAATCGCTTGCAAAGCCTGATTTTCGCGGGATTGATAACGAAAGGGATAAGAAAAGGAGTGCTTAGCGGCTAATGGGCATAACCACCCACAAATTAGAACAATTGTTTAACATTTAATTATCAAATAAAAGACATTGTGAAAACGAAAAATAAAATCCCCGGAGCTGAATCGGTTAAATTATTTAAAGAGTCGAACGAAAACTGTCAATAATTTCCAGAAATCAAAAACGCACAAAACAACAAATAGCGCGGCGGACAATATAAAAGCGTTAATAAGCCGTTATAATTACGTTTCGTAATTACAACGGCTAATAATGATGCTGGATCCTTAAATCAGGCGGGTTTTACGCAGCGCCAGATAGTCAAGCAGGCCGCCGAACAAAATCCCGCCGACGGCGGTGAGCGCGGCAACCTCCAGCAGGCCGGACAGGAAGGAGAACGACGTATAATCCAGCGCGTTGAGGATCAGCAGCGCCAGCCACACCGCGAGCAGCAGGCAGCCCAGTGTCAGGATCCCCAGCGCCAGCGCATAGGCCTGCGGGAACTCGCTACGCGGCATAAAGCTTGCGGTGCGTTGGGTATGCTCAAGCGTTTGCCGGCACAGCAGCAATAGGGCAATCCCCGGCACCGCCGCAACGACAGAGAAGAGATAGAAGGTCGACCAGCCGTGAGCCTCGACAAACCAGCCGGCAATCGGCCCAACGTATACGCGACCGACCGCAGAGAGCGCCGAGAGCAGTGCGAACTGGGTGGCGGAGAAAGACTTATTACATAACGTCATCAGCAGCGCGACAAATGCCGCCGTCCCCATTCCCCCGCACAGGTTTTCAAAGAATACCGCGGTCGCCATGGAATAGAGGTGCTTATCGGTAATCGACAGCAGCCAGTAGCCGGCGTTAGAGACCCCCTGCAGCAAACCGAAAATGAGCAGTGCCCGAAACAGCGTCAGCCGCTGCATCAGGACGCCGCCGTACAGGGCGCCGAGAATGGTGGCGAACAGGCCTAAGGTTTTGTTCACCATTCCCACTTCGCCAGCGTCAAATCCCACGCCGCGGATCAGGAAGGTGGTGGTGAGGCTCATGGCAAACGCATCGCCAAGCTTATAAAGGACGATGAGCAGCAGAATCAGCCAGGCGTTGTTGCGGCCGAAAAAATCGCGCAGCGGTTCGGCTACCGCCTGCTCGAGCGATCTGGGAACCGGGATAACGTCGCTCGGTTCGGGCGCCAGCAGCGTGGCGATAATGCAGGGCACCAGCAGCGCCGCCATCAGCCAGTACATCCCCTGCCAGCCGAGATAGCGGTCGGCAAGCCACAGGGCCAGTCCACCGGAGACCAGCATCCCCAGGCGATAGCCCAGCACGCTGATCGCGGCGCCGGCTCCACGCTCTTCTGCTGGCAACACGTCGGTTTTCCAGGCGTCGAACACAATATCCTGCGACGCCGAGCAGAAGGCGATCACCACCGCCAGCGCCGCCATCCAGCGTAATTGGGTGACCGGCTCAAGAAAGCCCATCGCCGCGATCGCCAGCAGGAGTAATACCTGGGTGGTCAACAGCCAACCGCGACGACGCCCAAGAAACGGCGGCGTGTAGCGGTCCATCAGCGGGGACCAGAGGAATTTAAAGACATAGGCCTGGCCGACGAGCGAGAAAAAACCGATCGTTTTCAGATCGATATTTTCCACCGTCATCCAGGCCTGCAGGGTACCGGAGGTGAGAGCCAGCGGCAGACCGGAGGCGAAGCCAAGGATCAGCAAAATGGCTGATTTCGGCTGCTGAAAAATGCGTAAGTAATGACTGGACATAGCATAAAGCACGAACCCGGCGGAGGCCGGGTTCGCGATAGCATTAACGCGCGTTTTGCTTGATGAAATCGTGGATGCTGGTGTCCTGCGCCATATCGGCGATGGTATCGGTCAGGACGCTGTTGACGGCATCAGCGATGTTTTTGTTCGAGGCCTGGAAGGCGCCTTCAACGGAGTAGCTGGCGCGGTAGTTTTTGGTCATTTTCGTGCCGTTTGCCGCGGTGGCGATGATGGCGATATCGGCTTTGGTGGCGATGTTATAGCGCACGTTACCCTGAGAGACGTCAGCATAGAGTTTGTTGACGATGATCTGCAGATCGACCGCGCCGTTCGGGCCAATCATGTAGCCGCGAGACGTCATCTGTTTCTCCAGCACTTCCTGCAGCAGGAAGCGCAGATCGCGGGAGGCGGTGAGAGTGACCAGCTGATTGTCACGCGTCACTTTCGCCAGCGCCTGGTCCGGACGCTGATCGGCGCCGTTGATGCTGACGGTCACGCCCATCAGGCTTGGATCCTGCTGCGGCAGCGTGATTTTCGGCGATACTTCAATGGTGGTCGGCGGCGTGGCGCATCCTGCCAGCATAAACATGGCGACCAACGGGAAAAGAATCTTCTTAAGCATGTTCAGGTCTCAACGCATGGTGTTGTTATAAGGAAAATTACCGCCATCATAGCATTGCCAACGGCAAGGGGAAGTGGCAACGCGTGTAAATCCATCGTGCTGGCGGTTTTCTGAGCGTCCCGCCACGGTTAATGGCTCGTTCCCCGACGGATCTGGCGACCAGAGCCAGTAAACGTGATACTTTTGAATGAAAATATCAGAACAATGCTAATTTTTTGTTGTTTTCTCCTAATGGAAGCGGTAAAAGCGGCTAACATTTAAATGGAGTGGCGGCATCTCAGCGTTGTCGGAGGAGAAAATTCATGATGATACGTGAACAGATCGAAGCAAAACTTAGAGCAGCGTTCGACCCGATGTATCTCGAAGTCGTGGATGAAAGTTATCGTCACAACGTCCCTGCGGGCTCTGAAAGTCATTTTAAAGTGGTGTTAGTGAGCGATCGCTTCACTGGCGAGCGTTTCCTCAATCGCCACCGTATGATCTACGGCACGCTAACCGAGGAGCTGTCGAATACGGTGCATGCCCTGGCGCTGCACACCTACACGATTAAAGAATGGGAAGCATTACAGGATACGGTATTTGCTTCGCCGCCGTGCCGCGGCGCAGGGAGTATCGCTTAGAAATCCCATTTGCAACCGCTGGCGCTTTTCCAGTATGTTGCTTGCAGATTTAGCAAAAACGGCCTACGGGCCGTTTTGTTTTGCCTGGAAAATGCGCAAAGTCAGCGCTTTTGCGGGCAAATTTGAGCGGGAAATGTGAAAAATGCCGCAGCACCAGGCGACAACCGTTCTCGACTCACAAAAGTGATGCCGCTATAATGCCGCGTCTTATATATGAATGTCTTCGGGATGATTCTGACGACAGGGAATGTGTTTCTGATTTGAAGAGGGCATCCCGGTTCTGCGAAGCCACCTACACGCGCTTCCAGAGTTGACCGAGCACTGTGATTTTTTTGAGGTAACAAGATGCAAGTTTCAGTTGAAACCACTCAGGGCCTTGGGCGCCGTGTAACGATTACTATCGCCGCTGACAGCATCGAGAATGCTGTCAAAAGCGAGCTGGTCAACGTAGCGAAAAAAGTTCGCATTGACGGCTTCCGTAAAGGCAAAGTGCCGATGAATATTGTTGCTCAGCGCTATGGCGCTTCCGTTCGCCAGGACGTGCTGGGCGACCTGATGAGCCGTCATTTCGTTGACGCGATCATCAAAGAAAAAATCAATCCGGCCGGCGCGCCGAACTACGTTCCGGGCGAATACAAACTGGGCGAAGACTTCACCTACGCGGTAGAGTTCGAAGTGTATCCGGAAGTTGAACTGCAGGGTCTGGACGCGATCGAAGTTGAAAAACCGGTTGTTGAAGTCACCGACGCTGACGTTGATACCATGCTGGAAACTCTGCGCAAGCAGCAGGCGACCTGGAAAGAAAAAGAAGGCGCGGTTGACGCTGAAGATCGCGTAACCATCGACTTCACCGGTTCTGTTGACGGCGAAGAGTTCGAAGGCGGCAAAGCCTCTGACTTCGTACTGGCGATGGGCCAGGGTCGCATGATCCCGGGCTTCGAAGACGGTATCAAAGGCCACAAAGCGGGTGAAGAGTTCACCATCGACGTGACCTTCCCGGAAGAGTACCACGCAGAAAACCTGAAAGGTAAAGCGGCTAAGTTCGTTATCAACCTGAAGAAAGTCGAAGAGCGTGAACTGCCTGAGCTGACCGAAGAGTTCATCAAACGTTTCGGCGTGGAAGATGGTTCCGTCGCTGGCCTGCGCGCTGAAGTGCGTAAAAATATGGAACGCGAGCTGAAAGGCGCTGTGCGTAACCGCGTGAAGTCTCAGGCTATCGAAGGTCTGGTTAAAGCTAACGAGATCGACGTTCCGGCTGCCCTGATCGACAGCGAAATCGACGTGCTGCGTCGTCAGGCTGCTCAGCGTTTCGGCGGCAACGAGAAACAGGCTCTGGAACTGCCGCGCGAGCTGTTCGAAGAGCAGGCTAAACGTCGCGTCGTTGTTGGTCTGCTGCTGGGCGAAGTGATCCGCACCAACGAGCTGAAAGCTGACGAAGAGCGCGTAAAAGCCCTGATCGAAGAGATGGCTTCTGCGTACGAAGATCCGTCTGAAGTCGTTGAGTTCTACAGCAAGAACAAAGAGCTGATGGATAATATGCGCAACGTGGCGCTGGAAGAGCAGGCTGTTGAAGCCGTGCTGGCGAAAGCCAAAGTGTCTGAAAAAGCCACTTCCTTCAACGAACTGATGAACCAGCAGGCGTAATTTCGCCGCTATCGTTTAAGGTTCGAGCAAAAACCCGTTGCCGAAAGGCGGCGGGTTTTTTTTTAAGATAATGATAGCCACAGGCACGGTGCGAAAACGCATTAACCATGATAGCGTTACAGCAAAAGCTTGTTATGCTTGAAATATGGCAACACCATCCCCATTACCGGGGGAGGCAACTGCATCCGCAATCGCACGCGTATTGAAGAGGCGGTGACGCATTCAGCGGATAGAAACTGTGGCTGATAATCCGTCCGTAAGGTTACAATCAGTGCAGCAGGTATTTTAAAATTACTCCAGGAGACGGAAATGTCATACAGTGGCGAACGAGACAACTTTGCACCCCATATGGCCCTGGTGCCGATGGTCATTGAACAGACCTCACGCGGTGAACGTTCTTTTGATATCTACTCCCGTCTGCTTAAGGAACGCGTCATTTTTCTGACCGGCCAGGTCGAAGACCACATGGCAAACCTGATCGTGGCGCAGATGCTGTTTCTGGAAGCGGAAAACCCGGAAAAAGACATTTACCTGTACATTAACTCTCCGGGCGGGGTAATCACCGCCGGGATGTCGATTTATGACACCATGCAGTTCATCAAGCCGGATGTCAGCACCATCTGTATGGGGCAGGCCGCTTCTATGGGCGCGTTCCTGCTGACCGCCGGGGCGAAAGGCAAGCGCTTCTGCCTGCCGAACTCCCGCGTGATGATCCACCAGCCGCTGGGCGGCTATCAGGGACAGGCGACGGATATTGAGATCCACGCCCGTGAAATCCTGAAGGTGAAAGGACGCATGAATGAGCTGATGGCGCATCATACCGGCCAGTCTCTTGAGCAGATTGAGCGTGACACCGAGCGTGACCGCTTCCTGTCTGCTGCGGAAGCCGTGGAGTACGGGCTGGTCGACTCTATTTTGACCCATCGTAATTGATGCCCAAGGCGCAAGGGTGCCGCTTTACGCTTCATCCTTCTCGCCACGTCTGTGCGAGCGGTTGGCTTTTATTCGGCCGCTTGTCTGGCAGGCTTGCGGCCGGTGGCTTCGCTACCGGCTCGATGTAGCGCGAAGGATTTTGTGTATATACTAATGAAGGGCGGCACAACGCTATATGGCGGCTTGCGCCTGAGAATGGCATTTGCGTCGTCGTGTGCGGCACAAAGAACTTAAAAAGAGGTTTGGACTCATGACAGATAAACGCAAAGATGGATCGGGCAAATTGTTGTATTGCTCTTTTTGCGGCAAAAGCCAGCATGAAGTGCGTAAGCTGATCGCCGGGCCATCCGTGTATATCTGCGACGAATGCGTTGATTTATGTAACGACATCATTCGCGAAGAGATTAAAGAAGTGGCGCCGCACCGCGAGCGCAGCGCGCTGCCGACGCCGCACGAGATTCGCCACCACCTTGATGACTACGTCATCGGTCAGGAACAGGCGAAGAAGGTGTTGGCGGTCGCGGTATACAACCACTACAAGCGTCTGCGCAATGGCGATACCAGCAATGGCGTAGAGCTGGGTAAAAGCAACATCCTGCTGATCGGGCCGACCGGTTCCGGTAAAACGCTGCTGGCGGAAACGCTGGCGCGCCTGCTGGATGTGCCGTTTACCATGGCGGACGCCACTACCCTGACCGAAGCCGGTTATGTGGGTGAGGACGTCGAAAATATCATTCAGAAACTGCTGCAGAAGTGCGATTACGACGTGCAGAAAGCGCAGCGCGGCATCGTTTATATCGACGAAATCGACAAAATTTCGCGTAAATCCGATAACCCGTCGATTACGCGCGACGTCTCAGGCGAAGGCGTGCAGCAGGCGCTGCTGAAGCTTATCGAAGGGACCGTTGCCGCCGTTCCGCCGCAGGGCGGGCGTAAACATCCGCAGCAGGAGTTCCTGCAGGTTGATACCTCCAAGATCCTGTTTATCTGCGGCGGCGCGTTCGCTGGCCTGGACAAAGTGATTTCCCACCGTGTGGAAACCGGCTCCGGCATTGGTTTTGGCGCGACGGTAAAAGCGAAGTCCGACAAAGCGAGCGAAGGGGAACTGCTGGCTCAGGTCGAGCCGGAAGATCTGATCAAGTTTGGTCTGATCCCGGAGTTCATCGGCCGTCTGCCGGTAGTGGCGACCCTGAACGAGCTGAGCGAAGAAGCCCTGATCCAGATCCTGAAAGAGCCGAAAAACGCCCTGACCAAGCAGTATCAGGCGCTGTTTAGCCTTGAAGGCGCAGAGCTCGAATTCCGCGACGAAGCGCTGGACGCTATCGCCAAGAAAGCGATGGCGCGTAAAACCGGCGCCCGTGGCCTGCGCTCAATTGTGGAAGCGGCGCTGCTGGATACCATGTATGACCTGCCTTCGATGGAAGATGTCGAAAAAGTGGTCATTGATGAGTCGGTTATCGCCGGTCAGAGCAAACCGCTGCTGATCTACGGCAAACCGGAAGCTCAGCAGGCATCTGGTGAATAATTAACCATTTCACTCAAGCAGTTAACAAAAAGGGGGGATTTTATCTCCCCTTTTATTTTTCCTGCATTCCCGCCGTTGAATGTGTGGAATACATCCCCATATACTGGATTACATATTAACGACGATGCAGTGGAGTGTGGCGTCGTCGGCTACCTGGCGGACTTTAAACTAAGAGAGAGCTCTATGAATCCTGAGCGTTCTGAACGCATTGAAATCCCCGTATTGCCATTGCGCGATGTGGTGGTTTATCCGCACATGGTCATACCCCTGTTCGTAGGGCGGGAAAAATCTATCCGTTGCCTCGAAGCGGCCATGGACCATGATAAAAAAATCATGCTGGTTGCGCAGAAAGAAGCGTCGACGGATGAGCCGGGTGTAAACGATCTTTTCACCGTTGGAACCGTGGCGTCTATTTTGCAGATGCTGAAGCTGCCGGACGGCACCGTGAAGGTGCTGGTCGAAGGGCTGCAGCGTGCTCGCATTTCTGCGCTGTCTGATAATGGCGAGCATTTCTCGGCGAAAGCGGAGTATCTCGACTCGCCGGCGATTGACGAACGCGAGCAGGAAGTGCTGGTTCGCACCGCTATCAGCCAGTTTGAAGGCTATATCAAGCTGAACAAGAAGATCCCACCGGAAGTGCTGACGTCGCTGAACAGCATCGACGATCCGGCGCGCCTGGCGGATACCATCGCGGCGCACATGCCGCTGAAGCTGGCTGACAAGCAGTCTGTGCTTGAGATGTCCGACGTTAACGAACGTCTGGAATATCTGATGGCGATGATGGAATCGGAAATCGATCTGCTGCAGGTTGAGAAGCGCATTCGCAACCGCGTCAAAAAGCAGATGGAGAAATCCCAGCGCGAGTACTATCTGAACGAGCAAATGAAAGCGATTCAGAAAGAACTCGGCGAGATGGACGACGCCCCGGACGAAAACGAAGCGCTGAAGCGTAAGATCGACGCGGCGAAAATGCCGAAAGAGGCGAAAGAAAAAACCGAAGCGGAACTGCAGAAGCTGAAGATGATGTCGCCGATGTCAGCGGAAGCGACAGTCGTGCGTGGCTACATCGACTGGATGGTGCAGGTGCCGTGGAATGCGCGCAGTAAGGTCAAAAAAGACCTGCGTCAGGCCCAGGAGATCCTCGATACCGATCACTATGGCCTGGAGCGCGTGAAGGATCGCATCCTTGAATATCTCGCGGTGCAGAGCCGGGTGAACAAAATCAAGGGGCCAATCCTTTGTCTGGTGGGACCGCCGGGGGTAGGTAAAACCTCGCTGGGTCAATCCATCGCCAAAGCGACCGGACGGAAATACGTTCGTATGGCGCTTGGCGGCGTGCGCGATGAAGCGGAAATCCGCGGTCATCGTCGGACCTACATTGGCTCGATGCCGGGCAAACTGATCCAGAAAATGGCGAAAGTGGGGGTCAAAAACCCGCTGTTCCTGTTGGACGAGATCGACAAAATGTCTTCCGACATGCGCGGTGACCCGGCTTCCGCGTTGCTTGAGGTGCTGGATCCGGAACAGAACGTGGCCTTTAACGACCACTACCTGGAAGTGGATTACGATCTCAGCGACGTGATGTTCGTGGCGACTTCCAACTCCATGAACATTCCGGCGCCGCTGTTGGACCGTATGGAAGTGATTCGTCTCTCCGGCTATACCGAAGATGAAAAACTGAACATCGCCAAACGTCATCTGCTGCCGAAGCAGATCGAACGTAACGCGCTGAAGAAAGGCGAGCTGACCGTCGACGATAGCGCCATTATCGGCATTATTCGTTACTACACGCGGGAAGCGGGGGTACGTAGCCTGGAGCGTGAAATCTCCAAGCTGTGCCGCAAGGCCGTTAAGCAACTGCTGCTGGATAAATCGCTGAAACACATCGAAATTAACGGTGAGAATCTGCATGATTATCTCGGCGTACAGCGCTTCGACTATGGCCGCGCCGATAGTGAGAACCGCGTCGGTCAGGTGACCGGTCTGGCGTGGACGGAAGTGGGCGGCGATCTGCTGACCATCGAAACCGCCTGCGTGCCGGGCAAAGGCAAGCTGACCTACACCGGCTCGCTGGGCGAGGTGATGCAGGAGTCGATTCAGGCTGCGCTGACGGTGGTACGTTCGCGGGCTGACAAGCTGGGCATTAACGCCGACTTCTACGAGAAGCGTGACATTCACGTGCACGTGCCGGAAGGGGCGACGCCTAAGGATGGTCCGAGCGCGGGTATTGCCATGTGCACGGCGCTGGTCTCCTGCCTGACCGGTAACCCGGTACGCGCTGATGTGGCGATGACCGGTGAAATCACTCTGCGTGGTCAGGTGCTGCCGATCGGCGGTCTGAAGGAAAAACTGCTGGCGGCGCATCGCGGCGGCATTAAGACTGTTCTGATTCCTGATGAGAACAAACGCGACCTTGAAGAAATTCCGGATAACGTTATCGCCGATTTGGATATCCATCCGGTGAAACGAATCGAGGAAGTTCTGACACTTGCGCTGCAGAACGAACCGTTCGGCATGCAGGTTGTGACCGCGAAATAGTGATTCTGCGCAAATTGCGCTAATAAAAATAGGGCTGGTAAGTCATTTCGGACTTGCCAGCCTTTTTTTGTGTAGCTAACTTAGATCGCTGGCAGGGGGGTCATCGACAACTGCTGTTGTAAGGGCATGACAGTCCTGATATAACTGCTGCGCGGTCGCACTATGAAGGACTCAGGTGCGATATAAATTATAAAGAGAGGAAGAGAACAGTGAATAAATCTCAACTGATTGACAAAATTGCTGCGGGTGCGGACATTTCTAAAGCTGCAGCTGGACGTGCGTTAGATGCTTTAATCGCTTCTGTTACTGAATCTCTGCAGGCTGGGGATGACGTTGCGCTGGTAGGTTTTGGTACCTTTGCTGTTAAAGAACGTGCCGCCCGTACTGGTCGCAACCCGCAAACAGGTAAAGAAATTACTATCGCTGCCGCAAAAGTGCCGGGCTTCCGTGCTGGTAAAGCGCTGAAAGACGCGGTGAACTGATCGGCTTTCCCGTCAGGGAATGTGACGAAGTACAAGGGCGCATCGTGAGATGTGCCTTTTTTATTGCCTTTTCAGACCACTTTATGTGTGTTTATCGCCACTTGTGGGCTGACAATCACCCTGTTTTCTTGTCAAAATACGTCCTCACGCGCGGCGGCCATCACGTGCTATGCTGCGCGAGCTAAAGTCATCTACAGCGGAGCGTTGTTACACCATGATGGACAACCTACGCACGGCCGCCAACAGCGTCGTGCTCAAGATTATTTTCGGTATCATTATCGTCTCGTTCATTTTGACCGGGGTGAGTGGTTACCTGATTGGCGGTGGCAAAAACTATGCCGCAAAAGTGAATGGCCAGGAGATTGGCCGTGGGCAGTTTGAAAACGCCGTCGCCAGCGAACGTAACCGTATGCAGCAGCAGCTTGGCGATCAATTCTCCGAGCTGGCGGCGAACGAAAACTACATGAAAACCATGCGCCAGCAGGTGCTGAACCGCCTGATCGATGAGTCGCTTCTGGATCAGTATGCCCGCGAGCTGGGCCTCAGCATCAGCGATGAGCAGGTGAAGCAGGCGATCTTCCAGACCCAGGCGTTCCAGACGAACGGTAAGTTCGACAACCAGCGTTTCAGCGGTATTGTCGCCCAGATGGGGATGACCACCGATCAGTACGCCCAGGCGCTGCGTAACCAGCTGACCACGCAGCAGCTGATTAACGCCATTGCGGGTACCGACTTCATGCTGCCGGGCGAGTCCGATCAGCTGGCGGCGCTGGTATCTCAACAGCGGGTGGTCCGCGAAGCGACCATCAACGTAAATGCCCTGGCGGCAAAACAGACCGCCAGCGATGAGGAAATCAACGCCTTCTGGCAGCAGAATCAGGCCCGTTTTATGGCGCCGGAGCAGTTCCGCGTCAGCTACATCAAAATGGATGCCGCCAGCATGCAGGAGAGCGCCTCTGACGAAGAGATTCAGTCATGGTACGACCAGCACAAGGATCAGTTCACTCAGCCGCAGCGCAACCGCTACAGCGTGATTCAGACCAAAACTGAAGCCGATGCGAAAGCGGTACTGGCCGAGCTGCAAAAAGGAGCGGACTTCGCCACGCTGGCGAAAGAAAAATCGACCGATATTATCTCTGCCCGCAACGGTGGCGATATGGGGTGGATGGAAGATGCCTCTACCGTGCCTGAGTTGAAAGATGCCGGGCTGAAAGAGAAAGGCCAGCTGTCTGGCGTGATCAAATCCTCGGTTGGCTTTTTGGTAGCTCGTCTGGACGACGTCCAGCCGGCGCAGGTGAAGCCGCTGGCTGACGTGCGTAATGACATTGCGGCGAAAGTGAAGCAGGAAAAAGCGTTGGATGCTTACTACGCGCTGCAGCAGAAGGTGAGCGATGCGGCCAGCAACGATAATGAATCGCTGGCGAGCGCAGCGCAGGTCGCCGGGATGAAGGTCGTAGAAACCGGCTGGTTTGGCCGCGATAACCTGCCGGAGGAGCTGAACTTTAAACCGGTCGCTGACGCTATTTTTAACGGCGGTCTGGTGGGTGAGAACGGCGCGCCGGGCAGCAACTCCGATATCATTACCGTTGACGGCGATCGCGCTTTTGTTCTGCGCATTAGCGAACACAAAGCCGAGGCGGTGAAGCCGCTTGCCGAAGTGAAGGCACAGGTTAGCGATATCGTTAAGCACAATAAAGCGGAACAGCAGGCGAAACTGGAGGCCGACAAGCTGCTGGCGGCGCTGAAAGACGGCAAAGGCGATGAAGCGATGAAGGCGGCTGGCCTGAGCTTTGGCGCGCCGCAGACGCTTTCTCGTACCGGCCAGGATCCGCTGAGCCAGCTGGCATTTACCCTGCCGCTGCCGCAGCAGGGTAAACCGGTCTACGGCGTGGGCAGCAATATGCAAGGCGATGTGGTGCTGGTAGCGCTGGATGAGGTGAAAGCCGGCAGCATGCCGGAAGAGCAGAAGAAGGCCATGGTTCAGGGGATCACCCAGAACAATGCCCAAATCGCTTTCGAAGCGCTGATGAGCAACCTGCGCAAGGCGGCGAAAATTAAGCTCGGCGACAGCATCGACCAGCAGCAGTAATTTCGCGTCGTCTCGCAAAAATGAGCAACACGATGTAATCCTCAAGGGCCGCTTTCGCGGCCCTTTCCATTTCTGTGATTTGCCTTTTGTCGACCATCCGCACTGACGCTATCGTGACCTTGCTGTCTACACACAAGGAGATATCAGCATGAAATATGGAATAAAAGCACTGATGGCCGCGGGCGTTCTGGTTTTTGCGGTAGGGGTACAGGGGGCGCTGGCGGCACCCGCCAGCGGCAAAGCGGCGGTGAATAAAGAAAATGTGCAGGCTTCCTCTTCGGCGAAGGCGGAAGCGGTGCCCGGCGAGTCTGACATCGGGGCGACAAAGGTCAGCATTAACCGCGCCAGCGCCGAACAGCTGGCGCAGGCGTTGAATGGCGTAGGATTGAAAAAAGCCCAGGCTATTGTCAGCTACCGCGAAGAGTACGGGCCGTTCAAAACCCTCGATGATCTGAAGCAGGTCCCGGGAATGGGGAGCGCGTTGGTGGAGCGCAATTTAGCCCATCTGACGCTGTAAATTTTATGCCAGACCTTGCACAGCGGTGATTTTTTGCCAGGATAAAGAGGTTGCATCAAGTGGTGTGACCTCTTACCTCATAAACAACAATAACAGAAAGGCATTAGTGCTATGCAGACACAAATTAAAGTTCGCGGCTATCATCTGGACGTCTACCAGCATGTGAACAACGCTCGCTACCTGGAGTTCCTTGAGGAAGCCCGCTGGGACGGCCTGGAAAACAGCCCCGCGTTTCAGTGGATGATGGAGAAAAACATCGCCTTCGTGGTGGTGAATATCAATATTAACTATCGTCGTCCGGCGGTACTGGGCGATGTGCTGACGGTGAGCAGCAAACTGGAGCAACTCAACGGCAAAAGCGGCACCCTAAGCCAGGTGGTCACCCTCAACCCCAATGGCGAAGTAGTGGCCGATGCGCTGATTACCTTCGTTTGTATCGATTTGAAAACCCAGAAGGCGCTGCCGCTGGAAGGGGAATTGCGTGC
Source organism: Klebsiella sp. K47 (assembly GCF_051858335.1). Taxonomy (NCBI): domain Bacteria; kingdom Pseudomonadati; phylum Pseudomonadota; class Gammaproteobacteria; order Enterobacterales; family Enterobacteriaceae; genus Klebsiella; species Klebsiella sp. K47. The sequence continues at coordinate 70,671 of NZ_JBPYUI010000017.1, forward strand.
GAAACTTGACCAGATGAACCTGCGCTGACAACCGTCGTGCGAGTGGCTGGCCCACGGCAGGTGATGAACCCGTAGCCCCGGTAAGCATCGCGCCACCGGGGAATTTGAGTCAAAGCTCCGGTAAATCGATCCCCGGAGATTATGCCTGCGCCAGTCCGGTTTTTTGCTGCATAACCGCCATTACCCCGACCTTGTCCGCCAGATACTGGTTGAGTCCGTTTGCGCGCAGGTTACAGGCGGCGCACTGGCCGCAGCCATCGCCCTTAATGCCGTTGTAGCAGGTGAGGGTTTCCCGGCGCACCAGATCCAGCTGACCCCAGTAGTCGGCGAGCGCCCAGGTCTCGGCTTTATTCAGCCACATCAGCGGCGTCTCAAAGCGAATGTCTTTCGCCATCCCCAGGCTGACGGCGTGGTGCAGCGCTTTGACAAACTCATCGCGGCAGTCCGGGTAGCCAGAGAAGTCGGTCTCGCACACGCCGGTGATGATGGCTTCGGCTTTTACCTGATAGGCGTAGATTGCCGTCAGGGTTAAAAACAGAATATTACGCCCGGGGACAAAGGTGTTGGGAATGCCCTCGGCATCAGGCTGATAGTCCGGTACCGGAATGTTATCGCGGGTCAGGCTGCTGACTGCCAGTTCGTTGAGCAGAGTGACGTCCAGCACTTTATGCGCGACGGCGCCCAGTTTCAGGGCGAGTTCGCGCGCAACGTCGATTTCCGCGCGGTGGCGTTGGCCATAATCAAAAGTGACGCAATGCACTTCATCATACTGTTGCAGAGCCTGCACCAGACAGGTGGTTGAATCTTGTCCTCCGCTGAAGACAACTACGGCGCGTTTCATGGCAATTCCTGACTAAATGAATAAAGGCGATATGGTAGCGCCAGACGCCCTCCATCACCAGCTCTCTCACGTCGACGAGGCCGGCAGCCAGGCGCTGGCGAAGTCGAACCAGCCCCGGGCGTTGAGGCGCAGACCATTGACCCCCGGTGGCGCGCTGATCCGATAGTTATACTTGAACAGCGGCGTCATGATGGCGTCTTCCATCAGGCTGTTAAATACGTTGCGCAGCGCATCGTTGCGGCTGCGAGCGTCGGGCTGAGACTGCACCGCGTCTAATGTCGCCTGCAGATGAGCATATTGCGCCCCGGTCAGCAAATTAGGCCACAGCATATCGCAGCGCAGCCACTGTTCCAGGGCGTACTCCGGCGCTTCGCCGATCAGACGGTCGCCCATCATCAGGTCGGCCTGCCCCAGATCCTGGCAGCCTTCCCAGTTTTTAGCGTCGTGGAACAGGAGCGTCAGCTCGCAGCCCAGCAGAGCCAGACGTTGCCTCAGCTGTTCGGCCATCGCATGTAGCTCGACCGGCAGATGATAGAGCAGGGTGAGCCTGGCCGGCAGCGGTACCGCGTTGTTTGCCGGTCCCTGCGGGATGGACCATCCCGGCAGCACCTCATGGCTTGGCGTAATCAGATCCTCCTCCAGCGGCAGCGTATCCAGTAGCGACGAGTGATGGATTATCGACACCAGCCGCTGGGCCTGCGCTTTGCTAAGCCGAGGGCTGTGGCGCAGGGTCAAATAGCAGAAGCCAAGGCTGATACGGTTGCTGACCTGACGCAGATTATGCAGCTCTTCGCGATCGCCGATGGTGATCTGCACCGGATGGCGGCAGCTGGTGCCGAGATCGCGGTCAAAGAGCTGAGGAGTGATCCAGTACTCCACCGCCTGGATCAGCGGATGCTGCAGGTGGTAGCGGGGATGGTTTTCCAGGCGGACGAGTTCCGGACTAAACCGCTTCAGGCGGAACGGTCCGCAGCCAATGGCCGGATCGTCGGGATGCGCCAGCACGCTGCAGTAGCTGGCGAGGCGGAACGGCAGCCAGTAGTCAGGGCGATGCAGGGTTATTGTTAAACACTGGGCATGGGTGACATCGATACGGCTGATGCTGGCGAAGAGGGTCCGCAAGGCGGGCAGCTCAAGCAGCAGCAGTAACCGCTGTCGCAACTGCGCGGTTTCCACCGTATCGCCATTGTGCCAGCACAGCGTGGAGCGGATATAAAAATGCCAGCGCAGGCCGTCCGGGGAGACCTGCCAGTGGTGCGCCAGATCGCCGATCGGCATATTGTCGCCTTTGTCGAAGCGCGTCAGCCCGGCATAGATTTGTCCGGCCAGATGCTGCTCGGCGCGGCCGGGGAGAAAGCCGGGACGCAGCGGCTCCAGCGGGCGATAGTAAGGAATACGCAGCGTGGGGGTATTGTTTTGCCACTGACCGCCGAGGAAGGGATGGAGCAGGGCTTTCAGCTCCACCGGGGCAAGCTGCGCCAGCTCCAGCGCGGTTTGTTGCTGACCGTTGTTCAGCGCCTGCTCCATCATCTCGTTGCGCAGACTTTCCGGGGTTTTGTGAAATAAGAGCTGTCCGCGTTTGCCGCGCCCGGAGCTGGCCTGCCAGCTTAGCCACCCGGCCTCCTGCGCCTGACGCAGCAGAGTACGGACGTGGCGCTCGCTGCAAAAACAGCGCTCCGCCAGTTCGCCGACGGTGACCTGCTGCGGCGCCCCGGCTGAGGGTTGCCATAGGCGCTGGTATTGATTTAAACGGTGTAAGAGTCGCATGGGGGCCGTCGTCCACCGGGCCGCTGTAAACCCGGAACAATTAATAATATCTATTCACTATTACTTCCGTATATCCCAGGTGATACTGCAACACAAGCGAAGCCCATCACACATCGGGGAATATACCATGGCAAAACTGGCGGCATTTGATATGGACGGCACCCTGCTGATGCCGGACCATCGTCTTGGAGAAAAGACGCTTTCCGCGCTGAAACGGCTGCGTGAGCGCGATATCACCTTGACCTTCGCCACCGGCCGCCATGTGCTGGAGATGCACCATGTGATTGGCGAATTTTCCCTTGATGCATTTCTGATCACCGGCAACGGGACGCGCATCCATTCGCTGGAAGGGGAGGAGCTTTATCGCCAGGATCTCGCTCCCGAGGCGGCGGAAGCGGTGCTGCACGGCAAATGGGATACCCAGGCCAGCATGCACGTCTTTAACGATGGCGGCTGGTTTACCGGCCAGGCAAGGCCTGAATTGTTGCAAGCGCATGTATTCAGCGGCTTTCACTATCAACTGTGCGATCTGAAGCGCATGTCGGCGCAGCATGTCACCAAGATCTGTTTCTGCGGCGATCATGACGATTTGCGCCGTCTGCGGATCCAGCTGAATGAGACGCTGGGCGATCGCGCATTTCTCTGCTTCTCGGCAATGGACTGCCTGGAGGTGCTGCCGGTTGGCTGCAATAAAGGCGCGGCGCTGGCGGTGCTCAGCCAGCATTTAGGCTTCACCCTGCAGGAGTGCATGGCCTTCGGCGATGCGATGAACGACCGCGAGATGCTGGGCAGCGTTGGGCGGGGGTTCATCATGGGCAACGCGATGCCGCAGCTGAAAGCCGAGCTGCCGCATCTGCCGGTAATTGGCGACTGCCGGAATCAGGCAGTCTCCCATTTTTTAACTCATTGGCTGGATAATCCTGATCTTCCTTATTCCCCCGAATAGAGAGACCCTTCCAGCAAGCCAGATAGGCTTCTATCTGGCTTTTTTTATCGCCTTTCGACCAGACCGGCGATCTCCGCCTGCCAGGGCGCAATATCGCCGATATTGTCCGCCACCCACTGCGGGTTGTAATAGCTTTCCAGGTAACGCTCGCCGCTGTCGCACAGGAGTGTCACTATCGAGCCGGTGCGACCTTCTTCGCGCATCCGCGCGGCCAGCTGCAATACGCCCCACATATTGGTGCCGGTCGAGGCGCCGACCTTGCGCCCAAGCTGCGTTTCCAGCCACAGGGCGGTGGCTACGCTCGCCGCATCCGGCACGCGCAGCATCTCATCGACAACGTCGGGAATAAACGACGGCTCGACGCGCGGCCGTCCGATGCCTTCAATTTTGCTGCCGACCGGGCTGCGTAGGCTGGCGTCGCGGGTCTGCCAGTAATCGAGGAACACCGAATTCTGCGGATCAACGACCATCAGCTGCGTCTCGTAGCCCTGGCTGCGAATATAGCGGCCAATGGTCGCTGAGGTGCCGCCGGTGCCGGCGCTCATGACGATCCATGACGGCTGCGGGTGCGGCTCATGGCTCATCTGGCGGAAAATACTGTCGGCGATATTGTTGTTGCCGCGCCAGTCGGTGGCCCGCTCGGCGAAGGTAAACTGATCCATATAATGGCCGTTCAGCTCGCGGGCCAGCGTTTCGGAAGCCGCGTAGATTTCGCCGGCGCTCTGCACAAAATGGCAGCGTCCGCCGTAGAACTCGATCTGTTCGATTTTGCGCTTGGCGGTGCAGGAAGGCATCACAGCGATAAACGGCAGCCCCAGCAGGCGGGCGAAATAGGCCTCCGAAACGGCGGTTGACCCTGAGGAGGACTCTATAATTGGCGTGCCTTCTTTGATCCAGCCGTTGCACAAGCCATAGAGAAACAGCGACCGCGCCAGGCGATGCTTCAGGCTGCCGGTGGGGTGGGTGCTTTCATCTTTCAGATACAGGTGGATGCCCGGAAAAGCGGGCAGCGGCAGACGGATCAGGTGCGTGTCGGCGGAGCGCTGATAGTCAGCGTTGATTTCGCTAATGGCATGTTTAACCCAGGCGCTATTCATCGTAATTTCCTGTTTGTCATTTTGTGCCTAGCTTAGCGGAAAGCGCAGGAAAAATTGTTGCCATTTAACCTGTGGATTACCATTATGAGAGCAAAATTTTCTCTGAGGATGCCCAATGCTAGATAAAATTGACCGTAAGCTGCTGGCGCTACTGCAGGAAGATTGCACCCTCTCTTTGCAGGCGCTGGCCGATGCCGTTAATCTGACCACCACGCCCTGCTGGAAACGCCTGAAACGGCTCGAAGACGAGGGCATTCTCCGCGGGCGCGTCGCCCTGTTGGACGCGGAAAAGGTGGGGCTGGGGCTGACGGCGTTCGTCCTGATCAAGACTCAGCATCATAGCAGCGACTGGTACTGTCAGTTCGTGAGCGAAGTGACGCAGATGGCGGAAGTGCTCGGCTTCTGGCGGATGGCGGGGGAGTATGACTACCTGCTACGGGTGCAGGTGGCTGATATGAAACGCTATGACGACTTTTATAAACGTTTAGTGAACAGTGTGCCTGGTCTGTCGGATGTCACTTCGAGTTTTGCCATGGAACAGATAAAATATACCACCGCCTTGCCTGTCGAATAACGGTATTGCGCCGTAACCCATTACAAAATCAGGATTTTATTGCTTGCGATTATTTGCTCAACTCAGCTGGTACTTCCGCCGGGAGTGGCGCCGCTATCTTGGCGCAATTGCCCTGCTGGTCATTATTGCCGTCCTGCAGCTTATTCCGCCGAAGGTGGTGGGCATTGTGGTCGACGGCGTGACGCAACAGCATTACACCGCGGAGAAGGTGTGGATGTGGATCGGCGCGCTGGTGCTGATCGCGGTGATGGTCTACCTGCTGCGCTATGTCTGGCGCGTGCTGTTGTTCGGCGCTTCTTACCAGTTGGCGGTTGAGCTGCGGGAAGATTTTTACCGGCAACTGAGCCGCCAGCATCCGGCGTTCTATTTGCGCCATCGCACCGGGGATCTTATCGCCCGCGCCACCAATGACGTGGACCGGGTGGTGTTTGCCGCTGGCGAAGGAGTATTAACCCTCGTGGATTCCTTGGTGATGGGCTGTGCGGTATTGATTGTAATGTCGACGCAGATTAGCTGGCAGCTTACTCTGCTGGCGCTGCTGCCGATGCCGCTGATGGCCCTGGCGATCAAACGCAACGGCGATGCGCTTCACGAACGTTTTCGCGTTGCTCAGGCGGCCTTTTCCAGCCTCAACGATCGCACGCAGGAGAGCCTGACCAGCATCCGCATGATTAAGGCGTTTGGGCTGGAGGATCGCCAGTCGGCGCAGTTTGCTGCCGATGCTGCCGATACCGGCGCGAAAAACATGCGCGTGGCACGCATTGACGCCCGCTTCGACCCCACCATCTATATCGCCATCGGGGCCGCTAACCTGCTGGCCATCGGCGGCGGCAGCTGGATGGTGATCCACGGCAGCCTGACCCTGGGCCAGCTGACCAGCTTCGTGATGTATCTTGGCCTGATGATCTGGCCGATGCTGGCGCTGGCGTGGATGTTTAACATCGTGGAGCGCGGTAGCGCGGCCTATGGTCGTATCCGCACGATGCTTGAAGAGGCGCCGGCGGTGGATGACGGGAGCGAGGCGGTGCCGGCAGGCCGCGGCGTCCTGCAGGTTGCTATCCGCGATTTCATCTATCCGCAGGCGAGCAAACCTTCGCTGGAGCATGTAAATTTTACTCTCCAGCCGGGGCAAATGCTGGGCATCTGCGGGCCGACGGGCGCCGGCAAAAGCACCATTCTGGCGCTGCTGCAGCGCCATTTTGACGTCACTCACGGCGAGATCCGCTTTCACGATCTGCCGCTGCCGATTCTGCAGCTCGACAGCTGGCGCGCCCGGTTGGCGGTGGTCAATCAGACGCCATTTTTATTCTCCGATACCGTCGCCAATAATATCGCGCTGGGAAAACCGGACGCGACGCAGGCGCAGATTGAGCGGGTTGCTCAACTGGCCAGCGTGCATGACGACATTCTGCGTCTGCCTCAGGGCTACGAGACCGAAGTGGGCGAGCGCGGCGTGATGCTCTCCGGCGGCCAGAAACAGCGCATCTCTATTGCTCGCGCCCTGCTGCTGGAGGCCGAAATTTTGATCCTCGACGATGCCTTATCGGCGGTGGATGGCCGCACCGAGCACCAGATCCTGCATAACCTGCGCCAGTGGGGGGAGGGGCGGACGGTCATTATCAGCGCCCACCGCCTGTCGGCGCTCACCGAGGCCAGTGAAATTTTGGTACTGCAGCATGGGCATATTGCCCAGCGCGGCCGCCACGAGGCGCTGGCCGTGCAGCCCGGCTGGTACCGCGACATGTATCGATATCAGCAGCTGGAGGCCGCGCTCGACGAGGTTCCGCAGACGCAAGAGGAGGCCCTGGATGCGTAGCTTTACCGAACTCTGGCCGACGCTTAAACGCCTGCTGGCCTATGGTTCACCGTGGCGCAAGCCGTTGGCCATCGCGGTGGCGATGATGTGGATTGCGGCGGCGGCGGAAGTGAGCGGCCCGCTGCTTATCAGCTATTTCATCGACAACATGGTGGCGAAACATACGCTGCCGCTGAAGCTGGTGGCCGGCCTGGCGGTAGCCTATATCGGCCTGCAGCTGCTGGCGGCGCTCCTGCACTATAACCAGTCGCTGCTGTTTAACCGCGCCGCGGTCGGCGTCGTCCAGCAGTTGCGCAGCGACGTGATGGATGCCGCCCTGCATCAGCCGCTCAGCGAGTTTGATACCCAGCCGGTTGGGCAGCTTATCTCACGGGTAACCAACGATACGGAAGTCATTCGCGATCTGTACGTGACGGTGGTGGCTACGGTACTGCGCAGCGCCGCGCTGATCGGCGCGATGCTGGTGGCGATGTTTAGCCTCGACTGGCGGATGGCGCTGGTGGCGATCGCGATTTTCCCGGCGGTGCTGATCGTGATGATTATCTATCAGCGCTATAGCACGCCGATCGTGCGGCGGGTGCGCGCCTGGCTTGCCGACATCAACGATGGCTTCAACGAAGTGATCAACGGCATGGGCGTCATCCAGCAGTTCCGCCAGCAGGCGCGCTTTGGCGAACGGATGCGCGAGGCCAGCTATGCCCACTATCTGGCGCGGATGCAGACGCTGCGCCTGGACGGTTTTCTGCTGCGCCCGCTGCTGAGCCTTTTTTCCTCGCTGGTGCTGTGCGGGCTGCTGATGCTGTTCGGCTTTAGCGCGGTGGGCACGATCGAGGTTGGGGTCCTGTACGCGTTTATCAGCTATCTTGGACGCCTTAACGAGCCGCTTATCGAGCTGACCACCCAGCAGTCGATGCTGCAGCAGGCGGTGGTCGCCGGCGAGCGCGTTTTCGAGCTGATGGATCGCCCGCGCCAGGCGTGGGGTACGGATGACGCGCCGCTGAGCAGCGGTCGGGTGGAAATTGACCATCTCTCCTTTGCTTACCGGGGGGACCGTCTGGTTCTCCAGGATATCACGCTGGATATTCCCTCCCGCAGCTTCGTGGCGTTGGTCGGACATACCGGCAGCGGAAAAAGTACCCTCGCCAGTCTGATGATGGGCTATTACCCGTTAACCCACGGCGAGATCCGCATCGATGGTCGACCGCTCGCATCCCTCAGCCACAGCGCGTTGCGTCGGGGCATCGCGATGGTGCAACAGGATCCCGTAGTGCTGGCGGATACCTTCTACGCCAACGTCGCGCTGGGCCGGGACATCAGTGAGGCGCAGGTTTGGGAAGCGCTGGAGGCGGTGCAGCTGGCGGCGGTGGCGCGCAGCATGAGCGATGGGCTGTACACCCAACTGGGCGAGCAGGGCAATAATCTCTCCGTCGGGCAGAAGCAGCTGCTGGCGCTGGCGCGCGTGCTGGTGGACACCCCGCAGGTACTGATTTTGGATGAGGCGACGGCAAACATCGACTCCGGTACCGAGCAGGCGATCCAGCAGGCGCTGGCGAAGGTCCGCCAGCATACCACCCTCGTGGTTATTGCCCATCGGCTGTCGACCATTGTGGAGGCCGATACCATCCTGGTTCTGCATCGAGGTCAGGCTGTCGAGCGGGGCACCCATCAGCAGCTGCTGGCGGCGAAAGGCCGCTACTGGCAGATGTATCAGCTGCAGCTGGCCGGCGAAGAGCTGGCGGCCAGCGCCAGAGAGGAGTCGCTCAGCGCCTGATGCACCACCAGCAGGCAGGGAACGCTGGGCGGCCTGCGATGGTGCAAAAACGTTACATCAAATGCACTGTTGTGGTGCATTTTTGCGCACCAGGCGCCGTTGCGCAGGATATTGCCTGACCTGTCCCCTGTTTTTTGCCATCAAAGGGCCGCTTTGCGGCCTTTTTTCATTTCTGGCATAGCCCTTGCTTTATATCCATCGTGTTAGCTGCGGCCATTACCGAATACTGACTGGAGGGGACTTATGAAGCTGGTTACCGTGGTAATCAAACCATTCAAACTGGAAGACGTGCGTGAAGCTTTGTCTTCCATCGGCATTCAGGGCCTGACGGTCACTGAAGTCAAAGGATTTGGCCGTCAGAAAGGTCACGCGGAGCTCTACCGCGGCGCCGAGTATAGCGTCAACTTTCTGCCAAAAGTGAAGATTGATGTGGCGATTGCCGACGATCAGCTGGATGAAGTCATCGATGTCATCAGCAAAGCGGCTTACACCGGAAAAATTGGCGACGGCAAAATTTTCGTCGCTGAATTGCAGCGCGTCATTCGCATCCGTACCGGCGAAGCTGACGAAGCGGCACTGTAATTTCCAGACCACACAGTGATGGGGAACGAAACAATGAAAATGGCAACAATGAAATCGGGCCTGGGGGCATTAGCCCTTCTGCCGGGGCTGGCGATGGCCGCGCCTGCGGTGGCGGACAAAGCCGATAACGCGTTTATGATGATTTGCACCGCGCTGGTTCTGTTTATGACTATCCCGGGGATTGCGCTGTTTTACGGCGGCCTGATCCGCGGTAAGAACGTTCTGTCCATGCTGACTCAGGTGATTGTCACCTTTGGCCTGGTCTGCGTATTGTGGGTGATTTATGGCTATACCCTGGCCTTCGGCACCGGCGGCAGCTTCTTCGGCAGCTTTGACTGGGTGATGCTGAAAAATATTGAGCTGAAAGCGCTGATGGGCACCTTCTATCAGTATATCCACGTGGCCTTCCAGGGCTCGTTCGCCTGCATCACCGTCGGGCTGATTGTCGGGGCGCTGGCGGAACGTATTCGTTTCTCCGCGGTACTGATCTTCGTGGTGGTGTGGATGACACTCTCCTACGTGCCGATTGCGCATATGGTTTGGGGCGGCGGTCTGCTGGCGACCCATGGCGCGCTGGACTTCGCCGGCGGCACCGTTGTGCACATCAACGCCGCGGTCGCCGGGCTGGTGGGCGCCTATATGATGGGCAAACGCGTGGGCTTCGGCAAAGAAGCGTTCAAACCGCATAACCTGCCGATGGTGTTCACTGGCACCGCTATCCTCTACGTGGGCTGGTTCGGCTTCAACGCCGGCTCTGCCAGCGCAGCGAATGAAATTGCGGCCCTGGCGTTCGTTAACACCGTCGTGGCGACCGCTGCGGCTATCCTGGCGTGGACCTTTGGCGAATGGGCTCTGCGCGGCAAACCTTCACTGCTGGGCGCCTGCTCCGGGGCAATTGCCGGTCTGGTTGGCGTTACGCCGGCGTGTGGTTATATCGGTGTCGGCGGGGCGCTGATCGTCGGTATCGCCTCTGGCCTGGCGGGTATCTGGGGCGTGACTGCGCTGAAACGCTGGCTGCGTGTGGATGATCCTTGCGACGTCTTCGGCGTTCACGGCGTCTGCGGCATCGTCGGCTGTATCCTGACTGGTATCTTCGCGGCGACTTCTCTGGGCGGCGTCGGTTATGCGGAAGGCGTCACCATGGGCCATCAGCTGCTGGTGCAACTGGAAAGTATCGCCATCACCGTGGTCTGGTCCGGCGTTGTGGCGTTCATCGGCTACAAAGTGGCGGATATGACCGTCGGGCTGCGCGTGCCGGAAGAGCAGGAGCGCGAAGGGCTGGACGTCAACAGCCATGGCGAAAACGCCTATAACGCCTGATAAAAAAGCCATTCTCTCCTGATAGCGAAAAGCCTCCCGTCCGGGAGGCTTTTTTTATGCGTTGCGGTTGCGCATCACCCCTTCCTGAACCGTTGAGGCAACCAGCGTGCCATCCTGGGTGTAGAATTCGCCGCGAACGAAGCCGCGGGCGCTGGAGGCCGAGGTGCTTTCGACGCTATACAGCAGCCATTCATTAATATTAAACGGCCGGTGGAACCACATAGAGTGGTCGATGGTGGCGACCTGCATGCCGGGCTCAAGGAAACCAACGCCGTGCGGCTGCAGCGCCACCGGCAGGAAGTTAAAGTCTGAAGCATAGCCCAGCAGATACTGATGAATACGCAGATCGTCAGGGACGGCGCCGTTGGCGCGCAGCCAGACCTGGCGCACCGGTTCGGCGATATGGCCTTTCATTGGGTTATGAAACTCCACCGGACGGATCTCCAGCGGTTTATCGCAGAGGAATTTGTCTTTCACCTGCGGCGGCAGGAGATGCGCCAGCTTGCGAGCGATATCGGTTTCCGAAGGCAGGCCGTCAGGGGAGGGGGCGGCCGGCATTGCTTTCTGATGCTCATAGCCATTCTCTGGCGCCTGGAAGGAGGCGGTCATATAGAAAATCGGCTTCCCGTTCTGGATGGCGGCGACCCGACGGGCGCTGAAGCTGTTGCCGTCGCGCAGCACCTCCACATCGTAAACGATCGGCTTCTGGCTATCGCCGGGGCGAAGAAAGTAGCTGTGAAACGAATGAACCAGACGCTCAACGGGCACGGTCTCTTTTGCCGCATACAGCGCCTGACCCACTACCTGGCCGCCAAAAACCTGACGTAACCCCAGGTCTTCGCTCTGCCCGCGAAACAACCCTTCCTCAATTTTTTCCAGATCTAATAATGCCAGCAGGTTAGAGAGTGCCTGACTCATACTTATCCTCAATTAACAATAGCGGCGCAGCGCGCGTAATGTGGCCAAGTATAACCTGGAATCGCAAGTGGTCCGATGGGTGTAATAATCTGAATAACGACCAGTTAACAGGAACAAATCTGAGATCTGTGCCACACTTATTGACGACACGAAAGTTCCTGCCGGCGAAGCGGCGGAACATCCTCCTGGGTATTAAGGGATGATAAGGAGAACATCATGAAATTTGCCTATATGTTTAGTGCCTTAGCCGTCGCCGCGACGCTGACCGCCTGTGCTAATCACCACTCGAACAATTCTTCGACGCAGGCGGCCGCGCCCGACCCTTACGGTATCGCGACGCTGAGCGTGGCGCAGCAGCAGCCGAGCGTCACGGGGACGATTAATATCCGCCAGAGAATCGCTTTACCGCCGGATGCGGTACTGACGGTGACCCTGTCGGATGCTTCTCTGGCAGATGCGCCAGCCCGCGTATTGTCGCAAAAAGCGGTGCGTACCGAAGGCAAACAGGCGCCATTTAACTTTGCGCTGCCTTACAACCCGGCAGATATTCAACCGAACGCTCGCATTCTGCTAAGCGCGGCGATCACGGTTAACGGTCAGTTGATGTTTATTACCGATACCGTGCAGACGGTAATAAACCAGGGCGGCACTCATGCCGACCTGACGCTGGTTCCGGTCCAGCAGACCGCCGTTCCTGTCGCCCAGTAAGCTCGCTACGCCCCCGGATGGGGGCTTTTTTTTGCCTTCAATAAACCCAGCGATAATGCTGGAGATCGATATGGCCGCTGCCGGAGACCTGCACACCCTCGGCCAGCAGCGCCTGACGCTGCCGCTGTAGATCGGGGCCGGTGAGGGAGATATCGCCATGGCGATTGACCACCCGATGCCATGGCAGGGTGGACCCTTCCGGCAGGCGCTTCAATACGCCGCCCACCTGGCGCGCCGCGCGCGGTGAACCTGCCAGCCGGGCGACCTCGCCGTAGGTCGTGACATACCCTTCCGGTATCGACGCCACGATGTGCCAGACGCGTTGGGGAAATGTGTCGTGCGGAGCCATTTTCTGTCCTGTTACCGGCAAAACGTCAGCATAAGCGCTAAGCCAGGAGCTGTACAGCCGGCCTGGGTCAGGCGGCCTGTTCGACGGTGAACGTCAGAGCGAGGCCGAGGATCTGCATGCCATGGACATTGTCGGAGGCTGAGCTGGCGATGAGACTCTCAAGAAATTTCAACCGCTGCGAAGTGGCGTTGATGATCAGCCTCGCGCGCAGGCCCGGCATGGTTAACGACGAGATAGGGTACACCACCCGACCGCTGATATAGACCGGCAGCTTGCGTAGCTCCACCTGGCGCAGCACGCCGACGGTGGAATAGAGCAGCGCCAGCGGCGTAACCGCCCGCACCGGCGCGGGACTGATGGTCGCGAAGTCGAGCATTTTTTCAGGACGCAGGTAGTTTACGCCCTGAAAGGCGATGGTCATCCCTTCAATAGCAGGTAAAGGCAGAGTGATGGTCTGTGGTGATGAGTCAGTCATTCGATTACCGTCGAGACAATGTACTGGTGATAAAAGAGGACGAAGAGGATAAGTATGGTGGATAACCCGGATGTGTGCTGAGCGCGGGCTCGCAATCTCACAGGCTGACCGTGAGTGGCTGGTTTTATTCGCGTTATTGCGCAATAAACCAGCAGGCGGACGGTGTGAGCTTGCAATTCACCAGGTCAGCAGGGATAATGCGCCAGCGCGTTAGGCAACTAACGCTCTCAATGGGGGCTCTGTTGGTTCTCCCGCAACGCTACTCTGTTTACCAGGTCAGGTCCGGAAGGAAGCAGCCAGAGCAGACGACGTGTGTGCCGGGATGTAGCTGGCAGGGCCCCCACCCATTTCTCCCGCCTGGTGTTTCCCTTATATTTGTCCGGTTTTTACTCCTGCAATAATTAATTTCTGATAAAGATCGCATATTAGTTTTTGTTGTTAAAACCCCCTGCTTTTATTCCATAATATTCACTTGTCATAAATCTGAAATACTACTGAAATATTAATGTCATTTGCATGTCATAAATAAAGCGCATCTTACTGATGGGAATTTGTTGCCAGGCTCATGCTGTAAAATATATCTCTGGATCAGCATGTTAACTTCGTGTATTAATTTTGATGATTTTATTGCACGGGAAGCGTAGCTATGACCACAGTGGTTTTGAATGTAAAAATTGACGCAGAGCTAAAAGAAAAGTTGCGTCATTTTGCGGAAGTTAATAACGAGAACCTGGGAACGGCAACGGAAAAGCTGCTGCAGCTGGCTTTTCAGCTGGAGGAGTCAGCAGGTGAGGCGGGGGTGACGGAAGAGGACATTGACAGCCAGCATACCGAAGAGGAAGCGACGCCACTTACCCCTAAAGAAATCAAAGCATTAAGAAAACTTCTGAAGAAGAAAAAATGAAACAACAATTCTCTACAGCCAGCAACTATAGCGAAGCTTGCGATATGTTGCGCTCAGGATACGTAAAACACGTCCGCCTGAACTGGAATATCGGTAGTGATGAGTTCTTTCGCATTGCTTCCGACTGGTGTGACACCGGCGCTAAAATCAAAAAAGATGAAGATGGCTTTATTATTTCCCTGAAAGGGTTTCCTATTCCGCGCCAGCATTAATGAAATTGCCTTCTTTCTGTCATTGGGTTGCCATAACCAGAGGGCAGGATAGCCAGGCAATTTTATAAAAACATCTCATATACCTCATGGATGAAGGCCATTTGACGGGCTGAAGTCAGCCCGTCGCTATTTTCTTATATTATTTTTCGCATACGTGTATTTTCCTTCTGTTCAGCAAGGCTTTGCCACAGCGGTTGTAGCGTGGAGAAGGCCCGGCGCAATGCTTCATCCGGCAGCGTAAACGGCAGACGTAAATAGCGATCGAACGCCCCTTCCAGCCCAAACCGCGTACCGGTGCCGATATGGATCCCCTGGCTTTCCGCACGCGCAGAGAACAGGGTGGCTAGCATGTCAGGAAGTTCCACCCAAAAAGAGAGCCCACCTTCCGGTGGCGAAAACCGCCAGCGGGGAAAATATTCCGCCATCAGCGTTTCGCACATGTCCCGGCGCGCCTTGAGCATATCCCGCCGCGGCGGCAGCAGTGTGGCGGCATTTTCCAGTAGCCAGCTGCAGGCCAGTTGCTCCAGCAGCGGCGTACCCAAATCCAGCGAATCGCGGGCCTGAATAAGCGAGGCGATGGTCCGCGCGCTGGCGCGGATCCAGCCGATACGTAGTCCCCCCCAGAAGCTTTTCCCGGCCGAACCAATGGTGAGCACCGCGGCATCGGGATTGAAGCTGGCCAGCGGCGGGGGCGGCGGCGCGTTATACCAAAGGTCGGCCATGGTCTCGTCGATTACCAGCGTTGTTCGCGTCCTGGCGGCGATGTCCGCAACCCGCTGGCGGGTGAGGGCATCCATACAGCGTCCGGTGGGGTTGTGAAAATCCGGCATCAGCCACGCCAGCCGCGGCGCAGTCTGCGCAATAGTCGCCGCCAGTCCATCGCAGTCCCATCCCTGCTGCGGAAGCGCAACCCCGACGGGGCGGCAGGAGGCGCCCTGAATGGCGCTGATGGCCATCGGATAGGTGGGGGCGTCAATAACCACCCGATCGCCCGGCCCGGTGAACAGGCGCAGGATCAGCGCGAAGGCGCTGAGCGCGCCGTTGACCACCATCACCTCATCGGGCCGCGTCGGCAGACCGCGTTCGCTGTAGCGCCGGGCAATCGCCTCCCGCAGCACCGGCAGCCCCTGCTGGTCATAGCCAGTCTGTGCGAGATAGGGCGGCAGCAGGGTCATAGCGTGCTGGAAGGCCTGATGGACCTCCGGCCCGGCGCTGAGGGCGGCGGTAGATAGATTAAGCGTAGATGAGATGCCGGCAGGCAGAGGAAGATCGGCGGGGCGTTCCGGCAAAACAATGCGTGACCCGCTCCCCTGGCGGCTGTAGAGAAAGCCCTCCTCCCGCAACTGGCCGAGGGCGCTGGCGATGGTGGTCCGGCTGACGTTCAGGGCCGCCGCCAGCTCGCGCTCGCCGGGCAGGCGCGTTTGCAGCGTCAGGCGACCATCAAGGATCAGCAGGCGGAGCGCTTCCGCCAGCTGGCGCCATAGCGGCGTGCGTGAGCTGGTCTCCTGCCAGTTGCCGAGCAGGCGTACCAGCGATTGGGTTCCAAAGCGTCGGGCTGACATAGCGATCCACTTTTCCAAAACTGGCCATTAATTATCAGTCCATTTTTGCTGATGATGAGGGCATTCGCAATGATGTTGAGGAAAAAATATGCTTCGTCGCCTGCTGCAGTTATATATTGGTCTGGTGCTTTACGGCGTGTCCACGGCGCTCTTCGTGCATGCCAATCTCGGCGCCGATCCGTGGGATGTTTTCCATCTCGGGGTGGCTAAACAGCTGGGTATCAGTTTCGGTACGGTGATTATCCTGACCGGCGCGGCGGTACTGCTGCTGTGGATCCCGATCCGGCAAATGCCGGGGCTCGGCACGGTGAGCAATGTCATCGTGCTGGGACTAGCGGCGGACGCCACGCTGGCCGTCCTGCCGCCGCTGGAGTCGATGGTGGCGCGCAGTGCGCTGCTGGTAGGAGCGATTGTGCTGAACGCTATCGCTACCGGAATGTATATTGGCGCGGGCTTTGGCCCCGGGCCGCGCGATGGCCTGATGACCGGTCTGCATGCTCGCACTGGTTGGTCACTGCGCGGTATCCGGACGGCGATCGAGCTTTCCGTACTGCTGATTGGCTGGCTGCTGGGGGGTAAATTTGGCGTCGGAACCGTCATCTACGCGCTGTCGATTGGGCCGCTGATCCAGCTGTGCCTGCCGTGGTTCAGCCAGCCCGTCAGCCGCAACGCGGTCAGCCCTCCCCGGGAAATAGTCTCCTGAATTAACCCATCGCCCTCTTCATCACGGAGAGGGCCTTTCATCGCTTACAGGCCGCTCAGGCCATGAAGCATCATGTAGATCCCCACCACAATAATCAGTAAGCCTGAGAACCAGGGCGCCTTGCGCGAGAGGTCGTTAAGCCACGGCCAGCGGCGGGTGGCATGTTTAAGGCTCAGGGCGGCGATGGCCCCGGAAGCCACCAGCGTCAGCGCCAGACCAACGCTAAAGCCCAGCACCAGCGTGGCGCCCAGCGAGAATTTCTTCAGCTGTAAACAGATAAGCAGCACGGTAATGGACGCCGGGCAGGGGATCAGCCCGCCGGTCAGGCCAAACAGCACGATCTGCCCGGTCGTCACCTGGCGGCCATCAAAGCGCCGGTTGATCTCCTGAGCATGGGCCCGCTGATGCGCGTCCTGCCACTCCTCCGCCACCAGCGGCGCGGCGGATGAGGACGCATGGTGATGGTCATGGTGGTGATCATGTTCGTGGTGATGATCATGTTCTTGATGGTGATCGTGGTGCGTGTGGGGCTGCGATTCGCGCCAGGTGCGCCAGAGCATCCAGCAGGCAATCAGCACAATGACAATCCCTGAGACCAGCTGAAACCAGGGTTCAGAGGTTTGGGCGTTCCAGCCGCGGCCAAACCACAGGCCGGCCATGGCGATCAGCCAGACCACTGCCGTATGCGAAACCGTGGCCGCCAGCCCCAGCAGTACCGCCTGTTTTAAGGTTCCTCGCACCGCCACGATAAAGGCGGCCATCATTGTTTTTGAGTGCCCGGGTTCGAGGCCGTGCAGCGCGCCGAGCAGTATTGCGCTGGGTATAAACAGCCAGGCATTGCCCTGCTGCAGAAGGGAAGTGAAATCGTTCATATCGGGATCCTTGCCAAAAGTGCGATTATCCTACTCCCCCCCAGTAGTAAAATACTACCCCCCAGTAGATAAAGCGGCTAATAAAAAGGATCATGGTATGCTGGCAGGCGTTGCTGACCACGCAGGTCGGTAATCCCGGACAGAATGAAACGGTGGATCGTGCAATGTCACATACAGTTCGACACAAAAAGATGTTACTGACCCGGCTGAAGAAAATTCAGGGGCAGAGTACCGCGTTAGAGAAAATGCTTAATCGCGAGCATGAGTGCGCTGAAATATTACAGCAGCTGGCGGCGATCCGCGGCGCGGTCAACGGCATGATGCTGCAGGTTATTCAGGGGCATCTTACCGACCATGTGGTGAAAGAGCCTGACGAGACGCAGCGCGAAGCGGATCTGGAGACGGTGATGCAGGTGATTAAATCCTATCTGAAGTAGCGCCCCCTGACGTTCCGCTCAAGCCACCCGCCGCTTAATGCGCATGGAGGTTATGCTCTGCCCACAGAATGAACTGCTCTTTTGGCAGCGCTTTGCTGTAAAGCCACCCCTGGGCGTACTGAACGCCATGCTGGCGCAGCCAGTCGCGCTGGCTTTCGGTTTCCACCCCTTCGGCGACGGTGGCCAGATTGAGCGCTTTGGCCATTTCAATAATGTGCGGCGTCAGCGGCCGGTACTCGAGGGTATCGACAAAAGATTTATCGATTTTCAGCGTGTCGACGTCCAGTTTCTGCAGATAGCTCAGGCTGGAGTAGCCGGTGCCAAAGTCATCAATCGAGATCCGATGCCCGGCCTGACGGTAGTGAGCGATCACCGGCATGGTGGTCTCCGGGTCGACAAACCCGCGCTCGGTGATTTCAAGGATGATCTGTTCGGCAGCGATCCCCCAGTGCTGCAGCTGATCGTGTAACAACGTCGGTAGGGTGGGCGAGCGTAAATCATCTACCGACAGGTTGATGGATATGTGCACTTCCGGCCGCTGCCGCAGCCAGGGACCGAGATCGGTAAAAATTTTCCTGACGATATCTTCCGTCAGCTGCGTGATGAGCCCGGTCTGCTCGGCCAGGGGAATAAAGATATCCGGCGATAAAAAAGTGCCATCGGGCTGCTGCCAGCGGGCCAGGGCCTCGGCCCCGGCAATTTTCCCGTCCTGCAACGAAATAATCGGCTGATAGTGAACCTGAATCGCTTCGGAATTGAGGGCGTCCAGCATGCTGTTGCGCGGTGAGCGCAGGTGCCTTAGCAGACGCAGCAGCAGCCAGGTGGCGAGCAGGCTGGTGAAAATGCCGGCAGGGAGCCAGAAGAACAGCTGCTGTCGAATGCGCTGCTGCAGCGGCAAGGTTGAAGACCAGGTTACGATGCCAGAGCCCAGCTCGGGAATGCGCTGGATCCGGTAGACTGTGTTATCCAGAGTAAGCATATCCACATGCGGATCTTTAATGCGTTGCCAGACTTTCGCCGGCAGCGGCTGACTGCTGATCACCATTTTCTGGTGGTCCAGGCCAAACAGCATGGTATGGATCTTCTCTTCGCTGGCGGGAACGACATCAATAAAGGAGACGGGGTCGATCATCACCATGTGCTGCCGGCTGCCCATGGCCGTCATCTGATGATCGAGGCCAAGATCGTTAATTGAGGTCAGCCAGGTGCGATAGCCGTCGGGGGCAATGTGGTCCGGCGGGGGGAAGGTGACCGCGACGCTATGGTCTTCCAGGGAGGAGCATTGCGGCACGGAATCACGCAGCCAGAGCACTTCCTGAATGTAGCGATGGGTATAGGCGATACGGCGGAGCGTAAGCAGATGTTCAGGGCTACAGGAGGCGGCGGTGTGTGCGTCAGCCTCTCGTAACGCTTCCCGGGCCTGGTCGGCAACCTGCAGCGTCCGAACGACGATACGGTTGGAATAATCATCCAGTTCACGATAGAACTGCATTTTGGCCTGCCGCGCCGCCTGCCAGATGCTGAGTGAAATGGGCAGGATGATGGCCAGTATCAGCACTCCTGTAAACAGCGCCATCAGATGCCGGGTCCTCATGCCTGTGTCCTTATCGTTCGCCGGGTGTCATCAGTATATGCGAAAGATAATTCGGGCGCAGCGGGAGAAAACGCGTCGTTTGGGGAAAAAGCCGGCATCACAACAGGCTGCGATGCCGGGAGAGAAGGATGATTCCGATGTAGCAGAATAAAAATGAGGGTGTGAATGCCGGGCAGGGTGTGTTCCGGCATTCAGTCGCAGCATACGCTGCGCAGATGACAGCAATATGTTGGCTAGTGTGCATCCGGCGCCGGGATATCAGCGCTGATGCGCAGGTCGTTCTCATCAAACACCATGCAGAAGCGCTCATCGAAAGCCAGCTTAATTTTCTGCCAGGGGCGGAAATGGACGTCGCCGGGCAGCAGAACCTTGACGTTGTCGTGGCCGTAGCACTGGCCGAACAGATAGGTATTGTTGCCCAGACGCTCCACCACTTCACATTGAAACTCCACCACGGTACCGGTGGTGACTTCCGGGGTGAGGTGCTCCGGCCGGATCCCCAGCGTCACCGCAGCGCCGGGCTTCAGCGGCTGGGTGGCGATATTCAGGGCCAGCTGATGGTCCTGCGCGAGGGTGACCGTTAAGCGTTCCGGCTGCCAGTCGCTGACGATAGCCGGCAGAAAGTTCATCTTCGGCGAGCCGATAAAGCCGGCGACGAATTTGTTGACCGGATTGTAGTACAGCGCCATCGGCGAACCCATTTGTTCGACTTTCCCGTAGTTCATGACCACGATTTTATCGGCCAGCGTCATCGCCTCCACCTGATCGTGCGTGACATACACCATAGTGGTCTTCAGCTCCTGGTGCAGACGGGCAATATGCAGGCGCATATCGACGCGCAGCTCCGCATCAAGGTTAGAGAGCGGCTCATCGAACATAAATACCCGGGGATTACGCACGATCGCCCGGCCAATGGCCACGCGCTGCCGCTGGCCGCCAGAGAGCTGCTTCGGTTTACGATCCAGCAGGTGCGAGAGCTGCAGCGTTTTAGCCACCATTTCCACCTGGCGACGGATCTCCGTTTTCGGCACTTTATTCACCTTCAGCCCGTAGCCCATGTTCTCTGCCACCGTCATGTGCGGATAGAGCGCATAGGACTGGAAGACCATCGCCACGCCGCGGCGGGCGGGCACGACATCATTCATCACCTCATCGCCGATCAGTACTTCTCCTTCGCTGACCTCTTCCAGCCCGGCAATCATGCGCAGTAGCGTCGATTTTCCACAACCGGAAGGGCCGACGAAGACGGCAAACTCGCCATCTTCAATATCGAGATTGACCTGGTGCAGCGTCACCGTGCTGCCGAACCTTTTGGTGACATTCCTCAGTCGTATATTGGACATCCACATTCCCCGGAGTGAGTAGCTGTTATTTGCCGTTGGCTTATCGCTATGTTGAGTGTGATTTGTATTACGTGTAACAAATCGGTGTGACGATGTTCAACAGCAGTAAAATCATGCCCTGACTATAACTTCCGCGGATTTTGCGCCATACAGGGACGTTTCATTTCTGCAAGGATGATCACACAACTGGCAGCTTATGGTAGTTTTATCAACGATCAAAGCGTAGCGTATAACAAAAGCGCATCAGAACATGTTTTCCACGTAATACGGCAGTTCGAAAAGATTTATTTTTCTAACTGGCAGACGGAAATCAAATAAAAACCATTAAATTGTTATACCTTCACATGAGGTTGATAATGAAAAAGAACACGCTTGCTGCACTGATCCTTACCACCCTGGCGGCGGGGCAACTCGCCAGCCTGCAGGCGCATGCCGCCGGGCAGCTCAACGTCTGGGAGGATATTAAAAAATCCGCTGGCATCAAAACCGCGGTTAGCGATTTTGAAAAGCAGTACAACGTGAAGGTCAATCTCCAGGAGATGCCCTACGCCCAGCAACTGGAAAAACTGCGCCTCGACGGCCCGGCGGGCATTGGGCCGGACGTGCTGGTGATCCCGAATGACCAGCTCGGCGGCGCCGTGGTTCAGGGACTACTCTCGCCGCTCAGCGTCGATCAGGCGAAACAGGATGCCTTTACGCCAGCCTCCATCAATGCCTTCCGCATGGACAACGCGCTGTATGGGATCCCGAAGGCGGTGGAAACCCTGGTGCTTATCTACAACAAGGACCTGATCGACAAGCCGCTGGACAGCCTGCAGGCCTGGCTGGACTACTCGAAAACCCAGCGCGAGCAGAACAAATACGGCCTGCTCGCCAAGTTTGACCAGATCTATTACAGCTGGGGGGCGATTGGCCCGATGGGCGGCTATATCTTTGCTAAAAACGACAGCGGCGGCTTTAACCCGCAGCAGGTGGGTCTCAATACCCCCGGCGCCGTCGAAGCCGTCACCTTCCTGAAAAAATTCTATGCCGAGAAGGTCTTTCCGGCGGGGATCCTCGGCGATAACGGGCTGAATGCCATCGATTCCCTGTTTACCGAGAAAAAAGCGGCGGCGGTGATCAACGGCCCCTGGGCCTTCCAGCCGTATGAAGCTGCTGGCATTAACTATGGCGTGGCGCCCCTGCCGACCCTGCCGGACGGCAAGCCGATGAGCTCCTTCCTCGGCGTCAAAGGCTATGTAGTATCGACCTGGAGTAAAGACAAAGCGCTGGCGCAACAGTTTATCGAGTTCATCAACCAGCCGCAGTATGTGAAAGCCCGCTATGTCGCCACTGGCGAAATTCCGCCGCTGAAGGCGATGATTGACGATCCGGTGATTAAAAACGACCAAAAGGCCAGCGCCGTCGCCATCCAGTCGGCGCGAGCGGTGGCGATGCCGGGCATTCCCGAGATGGGGGAAGTGTGGGGGCCGGCCAACGCCGCGCTTGAACTGAGCCTCACCGGTAAGCAGGCGCCGCAGGCCGCGCTCGATAACGCGGTGAAACAGATCACGATGCAGATCGAAGCGATGCAGGCCAGCAATCAGTAATTCACCGTCACGTGAAGTCACCGAGCGGGAGGGGGACCTCCCGTTTGTAGAAGGAGTCGAGTGTGAGCATCCATTCCAGCGAAAATTTTAGCGACGCACGCGGGCCCGGGCGCCATGCATGGTGCGGCCTGCTGCTGGCAATCGTGCCGGGTTTCGGTCAGTTTTATCATCGCCAGTGGCTGAAAGGGCTGGTCTTCCTGGTGCTGCTGAGCAGCTTTCTGGGGATTTTTTATGATTTCCTGCGTGAGGGGTTGTGGGGGTTATATACCCTGGGTGAAGAGGTACCGCGGGATAACTCTATCTTCCTGTTAGCCGAGGGGATTATCAGCGTGCTGATCGTCGCTTTCGGCGTGCTGATCTATTTTCTCTCGCTGCGGGATGCGTGGCTCAACGGAAAAAAACGCGATGAGGGGATCGCCCTCAACAGCGTGCGTAAGCAGTACCAGATGCTGCTGAGCGACGGCTTTCCGTACCTGATGATCACCCCGGGCTTTATTCTGCTGGTGTTTGTGGTGATCTTTCCGATTCTGTTCGGTTTCGCCATCGCCTTCACTAACTACAACCTGTACCACACCCCGCCGGCGAAGCTGGTGGACTGGGTGGGGCTGAAAAACTTTATTAATATTTTCACCCTCTCCATCTGGCGCTCCACTTTCCTGGATGTGCTGCAGTGGACCGTGGTGTGGACGCTGCTGGCGACCACCCTGCAGTGTACGGTGGGCGTGCTGCTGGCGATTCTGGTGAACCAAAAAGATCTGCGCTTTAAGCCGCTGATCCGCACCATCTTTATTTTGCCGTGGGCGGTGCCGGGGTTTGTCACCATTCTCGTTTTTGCCGGCATGTTCAACGACTCCTTCGGGGTCATCAACAACGCGATCCTGTCCTTTTTTGGCATCAGTCCGAAGGCATGGCTCACCGATCCGTTCTGGACCAAAACGGCGCTGATCATGATGCAGACCTGGCTTGGCTTCCCGTTTGTCTTTGCCATGACCACCGGCGTGTTGCAGGCGATCCCGGACGATCTGTATGAAGCGGCGACGATGGACGGCGCCAGCGCCTTTACCCGTCTGCGCACCATCACCCTGCCGCTGGTGCTGTATGCGATCGCGCCGATCATCATCACCCAGTACACCTTCAACTTTAATAACTTCAATATCATTTACCTGTTCAACAACGGCGGCCCTGCGGTGGCAGGCTCTAACGCCGGCGGGACGGATATTCTGGTGTCGTGGATCTATAAGCTGACGATGTCTTCGTCGCAGTACGCCATCGCGGCGACCATCACGATCCTGCTGTCGATCTTTGTCGTCGGCCTGGCGCTGTGGCAGTTCCGCGCCACCAAATCCTTCAAAAATGACGACATGGCGTAAGGGAAGCAACATGGCTCAATCACCCAGTATTAAACGCGAAAAGTGGATCCGGCTCTCTCTCACCTGGCTGGTGGTTATTCTGGTCTCGGTGGTGATTATCTATCCGCTGGTCTGGACGGTCGGGGCGTCGCTGAACGCCGGCAATAGCCTGCTCAGTACCTCAATCATTCCGGAAAATGTGTCGTTCCAGCACTATGCCGATCTGTTCAATGGCAATGTGAATTACCTCACCTGGTACTGGAACTCGATGAAAATCAGCTTCCTGACTATGGTGCTGACCCTGATTAGCGTTAGCTTTACCGCTTACGCCTTCTCCCGCTTCCGCTTTAAAGGGCGGCAGAACGGGCTGATGCTGTTCCTGCTGCTGCAGATGATCCCGCAGTTTTCCGCGCTGATTGCCATCTTTGTCCTGTCGCAACTGCTTGGCCTGATTAACAGCCATCTGGCGCTGGTGCTGATCTACGTCGGGGGGATGATCCCGATGAATACCTGGCTGATGAAAGGGTATCTCGACGCGATCCCTAAAGACCTGGATGAGTCCGCTCGCATGGACGGCGCCAGCAGCTTTCGCATCTTTATCGAGATCATCATGCCGTTGTCGAGGCCCATCCTCGCGGTGGTGGCGCTGTTCTCGTTCACTGGGCCGCTGGGGGATTTCATCCTCTCCAGCACCATCCTGCGTACCCCGGATAAATACACGCTGCCTATCGGTCTGTATAACCTGGTGGCGCAAAAAATGGGTGCCAGCTACACCACCTACGCGGCGGGGGCGGTGCTGATCGCCGTACCGGTGGCGATCCTCTACCTGGCGCTACAAAAATACTTCGTCTCCGGCCTGACCTCGGGCAGTACTAAAGGATAAGCACATGAAAAGATTCACACCCGCATGGCTTGCGGTTTGTCTGGCATGCAGTTTCTCCACCTCTTCTCTGGCCGCGGACGCGCTTGCAACCCGCGCGTTTCAGGGCATGCCGGCGGACTTTATCAAAGGCGCGGATATCTCCACGCTGCTGGACGCCGAAAAGCACGGGGCGACGTTCTACGATCAGAATAATCAGCGCAAGGATCCGATCGCTATTCTGAAAGAGAACGGCGTCAACTATGTCCGCCTCCGTCTGTGGGTGGATCCGCAATCGGCGAGCAGCGAGGACTATGGCGGAGGTAACAATGATCTGGCCACCACCCTGGCGCTGGCGAAACGGGCGAAAGCCCAGGGGATGAAGCTGCTGCTTGATTTTCACTACAGCGATTTCTGGACCGATCCCGGCAAGCAGTTCAAGCCGAAAGCCTGGGAAAAGATGGATTACCCGCAGCTGAAAACGGCGATTCATGACTATACCCGCGATACCATCGCCCGCTTTAAGCAGGCGGGCGTGCTGCCGGATATGGTGCAGATCGGCAACGAAATCAACGGCGGCATCCTGTGGCCGGAAGGGAAAAGCTGGGGGCAGGGCGGCGGAGAGTTCGACCGGCTGGCTGGCCTGCTGAACGCGGCTATCGCTGGCCTGAAGGAGAACCTGCGCCAGGGCGAGCAGGTGAAAATCATGCTGCATCTGGCCGAAGGGACCAAGAACGATACCTTCCGCTGGTGGTTTGATGAGATCGACAAGCGCCATGTACCGTATGACGTGATTGGTCTGTCGATGTACACCTACTGGAATGGCCCGATCAGCGCCCTGAAGGCCAATATGGATGACATCAGCAAACGCTATAACAAAGACGTCATCGTCGTCGAGGCGGCCTATGCCTATACCCTGGCCAACTGCGATAACGCGGAAAATAGTTTCCAGGCGAAAGAGGAAAAGGATGGGGGATATCCCGCCAGCGTACAGGGGCAATATAACTATATTCACGATTTAATGCAGGCGGTGGTTGATGTGCCAGACCAGCGTGGCAAAGGTATTTTCTATTGGGAGCCTACATGGATTGCCGTGCCGGGAAATACCTGGGCCACCCCGGCGGGGATGAAATATATCCACGACGAGTGGAAAGAGGGTAATGCACGTGAAAATCAGGCGCTATTTGATTGCCAGGGAAAAGTATTGCCGTCGGTAAAAGTTTTTAATTAATTTTTTTGTCGTCTTTTTCAGGAAGTTTATTATGAATAAATTTGCACCTTTACATCCGAAGGTTAGTACGCTGCTGCATGGCGCGGATTATAATCCGGAGCAATGGGAGAATGACCCCGATATTGTTGATAAAGACATTGCCATGATGCAGCAGGCAAAATGCAATGTGATGTCGGTGGGAATATTTAGCTGGGCGAAACTGGAGCCACGCGAAGGGGTATTTAATTTCGCCTGGCTGGATATTATCCTCGATAAACTGTATGCCGCCGGCATTCATGTGTTTCTGGCCACGCCGAGCGGCGCGCGTCCGGCGTGGATGTCGCAGCGCTATCCGCAGGTTCTGCGGGTGGGGCGCGATCGGGTGCCGGCCCTGCACGGCGGCCGTCACAACCACTGTATGTCGTCACCGGTCTATCGCGAGAAAACCCTTAAAATCAATACCCTGCTGGCAGAACGTTATTCCTCACACCCGGCGGTGCTGGGCTGGCATATTTCCAACGAATATGGCGGTGAATGCCATTGCGATCTCTGCCAGAACCGTTTTCGCGACTGGCTGAAGGCGCGTTACCAGACCCTGGAGAACCTCAACCAGGCCTGGTGGAGCACCTTCTGGAGTCATACCTATACTGACTGGTCGCAGATTGAATCGCCTGCGCCGCAGGGCGAGATGTCGATCCACGGTCTTAATCTTGACTGGCATCGCTTTAACACCGCTCAGGTGACCGATTTCTGCCGCCATGAAATTGCTCCGCTGAAGGCGGCGAATGCCTCCCTGCCGGTGACTACCAACTTTATGGAGTATTTCTACGATTACGACTACTGGCAGCTGGCGGAGGCGCTGGATTTCATCTCCTGGGACAGCTATCCGATGTGGCACCGCGATAAAGACGAAACCGCGCTGGCCTGTTACACCGCGATGTATCACGACATGATGCGCAGCCTGAAGGGCGGCAAACCGTTTGTGCTGATGGAGTCCACCCCGGGCGCCACCAACTGGCAGCCGACCAGCAAACTGAAGAAGCCGGGAATGCATATTCTTTCCTCGCTACAGGCGGTGGCGCATGGCGCCGACTCGGTGCAGTATTTCCAGTGGCGGAAAAGCCGCGGTTCGGTTGAGAAATTTCACGGCGCAGTGGTCGACCACGTCGGACATATTGATACCCGCATTGGCCGCGAAGTCTGCCAGCTCGGCGAGATCCTCAGCAAGCTGCCGGAGGTGAGAGGCTGTCGCACCGAGGCGAAAGTAGCGATTATCTTCGACCAGCAGAACCGCTGGGCGCTGGATGACGCCCAGGGGCCGCGCAATCTTGGGATGGAATATGAGAAGACGGTCAACGAGCACTACCGCCCGTTCTGGGAGCAGGGCATCGCCGTCGATGTGATTGACGCCGATGTCGATTTAACGCCGTATCAGTTAGTGATTGCCCCGATGTTATATATGGTGCGCGACGGCTTTGCCGGTCGGGCGGAGGCGTTTGTCGCCAACGGCGGCCACCTGGTGACCACCTACTGGACCGGTATCGTCAATGAGTCCGATCTCTGCTATCTCGGCGGCTTCCCGGGCCCGCTGCGCAATCTGCTGGGGATCTGGGCGGAAGAGATCGACTGCCTGAATGACGGCGAGTTTAATCTGGTGCAGGGGCTTGCCGGGAATCAGTGCGGTCTGCAGGGCCCTTATCAGGTGCGCCATCTCTGCGAACTGATCCATATCGAGAGCGCCCAGGCGCTGGCCACCTACCGGGATGATTTTTATGCCGGACGGCCGGCTGTGACGGTGAACGCGTTCGGGAAAGGCAAAGCCTGGCATGTGGCCTCCCGCAACGATTTAGCCTTCCAGCGCGATTTCTTTACCGCCCTGAGCAAGGAGCTGGCCCTGCCGCGGGCGATAGCGACGGAGTTACCACCCGGCGTGGTGGCGACTGCGCGCACCGACGGTGACAACGCATTTATCTTCCTGCAGAACTACAGCGCGCAAAACCATACCCTGACCCTGCCGCAAGGGTATCGGGATTGCCTGACCGACGCGGCGGTATCGGCTCCACTGACCCTGTCGGCATGGGATTGCCGTATTCTCCGTCGTCACGCGTAATTTCTTCTTCTCCACGCCTGCTCTGACGAGCAGGCTTTTTTTTATCTTAAACCTGGAGTTTATTATGGTGAGTTTAAAATCCTTCCTGCACTATTTCTCCCCAGCGCGTCCGGCACAGCCATTAAGCGAGGCGGAAAAACAGCAAATCGAGGCGCTGATTCAGGCCTTTGGTGGCGAAGCGAATATTACGCAAGTGGACGCCTGTATTACCCGTCTGCGGGTTAGCGTTCGCCATCTTGCGGCCGTGGACTCCGAAGCATTACAGCAGCAGGGCGCGCTGGGGGTTATTATTCTTGGTCAGCAGGTGCATGCTATTTTCGGTAAACAGTCCGATGCGCTGCGTCAGCTTCTGGATGAACATTTTGCCGCCCGGAAATAAATAAAACGGGATAACCTGAAAGCAGGTTATCCCGAAAATAAGACAAAGACAGCAGTGGCAATAAAGTTTACCGGAAGATAATTAACAGTCTTACAGCAGGAGATAAAAATAACGTATGAGTCTTAGCCGTGCGCAATTACCACCAGGCCTCAACCTGCACGCCGAAATTCCAGGTATTATTCGCCGTCTGGTCTTCAAACGGTTTACCATCTTCGGAATCATTCAAATATGAAGCAAAAATGCGTAATTCCGGACGTGACATAAAGTCTGGCCCGTCCGCCAGGCCCAACGCAATGGTGTATTTCTCACCGGCCTGTTTGTAGCTGGTGCCATTGTTGTAGCTGTCTTTCTGATAGAAACCGCCGACTTCGCCAATCAGGCGCACGTAGTCGGTGAACTGGTACTGCCCGCGGGCGACCAGCGACAGCATCCGCGTTTTGTCGGTATAGTCGGTAATGTCATCCGCCGAGCCCCAGGTCAGAACGTGGTTGATAGAAAACTTCTCTGTAATCGGGATCAGGCCGGTGTTAATCACGCGATAACCGGTGGCGTCGTTCACGTAGTTCCACATATCGTACCAGCCGCCGCCCTGGGAGACCATGTTCTGCGCCAGGCCTTTGTTGGCGTACTGCAGCACGGTTTTGTTATAGCCGCCCAGCATATCCTGACTGATTTCACCGGTCAGCATGACGCCGTTGTCAGCATCGTACAGTCCGCCGTAGCTATCCTGTTTTTTGGTGGTGTTTGGCATCGCGTAGTCGATACCGAATTCGGTCCACGAGCCCGCCCATGGCTTCCAGCCCGCGTAGCGTAAATCGATATAGTTGATATTGACGTTGCTGTCGCCATCGACGCGATAGTCAACATCGTTGGCATCGCCGCGGATCCAGGCCAGCGAGACGGCGCCCGGGCCGAGGGTGTAGTTTTCCACCCCGGCTCCGGAGCCGGAAATGTTCCAGTATTTGGTATCGATGATATGCAGATCATGGCGCTGGTAGTAACGTTTACCGCCCCAGATCACCGCATTCGGATCGCCAGGGATCAGCCCCTTTATCTGCAGGTTCAACTGACGTAAGCCGAACTGTGCATCATCGTTCAGCGTGGTTTCATTATCGTTAGAGCCGTCGGAGACCATGCTGACCATACTGTCGAGATAGAAGCTGACGTCATCTTTCTTATAGACCTCAGAGCCCAGCTCCAGCTCGCCGTAGGTATCCGACTCGTTCCCCAAACGGCCCAGCTTATTTTTTTGCCATTCCGCTTCGCTACCGTCGCCGGAGACCCCAACCCCGGCGCGCATATAGCCATGGAAATCGATCGTTGGGATCGCGGCGGTGGCCGCAAACGCGGAAGGAGCGATTAGCGCAGCGGCTAACGCGACTGAAAGGGCGCGCAGTGTAGTGTTCATCTCTATCCTCTTATTGTTTTGTATTACGTTCACATAACTGGTGTCATAAAATGCCTAAATGTAACTTCAGGCAAATGAGATATGATTATTGTGTGATTAACTGCAAATAATCACGGTGGTTTTTGTTGCGATGGGTGAGATGATTCACAATTCGTTGTATTGTGAACGTAATACTTTCATCGCTATTGTTTTGCAGTGAGAGGTGGCGGTGAGCGTTTTTTCAAATGGCCCCTGTTACAATCATGGGATAACAACATAAGGAACCGGACCATGAAGTCTAAAAGCGCTACTCTGGAAGACGTCGCACGCCATGCGGGCGTCTCTTACCAGACCGTGTCCAGGGTACTCAACAAATCAGCTAATGTATCCGAAGCGACGCGTCGCAAGGTGGAGAAATCAATAGAGGCCTTACGCTATGTGCCAAACCGGCTGGCGCAGCAGCTGGTGGGGAAGGAGAGCCAGACGGTCGGGCTGGTGACTATTTCTCTGGCCTGGCATGCGCCTTCCCAGGTGGCGGCGGCGGTAAAACGCTATGCCAACCTGGAAGGTTACCAGGTTCTGATTTCGATGATCGATGAGAGCGTCAACCAAAGCATCCAGGATTCCATCAATGAGCTGAAATCTCAGCGGGTGGATAAAGTCATTATCAACGTGCCGCTGGAGACCGAACAGGCGCAGAAAATCGCTGCTGACAACGATGATATCGTCTGCCTGTTTCTCGACGTTGATCCCTACAGTTCCGTGTTTAACGTTTCGTTTAACCCGGCGGACGGCACCCGGGCCAGCGTCAAATATCTCTATGAGATGGGGCATCGGGAGATCGCCCTGCTGGCGGGGCCGGACAGCTCAGTCTCGGCCAAACTCCGGTTAAAAAGCTGGCTGGAGACCCTGGATGGTTACGGTCTGAAGCCGGTGACCGTCCTGCACGGCAACTGGGATGCGCAGAGCGGCTACGCCGGCGCGCTGCAGATGCTGCGCGAAACGCCTAATTTCAGCGCTGTGCTGGTGGGTAATGATCAGATGGCGCTGGGGGTGCTCAGCGCCTTCCATCAGCATCAGGTGGCGGTGCCGGGTGAGAAGTCGGTTATTGGCTATGACGATACTTACGAAAGCTCCTTTTTCTATCCGGCGCTGAGTACCGTGTCGCTCGACCTCGACCTGCAGGGGAAAGAGGCGGTGCGGCGGATCCTCGCCAGCACCAGCGGGGCGCCTCATACCTCATCCATTCTGCCGGCGCGCCTGGTGATACGCCATTCCAGTGGCGCCCGAATCGAGCAGGGAAAAGATCTACAGGCCATTGCGGAACAGCTCCGCGCCATCGCCCACCGTCTGGCACCCTGACGCCAAAGGCGGGGAAACTCGCCTTATCACCTTACCCCTAAACTGAGCAGGGTTGATCTTTGTCACAGCACGGCGTAACCTTATTGTTATGTTATAACGTAATAAAGAGGTCATCATGAAAGCCCATATCCATCCTCCCTATCGTACGGTGGTGTTTCACGACACCAGCGCGAATGAGTATTTTAAAGTCGGCTCAACTATCCGCACCGATCGCGTGATTGAACTCGATGGCGAAACTTTTCCGTATGTGACGATCGACGTCTCCTCGAAATCGCATCCGTACTACACGGGCAAACAAAAAACCTTCGCCAATGAAGGCAGTGCAGCCCGATTCCGCCAGCGCTTCGGCGGCTTTATTGATGCGAAAAGGAAAGCATGATGCAGGTCGTCAACTCATTACGTAGCGCTAAACAGCGCCACCCGGATTGCCAGCTGGTTAAACGCAAAGGGCGGCTGTACGTTATCTGTAAGAGCAACCCCCGCTTCAAAGCGGTGCAGGGGCGCAAAAAACGCCGTTAACGGAAACTCTCCAGCGAGCGGCGCTGTTGGCCGTCGGCGGTAAAATTGTCGGCGGCCAGCCATTGGCGCATGGCGTTATCCAGCTCCGGCCATTCGCCGTCTATCACCGAAAACCAGTCCGTGTCCCGGTTGCGTCCTTTACTCACCAGCGCCTGGCGAAAACGTCCTTCGTACTGAAACCCCAGCCGCCTTGCCGCCCGGGCTGATGGGATATTAAGACTGTTGCATTTCCATTCATAGCGACGGTAGCCGAGCGTATCAAAGACATACTGCATCAACAGCCAGTGCGCTTCGGTGGCCATGGCCGTTCGGCTCAGTAACGGTGAAAAATGCACATGCCCCACCTCTACCACACCGTGAGCGATATCGATACGCATTAACGCCAGCGAGCCGACCGCTTTCCCTCGCTGCTGGTCAACGACGGCAAAATGAATCGGGTCTGCCAGCGTGGCGACCTGCTCCACCCAGGCACTGAATTCTGCAAGGTTGCTCTCAGGTTCACGCAGCAGCCACGTCCAGCTGCGGGCGTCTGGCGCCAGCTGGTGAGCGGCGAACAGATCGCTGGCATGAGCAAGAGTCAGCGGTTCGAGTCGACAACGGCTGCCCTGTAATACCTGTCGTGTCGGCCAGGGGCGCGGCTGCCAGTCAGGCAGCGCGACGCCGAGCGCCTGGCCAAACTGATTATATTCGCACATTGCGGTTTCCTTATTGGGGATTTACAGGCAGCGTACGCGCTCGCTGGTTCCATAAAAAGTGCCATTAGAGTATGTTTTTATGGGGCCACGAGGAGGCAATATGAATATACCGGACGAGGGGTTTTTTACGCTGTTGACGCAGGGGATGCGGAACCGCACGGTCGAAACCTTACAGCGCGCCCTTTACCACACCTTGCGTGACGCTATCCTGCAGGGAACCCTGACGGCCCGCTGCCGTTTACCCGGATCGCGGGTGATGGCCGAACGGCTACACCTGTCGCGGAATACGGTCAATGCCGCACTGGAACAGCTGGCGCTGGAGGGGTACCTGACACGGAGCCGTCAGGGAACGCAGGTGGCACCACTCGCCTCCTGCCGCCAGGAGGCGGGTCAGATGCCGCCCGTCGTGCTGCCTGAGCGGCTGCAAAGGCTGCCAGCCGCGATGCGCCGCGACTCACCGACGCTGGCATTTACGCCAGGCATGCCGGCGGTAAACTATTTCCCGCTGCCGCTGTGGCGGCGACTGATGGATAACGTGCTACGCGAAGATGGTAGCGCGCTGCTGGGTTATGGCGAAGCCGCGGGCGATCCTTTGCTGCGAGAGGCTATCGCTCGTCATCTGGCGCTCTCCCGGGGCATCCGGTGCGATATCCGGCAGATCGTCATCACCGAAGGCGCGCTGGAAGGCGTCAACTTATGCGCCTCGCTACTGACCAACCCGGGCGACAGCGTGTGGCTGGAAGAACCGGGGTACCTGGGGGCGAGGAGTGGCTTTCAGCGGGCGGGACTGCGGGTCAGAGGAATGGCTGTCGACGATGAAGGGATGTGTATTGCCAACGGCGTCGCGGAGCCGCCCCGGCTCATTTTCACCTCTCCTTCACACCAGTATCCCTGTGGGAGCATCATGAGCGCCGGGCGCCGTCTGGCGCTCGTGGAATATGCCCGCCGGCACGGGGCGTGGATTGTGGAGGATGACTACGACAGCGAGTTTCGCCATAGCGGAGAACCGATCCCGGCGATGCTGGGAATGGTGCCTGATGCCCCGGTGGTCTATCTCGGCACCTTCAGCAAAACGCTGTTTCCGGCGTTGCGTATCGGTTTTATGGTTATGCCGCCCGCGCTGGCGGATGCTGCTCAGGACGCCATTGGCGCGCTGCTGCGCGGGGGACACCGTGCTGAACAGCGGGCGCTGGCCAGCTTTATCGAGAAGGGACACTATGCGCGCCATCTGGCAGCGATGCGCCGCCTGTACCGTAAACGTCAGCAACAGCTGCGCGAGGCGCTGGCGCAAGAGATAACCGTGCCGTGCGACGTTCTCGGCGGGGGAGGGGGGATGCACCTGACGGTGGCGATGGAGGGCGTTAATGACCGGACGCTTGCGCAGCAGGCGCGCCAGTTTCAGCTGGCGCCCGCCGCGTTAAGTCATTTCTATCTCGACCCGCAGCGAGCGCGGAGCGGACTGGTGCTTGGGTATGGCAATACCTCTGCTTCTCGCTATCTCCCGGCGCTGCGGACCCTAAATCGCCTTATTGCGCAGCACCGGCGCGCGTGAGGGTAAAGACGTCGTAGAAGGAGAGCTCGCCTTTGGTGGCGACCATCTTTTTGAGCTGCGCCTTCTGCTCGCTATCGACGTCTGGCGACTGCAGGATACGGTCGATCAGCTGCCGGGGGACAAAGCGGGTGTTGTACCATTCCCCGTTGTAGCACACGCGAAAGTCGAGGACATCGATATCCTCGTAGCGATAGCGTGGATAGACGTCAAAGAAGAAAAAGGCGTTGAACAGAATGAACAGCACCACCAGCAACCAGACCGAGTCTACCAGCGTTTCAGAGCGCAGCATGACCACCAGCGTCGCCAGAAACGCGGCATACATGGCAACAAACAGTCCCGGATGATTGCGGATAAAACTGATGCTAAAACGCGGGCGATTATCGCGTTTTTCCTGGACGTTGAGTTCGTCAATGGTGTGAATCAGCAGGCGTTGTATTTCTGTCATCTTGGTCCTCGAATTCTGCAATGAGCCTGCCGCGCCCGGCGGACCAGGCGCGGCAGGCTCAGCCTGAAGGCTATTTTATGTTGCAATATTCTGCGGAGAAAGTAACAGATCAGTTACAGAAAAGCATAACAGTTACGGATTTGTCGGCGGAAGGCGCTTAATGATCTGTGCCGGGTTACCGCCGACGACGGTACAGGCAGGGACGTCTTTGGTGACCACCGCGCCGGACGCAATGACCGCATTATCGCCAATGGTCACGCCGGGATTGATCACTGCCCGACCCCCAATCCACACATTGTGGCCAATAGTTACCGGCTTGCCGTATTCCTGGCCGCTATTACGCGCATCGGCGTCCAGCGGATGAGTGGCGGTATAAATATGGACGCCTGGCGCCAGCATACAGTTATCGCCAATATGGATAGGGCAGACGTCGAGCATCACGCAGTCAAAATTGGCGTAAAAACCGGCGCCGAGAAAAATATTATAACCATAGTCGCAGCGAAAGCTTGGCTCGATATACGCATCGCCGGCGCGAGCGAACAGCTCGGCCAGAATATGCTGACGTTGTTCCTGGTCATCCGGGGCGGAATGATTATAACGGTGCAACAACTGTCTGGCGCGCAGGCGATCGGCGCGAAGCGTTGGGTCGCCAGATAAATAGAGCTCACCGGCGATCATTTTGCGTTTTTCTTCACTCATGGGTCTTCCTTATACCTGACTGTTGATGGCCGTAGCAGTATAAAAAAGAAACCGGTTACAGGGTTGCTGTTGGCTGAATGATGTGATGTCTATCACAAAGATACCCTGCGGCGGCTGACCCGTACCGTCCGGCCAGCAGACCACGTAGTA
Source organism: Klebsiella sp. K47 (assembly GCF_051858335.1). Lineage (NCBI taxonomy): Bacteria > Pseudomonadati > Pseudomonadota > Gammaproteobacteria > Enterobacterales > Enterobacteriaceae > Klebsiella > Klebsiella sp. K47. The sequence continues at coordinate 105,767 of NZ_JBPYUI010000017.1, forward strand.
CGCGTAAATTAGCGGATAAATTTCCAGACAGAGGTCGGGATTTTATCGTATAGCTTATTCATGGTCAGTTCCGCCAGACGATGGTCGGCAGCTGAGTAAAATACCGCCAGCTCATTATCAGACAGTTCATATTTATTTTTTTCAATGACGCGCTCCAGCGTGTCAATTGTCTGGCAACGACGTAAGCGCATCAAATAGTCTGTTTTAGTTAATGGCTTATCAGACATAATTCCACCTTTTGATTGTAATAATTCTAACACGATAGACTGGCCGGGTTTTCCCGGCTGGCGTTGACAAAGCAACGAAATAGTCGGTTACCGGATTTTTTCCACTTTTGCAAATCCGTAGAGTTAATGCCGTAGTTACTGAACAACGTAAAAGTGTCGTCCAGATATTCGTCAACCTGAGCGATCAGCTTATTATCCTCTGCATACTTAATTTTATAATTAAGAGCGAATGTGGCAATGTGCTCGATCAATTCATTTAACTGGAGATTGACAGCCGACGTCGGGTCGTTGACCCAGCCATGGTTGCTCTCTTCCAGGTTTGCAAGGCAGTCATGATACAGCGTTTCGCAGAGAAAGCGTAGCTGTGCAATATCATGTCTTTTTGGCGAGTATTCGTCCATAACGCATCCCCTTTTGAGTGGTTTAAACGACGACTAGCAAACACCGTTGTGGGATGAACACGACTAACTGACCTGACACTAACTGAGTAATCCTGCTGATTTAACTATAATCCACTCTCCAACAGATTTCATCGTGCTATTACGAAAAATTACAATTATCAGCGAGAAATTATCTTAAAAATAGACGAATTAATTTCGCAGGCGCTGGCCCACAGCCGGAGAAATAGAGAAATCTTATGAATCATTGGTTTAAGGCAGGCAGCTGTCGCGTTCAGAAACCGCCGACCCGTGGATAATGATAGTAGGATTATTCCTGGTAAATGAGTGTTTGCCGATCCCGAGTTGTTGAACAAGCTGCTAAAAATAGCCTGCGCCATATCAATATATATTAAATGCAGAACGAAAAATAAACAATGGCAATATGTGCCTTGCCAGCCAGTGATAAAAAAGGGCCGCGGTAGCGGCCCTTTGTTCAGGAGTGAAGATTAATGATGCTCAACCTGATGGCTGTGCTCTATATCTTCCGATTTTTTGCTAAAGCGGCGACGAACCACCACAAAGAACACCGGCACGAAGAAGATCGCCAGGATCGTCGCGGTCACCATCCCGCCCATTACGCCTGTACCGACGGCGTTCTGCGCACCGGAGCCGGCGCCGGAGCTGATAACTAGCGGCATTACCCCGAGGATGAACGCCAGAGATGTCATCAGGATTGGACGTAGACGCATACGTACTGCTTCAAGCGTCGCCTCAATCAGCCCTTTGCCCTCTTTCTCCATCAGGTCTTTGGCGAATTCAACGATCAATATTGCGTTCTTCGCCGACAGGCCGATGGTGGTCAGCAGACCCACCTGGAAGTAAACGTCGTTGGTTAGCCCGCGGAAGGTGGCGGCTAACAGCGCACCGACCACACCCAAGGGGACGACCAGCATAACCGAGAACGGAATCGACCAGCTCTCATACAGCGCCGCCAGACACAGGAAGACGACAATCAGCGAGATGGCATACAGGGCAGGGGCCTGGTTGCCGGACAGTCGCTCCTGATAAGACATCCCGGTCCAGTCGTAGCCGATACCGGAAGGCAGTTTACCCGCCAGCTCTTCCATCAGCGCCATCGCCTCACCGGTACTCTTGCCTGGCGCGGCCTGACCGAGGATTTCCAGTGACGGCAGACCGTTGTAGCGTTCCAGACGCGGCGAACCGTATTCCCAACGCGAGGTCGAGAAAGCAGAGAACGGCACCATCTGACCATCGCTGCCGCGAACATACCACTTGCCGATATCTTCCGGCAGCATACGGTATTTCGCTTCGGACATGATGTACACTTTCTTCACGCGGCCGCGGTCGATAAAGTCGTTGACATAGCTTCCGCCCCAGGCTGCGCCCAGCGTGGTGTTAATGTCGCTGATGGAGACGCCCAGCGCCTGAGCTTTCTCCTGATCGATATCGATTTTAAACTGCGGTGTATCTTCCAGACCGTTAGGGCGCACGCCGGTCAGCACGTCAGGATGCTGCGCCACCATGCCAAACAGTTGGTTACGCGCCTGGGTCAGTTTTTCGTGGCCCAGACCGCCCTGGTCAATCAGCTCGAAGTCAAAGCCGGTCGCGGTACCCAGTTCAACGATAGCCGGCAGGTTAAAGGCGAAGACCATCGCATCTTTAATCTGCGAGAAGTAGCCCATTGCTCTCGCGGTGATCGCTTCAACTTTGTTTTCCTCACCCGGACGCTGGCTCCAGTCTTTCAGCGAAACGAACGCGATACCGGTGTTCTGGCCGCGGCCGGCGAAACCGAAGCCGTTAACCGCAAACACGGATTCCACGTTGTCCTTCTCTTTGGTGAGATAGTAATTCGTCATCTCATCCAGCACTTTCTGCGTACGCTCCTGGGTGGCGCCGGCAGGCAGCTGCGCCATACTCAGGAATACACCCTGGTCCTCGTCCGGCAGGAACGAGCTCGGCAGACGGACGAACAGCCATGCCATACCCACCACGATGATCAGATACAGCACCAGATAACGACCGGTGCTGCGCAGAATGTTGCCTACGCTGTCGGTGTAATGGTGCGTGCTCTTATCAAACATGCGGTTAAACCAGCCGAAGAAGCCGGTGGTCGCGCCATGGCTGCCTTTCTGAATGGGTTTCAGCATCGTGGCGCACAGCGCCGGCGTCAGGATTAACGCCACCAGTACCGACAGCGCCATCGCGGAAACGATAGTGATGGAGAACTGGCGATAGATGGCCCCGGTTGAGCCGCCGAAGAACGCCATCGGGATAAATACCGCCGACAGCACCATAGCGATACCTACCAGCGCGCCCTGAATCTGTCCCATCGATTTACGCGTCGCTTCTTTCGGCGGCAGACCCTCTTCCGCCATCACGCGCTCGACGTTCTCTACCACCACGATGGCGTCATCCACCAACAGGCCGATGGCGAGCACCATCCCGAACATCGTCAGGGTGTTTATCGAGAAGCCAAACGCCGCCAGCACCGCGAAGGTGCCTAACAGGACCACCGGTACCGCGATGGTGGGGATCAGGGTGGCGCGGAAGTTCTGCAGGAACAGATACATGACCAGGAACACCAGGATGATCGCTTCCACCAGCGTTTTAACCACTTCGTGAATAGAAATTTTCACGAACGGGGTGGTGTCATACGGGTAAACGATCTTCATCCCCGACGGGAAAAACGGCTCCATCTTCGCCAGTTCAGCGCGAATAGCGTTGGCGGTATCCAGCGCGTTCGCGCCGGTAGCCAGTTTAATACCCAGACCGGATGCCGGCTGGCCGTTAAACTTCGCCACTACGTCATAGCTTTCGCCGCCCAGCTCAATTTTGGCGACATCACGCAGACGAACCTGGGAACCGTCCTGGTTCACCTTCAGCAGGATGTTGCCAAACTCTTCCGTATTGGTCAGACGCGTCTGCGCGATGATCGAGGCGTTAAGCTGCTGGCCTTTCACCGGCGGCGTACCGCCTAACTGGCCCGCGGCCACCTGGGCGTTCTGCGCTTTCAGGGCGCTGATCACATCCACCGGCGTAAGCTGGAAGTTGTTCAGTTTGTTTGGATCCATCCAGATACGCATCGCATACTGGGAACCGAATAGCTGAACGTCGCCGACGCCGCTGGTACGGCTAATCGGATCCTTCATGTTGGCCGCCACGTAGTCCGAAATATCGTCCTGGTTCATGGTGCCGTTGGTGTTAATGACGCCGACAACCATCAGGAAGCTGCTGGACGCTTTCTCAACGCTAATCCCTTGCTGCTGTACTTCTTGCGGCAGCAGAGGCGTCGCCAGCGCCAGCTTGTTCTGAACCTGAACCTGGGCGATATCCGGATCGGTACCGGATTCGAAGGTCAGCGTAATGGTTGCCGTACCGGTGGAGTCGCCATTTGAGGACATGTACATCAGGTGATCGATACCGTTCATATTCTGTTCGATAACCTGAGTTACGGTGTTCTGCACCGTTTCGGCGTCAGCACCGGGGTACATGGCGGTAATGGAAATTGCTGGCGGCGCAATCGTCGGATATTGCGCCACCGGCAATTTGAGGATCGATAATCCCCCAGCCAGCATGATGATAATGGCGATCACCCATGCAAATATGGGGCGATCGATAAAGAAATTAGGCATGTCTTAACGGCTCCTGTTTAAGTTAAGACTTGGTTTGTTCTGATGGCGCGTTGCCTGCGGCTTGCTGTTTATCATCAGAAGCTACTTCCTGCGCTTTTACCTGCACACCTGGTTTGATTTTTTGCAGGCCGGTGACGATAACGCGATCGCCGGATTTCAGACCGTCAGTGACCAGCCATTTATCGCCGATCGCCTGAGAAGCAGTGACCTGGCGGACTTCGACTTTATCGCCTTCCCCCACTACCATGACGCTGGCGTCGCCGCGCGGCGTACGGGTAACACCCTGTTGCGGTACCAGCAGGGCGTCAGGGTTAATCCCTTCTTCCAGACGGGCACGGACGAACATCCCCGGTAGCAGGGTGTGATCCGGGTTCGGGAAAATAGCGCGTAGCGTGATTGAGCCGGTGGTCTGATCGACGGTGACATCCGAGAATTCCAGCGTGCCGGACTGCGGATACTTAAGACCGTCATTAGTCACTAGCTCCACTTTCGCTTTGCCGTTTTCCTGTTTCAGGCGGCCGTCGGCTAGCTCCTGCTTCAGGCGCAGGAAATCATTGCTCGACTGGGTGACGTCAACATAGATCGGATCCAGCTGCTGAACGGTTGCCAGGGCGGTCGTTTGACCATTCTGTACCAGCGCCCCTTCGGTCACGGTGGATTTACCAATCCGGCCGCTGATCGGCGAGGTGACTTTGGTGTAGGCCAGATTGATGCGCGCGGTTTCAACGGCCGCTTTCGCCGCGACCACGGCCGCATTGCTCTGCTGCGCCGTCGCAACGGCGGTATCGTAGTCTTGTTGACTAATATATTTGGTGCCCAACAGTTTCTGATAACGCTTGACCGTCAGTTGATCCATGTTTGCCGCCGCCTGGGCTTTTGCCAGGTCGCCTTTGGCGCTGTCATAGCTGGCCTGATAGGTGGCTGGATCGATCTGATACAGGGAGACGCCGGCCTGGATATCGCTACCTTCCACGAAGTTACGTTTTAAAATAATGCCACTGACCTGAGGACGGACTTCCGCAATGCGATAGGCGCTGGTGCGGCCTGGCAGTTCGGTGGTTATTTGTAGAGGTGCGGATTTGAGCGTCACAATACCGACTTCCGGCATGTGCTGGGCTCCCTGTTGAGCCGGTTTATCGTCACATCCTGTTAGCGCTAAGCTGCCTGAGAGCATCAGAACGACCGCCAGAGGCGTTAACCCTCTGTTTTTGTTCATATGTAAACCTCGAGTGTCCAATTTCAAAATGTTCAGTGGCTCAAACAACCACAAACCCACTACAGTCTTTCTATTATGGTCATGCTATGGTACATACATTCACAAATGTATGTAAACGTAACCTCTGTAAAGTCATTAACCTATGGCACGAAAAACCAAACAACAGGCACGTGAAACCCGGCAACTGATTCTGGATGTTGCTCTGCGTCTGTTTTCGCAGCAAGGCGTATCATCTACCTCGTTGGCAACAATTGCAAAAGCTGCGGGTGTAACGAGGGGGGCTATCTACTGGCATTTCAAGAATAAATCAGATTTATTCAACGAAATTTGGGAGCTGTCAGACGCCAGTATTAGCGATCTCGAAATTGAGTATCGGGCAAAATTCCCCAACGATCCACTCTCAGTTATCAGGGAGATTCTAGTCTATGTTCTTGAAGCGACAGTGACAGAAGAACGTCGACGATTAATGATGGAGATTATCTATCATAAGTGTGAGTTCGTCGGTGAAATGACCGTGGTGCAGCAGGCCCAGCGGCAGCTCTCCCTGGCGAGTTATGAGCGTATCGAGCAGACCTTGAAAGAATGCATCGCGGCGAAGCTGCTGCCCGCCAATTTACTCACCCGGCGGGCGGCCGTGTTAATGCGCAGCTACCTTTCCGGGCTGATGGAAAACTGGCTGTTTGCCCCCGATTCGTTCGACCTGCATGCGGAAGCGCGGGACTACGTCGCTATTCTGCTGGAGATGTATCAATTCTGCCCGACGCTACGCGGCCCGGAGAGCTTGTCAGCTTAAAGGTAGCGCGCGGATGGGCGTGAATTTTTAGCGCCGTCCGCCGCTATTCGCCAGCGCTGAGAAGTGCTATTCTGCGCGCTTGCGACGACCCCCGGTATTCTCCGGCATTTGCATTCATTCATATTAACTATGCTGCACACGATCTCCAGGCAACGCGCCACGTTCATCTTTATTATCACGCTGCTCTGTTTTATTGGCCTTTTCAGCCCAGTCCAGGGCCGCGCCGCGGATCTCCCCGATCGGGCAGAGGTGCAGAGCCAGCTCAATACGTTAAACAAGCAAAAAGAACTGACTCCGCAGGACAAACTGGTCCAGCAGGATCTGACTCAGACGCTGGAAACGCTGGATAAAATCGAGCGTATCAAAAGCGAGACGGCACAGCTGCGACAGCAGGTCGAGCAGGCGCCGGCGAAGCTGCGCCAGGCGGTGGAGAGCCTCAATAACCTGAGCGATGTCCCGAACGACGACGCGACGCGCAAAACGCTAAGTACGCTCTCCCTGCGTCAGCTGGAGTCGCGCGTCACCCAGACGCTGGACGATCTGCAGAATGCGCAAAACGATCTGGCGACCTATAACAGCCAGCTGGTTTCCCTGCAAACGCAGCCGGAACGCGTGCAAAATGCGATGTTCAACGCCTCCCAGCAGCTGCAGCAGATCCGCAATCGTCTGAATGGCACCTCGGTGGGCGACGAGACCCTACGCCCGACCCAGCAGGTGCTGTTGCAGGCTCAACAGGCATTGCTCAACGCGCAGATCGAGCAACAGCGCAAGAGCCTCGAAGGCAACACTATCCTGCAGGATACCCTACAGAAGCAGCGTGACTACGTCACCGCCTGGAGCAACCGGCTGGAGCATCAGCTACAGCTGCTGCAGGAGGCCGTGAACAGCAAACGGCTGACCCTGACCGAGAAAACCGCCCAGGAGGCGGTTACCCCCGACGAAACGGCGCGTATTCAGGCCAACCCGCTGGTCAAGCAGGAGCTGGATATTAACCATCAGCTCAGCGAGAAGCTGATCCAGGCAACAGAGAACGGTAACCAGCTGGTGCAGCGCAATATCCAGGTCAAGAACTGGCTCGACCGCGCGCTGCAGTCTGAACGGGATATTAAAGAGCAAATTTCAGTTCTGCGGGGGAGCCTGCTGCTGTCGCGTATTCTTTACCAACAGCAACAGACATTACCGTCGGCGGATGAGCTGCAGGATATGACCAACCGCATCGCCGACCTGCGGCTTGAACAGTTTGAGGTGAACCAGCAGCGCGACGCGCTGTTCCAGAGCGATGCCTTTGTCGCCAAACTGGAGGAGGGGCACAGCAGCGAAGTGAACGATGAAGTCCACGCCGCGCTACTGGAAGTGATCGACATGCGTCGCGAACTGCTTGATCAGTTCAACAAACAGTTGGGTAACCAGCTGATGATGGCCATCAACCTGCAGATCAATCAGCAGCAGCTGATGAGCGTCTCGAGCAGTCTGAAGGAAATTCTGACCCAGCAAATTTTCTGGGTGAACAGCAATAAACCGATGGACTGGGAGTGGATTAAGGCCTTCCCGGAGGCGCTGAAAGGTCAGTTTAAGGCGATGAAAATCACCGTGAACTGGGAAAAAGCGTGGCCTGCGGTGTTTGTCGCTTTCCTGGCCGGTTTACCGCTGCTGTTGATTGCCGGCCTCATCCGCTGGCGTCTGCAGTGGCTCAAGGATTATCAGGCAAAGCTTGCTTCCCAGGTGGGACAGCTGCGCAACGATACCCAACTGCATACGCCGAAGGCGATCCTGATCGATCTGATCCGCGCCTTACCGGTGGTGCTGTTGATTCTGGCTATCGGTCTGATCTTACTCACCATGCAGTTAAATATTAGCGGACTGCTGTGGGCGTACAGTAAAAAGCTGGCTATGTTCTGGCTGGTGTTTGGCCTGTGCTGGAAAGTGCTGGAAAAGAACGGCGTCGCGGTCAACCACTTTAATATGCCGGCGCAGTTGACCAGCCACTGGCGGCGGCAGATTGTTCGCGTCAGCCTGGCGCTGCTGCCGCTGAATTTCTGGTCGGTGATTTCCGAACTGTCGCCGCTGAACCTGATGGACGACGTGCTGGGGCAGTTGGTGATTTTCTTCAACTTACTGCTGATCGCGGTGCTGGTTTGGCCGATGTGCCGGGAAAGCTGGCGCGATAAAGAGTCGCACAGCCTGCGCCTGCTGACGATCACGGTGTTGTCTATCGTTCCGGTGGCCCTGATGGTGCTGACGGCAACCGGCTACTTCTACACGACGCTGCGTCTGGCGGGACGCTGGATCGAGACCGTGTATCTGGTGATGATCTGGAACCTGCTGTACCAGACCGTGCTGCGCGGCCTGAGCGTGGCGGCGCGGCGTATCGCCTGGCGCCGCGCGCTGGCGCGCCGTCAACATCTGGTGAAGGAAGGGGCGGAAGGCGCCGAGCCGCAGGAAGAGCCAACTATCGCTCTCGAGCAGGTCAACCAGCAGACGCTGCGCATCACCATGTTGGTGATGGTCGCGCTGTTCGCAGTGATGTTCTGGGCGATTTGGTCTGATTTGATCACCGTTTTCGCCTACCTCGACAGCATTACCCTCTGGCACTACAACGGCACCGAGGCGGGGGCCAGCGTGGTGCGCAGCGTGACGATGGGCAGTTTGTTGTTCGCCATTGTGGCGTCAATGGTCGCCTGGGCGCTGATCCGCAACCTGCCGGGTTTGCTGGAGGTGCTGGTGCTGTCGCGGCTCAACATGCGTCAGGGGACCTCCTACGCCATCACCACCATTCTCAACTATGCGATTATCGCTATCGGGGCGATGACGGTATTCGGGGCGCTGGGCGTCTCCTGGGATAAACTGCAATGGCTGGCGGCCGCGCTGTCGGTTGGTTTAGGTTTTGGTCTGCAGGAGATCTTCGGTAACTTTGTCTCCGGCCTTATCATTCTGTTCGAACGTCCGGTGCGCATTGGGGATACGGTCACTATCGGAACCTTCTCGGGGACGGTAAGCAAAATCCGTATTCGCGCCACCACCATCACCGACTTCGATCGCAAAGAGGTGATTATCCCGAACAAGGCGTTCGTTACCGAGCGCTTGATCAACTGGTCGCTCTCCGACACCGTGACCCGGGTGGTGATCCGCCTCGGCGTCGCCTATGGCTCAGACCTGGATAAGGTGAAAGAGGTGCTGCTGAAGGCCGCGCACGATCATCCGAAAGTGATGCAGGAGCCGGCGCCAGCGGTTTTCTTCACCACCTTCGGGGCCAGTACCCTGGATCATGAACTGCGTCTGTATGTTCGAGAACTGCGCGATCGCAGCTACACGGTGGATGAGCTCAACCGCGACATCGACCGCCTGTGCCGGGAGAATGACATCAACATTGCCTTTAACCAGCTGGAAGTTCATCTGCGCAATGAAAAAGGCGATGAAGTCACCGAAGTGAAACGGGACGGGAAAGGCGACGATCTGGCGCCCACCACCGCGTCCTGAGCGAAGAGGGGCGGCGCAAAGCCGCCCCTGCTGTATCAGGGCGCCAGCGCGGCGAGTTCTTCATCGCTCAGCCCGGTGAGCTCCTGCACGGTTTGACGTTCGAGGCCGCGCGCCAGCATTCTGGCGGCGATGCTGCGGGTAGCTTCCTGCTCACCCTCTTGCTGTCCCTGTTTACGGCCTTTCTCTTCCAGCCATTCGGCAATGGTCATCATCAGCTCCTTATGCCTGGGCGACTGCGCCGCCAGCGTGCGGATCAGCGCCCCCGGATGTTCCGTAGTTCCCGCCTGCAACATATAGCGCAGCAGCGTATTCAGCTGCGCTTCTGTCAGATAGCCTTGCGTCATCAGCGCAATCAGCGGCACCTGCAGCTCGGCCAGATCGCGATGGCGGATATGCTTTTGCAGCAGCTCCAGCATGGCCATCCGCCGATGACGGGCGATCTGATTATCAGGCATTACGGTGAGGTCCACCAGCGGAAAAGCATTGCTATAGAGCGCCTTCGCCAGCGCCGGATCGGCGAATAGCTGTTGCCAGTTGCGGGCCCAGGGCCAGGGGCTCACTTTGCCGTGATAAAACAGAATCGGCACCACCAGCGGCAGAGTGTCGTGGCCGGCGTCCAGATGACGCTGCATGGCGGCCAGCGCATAGCGCAGCAGGCGAAACGCCATCAGCTTGTCCGGGGTACTCTGGTGCTCAATCAGCGCGTACACATAGCCCGGTCCATGACGCGTGCGCAGTGAGTAAAGGATATCGGAATAGCTGGCGCGCAGGTCCTCTTCAACAAAGCTACCGGAGACCAGCTGCAGCGAATCCAGTTCGCAGATCGCCAGAAACGGCGCGGGGAGGTACAACTGCAAAAAATCCTTCGCGACCGCCTGATGCATGAGCATCTGGCGAAACACCGCGTCGTGTGGGGTTTGACTGACTTTTTCCATCAATATTGTCTCCAGTGGCGTCATGCGCAGAGGACCAGACTGCCAGCACACTGCCGGAGACAACATCCTACTTCTCTGGGTTTTGCGACCCGCTTTCCGCGTTTTTTAACTTGTTTGCATAATCCCGCCGGACAATTTCCAGCGCGCTCAGCACGGTTTGCGCCGGGATCTGATGCGATTCCAGCAACATGATTAAATCGACGGCCAGTTTGACCTCATCGGATGCATTTTCCAGCGACATCGGGCTCTCCTGTTAGCGCGTCAGCCGCGCCAGTACGTTTTCAATCTTGTCCAGCGCCTGTCGGCAGCGCGCCAACCGGCCGCTGTAGGCTTCAACTTCTTTCCCCAGCCGCTGCTGCTCGTCAAGGCTGGTCGCCTGCGCCAGCTGACGCTGGCGTTGGTCGCGCATCGCCAGCAGGCGACGCTCATACTCCTGATGCTGCAGGCGACGGCGCTGCCAGCGGCTCAACGTTGGCGACGCGTGGTCCCAACTGCGCAAGGACCAGGTGGCGGTTTCACGGCGCAGCGCGGCGATTTGTGCCGCCAGACGCTCGGCAATCCAGACCACCTGCGGCAGCTGCTGGCGCTCGACGGCCTGGCGGAGCTGGTTAAAGTTGTGTTGGGCTTCCGCCAGATAGGCCTGCATCAGCGTGCTGCGGGTGTGGAAGAGCTGGCGGTCAAAGCGCGGGCTGAGGGTCGCGTGCTCCGCCAGCGGCGCCACCAGCGCGGACAGCTCACTCAGCTGGTCGTTCAGCGTTTGTAAAAGTTGAGCAGTTTTCACCAACCCCCTCCATTTTCCGTCAGCCAACTGTGCTACAGTAGCCTCATCTGTTTGATAACGATTCGCATTATGCCACCTGTTATTTTAACCATTATCGGCTGGCTGGCGGTAGCGCTGGGTACGCTGGGCGTCTTCTTACCGTTGCTGCCGACGACGCCGTTTATTCTGCTCGCCGCCTGGTGCTTTGCCCGCTCATCGCCGCGCTTTCACCAGTGGCTGCTGTATCGCTCCTGGTTTGGCGGCTATCTTCGCCACTGGCAACAGTACCGCGCCATGCCTCGCGGCGCTAAACCGCGCGCCATTGCGATGATCGTGGTGACTTTTGCTATTTCGCTATGGCTGGTTAAGCTTACGTGGGTGCGCATCATGCTGTTGGTCATTCTGGCCTGTCTGCTGATCTTTATGTGGCGCATTCCGGTGGTTGACGCAAAGCAACAAAAGCACTGATGCGCAATAATGCCTGTTGCAATTGTTGCCGACAGCCAGTAAATTCTGGCGTTTTCGAGCGCGGGCAAGCCTGGTCAAAGGTTAAACAAATGTTTCTTTGGCCCCTTTTGCACGCCCGTGGGTAATACCGTTTCAATCAGGCATACACTTATGACCGCAACTGCACAGCAGCTTGAATATCTGAAGAACAGCATCCAGAGTATCGAGGATTATCCAAAACCTGGCATTCTTTTCCGCGATGTCACCAGCTTACTGGAAGACCCGAAGGCCTACGCGCTTAGCATTGAACTGCTGACCGAGCGCTACAAAGACGCGGGTATTACCAAAGTGGTAGGGACTGAGGCGCGTGGCTTCCTGTTCGGCGCCCCGGTTGCGCTGGCGCTGGGCGTGGGCTTTGTTCCGGTACGCAAGCCGCGTAAGTTGCCGCGTGAAACCATTGCCGAGACCTATGAGCTGGAGTATGGCACCGATCAGCTGGAGATCCACGTTGACGCCATTAAACCGGGCGATAAAGTGCTGGTGGTTGACGATCTGCTGGCGACCGGCGGCACTATCGACGCCACGGTCAAACTGATCCGCCGCCTCGGTGGCGAAGTGCACGATGCCGCTTTCATTATTAATCTCTTCGATCTGGGCGGCGAACAGCGCCTGGAGAAGCTGGGGATCCACTGCTACTGTCTGGTGCCGTTCCCGGGCCACTAAGCAAATCCCTCCACATAGCCTCGCCGATCGGGCGGGGCTGTGATAGCATGACCCCTTCGTGATTTCACCTTCCAGCGTTTCAGAGCCAGCCCATGAGTTATCAGGTCTTAGCCCGTAAATGGCGCCCACAAACCTTTGCTGACGTCGTCGGCCAGGAACATGTGCTGACCGCACTGGCGAACGGCTTGTCGTTAGGGCGCATTCATCACGCTTATCTTTTTTCCGGTACCCGCGGGGTCGGGAAGACCTCCATCGCCCGTCTGCTGGCGAAAGGGTTAAACTGTGAAACCGGCATCACCGCCACCCCCTGCGGCGTGTGCGATAACTGCCGGGAAATTGAACAGGGGCGCTTTGTCGATCTGATTGAGATTGACGCCGCCTCGCGAACCAAAGTCGAAGATACCCGCGATCTGCTGGACAACGTCCAGTACGCGCCGGCCCGCGGCCGCTTTAAGGTCTATCTCATCGACGAAGTCCATATGCTGTCGCGTCACAGCTTCAACGCGTTGTTAAAAACGCTGGAGGAGCCGCCGGCGCACGTCAAATTTCTGCTGGCGACGACGGATCCGCAGAAGCTGCCGGTAACGATCTTATCCCGCTGCCTGCAGTTCCACCTGAAGGCGCTGGACGTTGAACAGATCCGCCATCAGCTGGAGCATATTCTTGGCGAAGAGCAGATTGCCTTTGAGCCCCGCGCGCTGCAGCTGTTGTCGCGGGCGGCCGATGGCAGCCTGCGCGATGCCTTAAGCCTGACCGATCAGGCGATTGCCAGTGGGGAAGGGCAGCTGACGGCCGCATCGGTGAGCACCATGCTCGGCACCCTTGATGACGATCAGGCGCTGTCGCTGATTGAAGCGCTGGTTGCTGCCGACGGCGAGCGGGTCATGGCGGGCGTCAATGACGCCGCCGCACGCGGCGTCGAGTGGGAGGCGCTGCTGGTCGAGATGCAGAGCCTGCTGCACCGCATCGCCATGGTTCAGCTGTCGCCTTCGGCGCTGGGCGCCGACATGGCCGCGGTCGAAGTGCGGATGCGCGAACTGGCGCGAACCGTACCGCCCGGCGACGTTCAGCTCTACTACCAAACGCTGCTGATTGGCCGCAAAGAGCTGCCTTACGCCCCGGACCGGCGGATGGGCGTCGAAATGACGCTGCTGCGTGCCCTGGCGTTTCATCCGCGTAAGCCGCTGCCGGAGCCGGAGGTGCAGCCGGCACAGGCCGCCGCGCCCGCGCCGCGTCAGCCGGTTGCCCCCGCC